>LSSJ01000007.1 GCA_001595785.1 Euryarchaeota archaeon SM23-78
ATGGAGCCTTATTCATAATAAGCAGAAACATTGATGAAGATGAGCAAGGCGGACAAGACTTAAGCATAAAGTATCCAATAGTGCAGAGAGTTGCAGATGTGTTGGTTAAGGGTTATGAGTGAGAAGCTGACTTCACAAAATTTATAACAAAAAAAGTTCTACCTGTACAAAATGGCCAAACCAAAGTTCACTAAAAGCGTGCTAACAGCTCTGAGAGGGATAGCTCATGGTTTTTCTAAGGAGAGGAATATAAAGATTCAAGCCCTGCTAGGATTAATTGTAATAATCATATCCTTACTATTAAGGATTCCAAGGAACGAGATTATATTAATCTTGTTTGTGGCTTTTCTAGTCATAATCACAGAGCTAATAAACACTTCAATCGAGAAATTGATAGATATCATCCATCCAAAACACCATAAAGAAATCGGAAAGATAAAAGATATCTTAGCAGGAGCAGTACTTCTCAGTGTGATATTATCAATAATCGTTGGTTTGCTGATATTGTTAAAACCAGTAATAGAAGTGCTGAAAATAATTTTTTAGCCAATAGCTCTCCTTACATCAATCACCTCTACAGAACTCACCCCTTCTAGTGCTTGGATTTCTTTTTCCAATGGCTCAGTACTTCCTTTCTCTTCATCCATTACAAAGATTATCTTTAAAGCCTTAAGACCAAAAGCCACTGGCTCAATCTCTTTTTTTGTTTCTCCTTCTCCTGCAAAGCCCTTGATTTTTTCCAAAGCACTCTTACTTATCTTATCTAAATCAGTATCAGGGCTTTTAGGCATTATCTTCAAAGTAACTATTGCTTTTGCCATGCATACACCTCAGAACTCAATTAGGCCCTTCAAACCCACACACAGGGCACTTGTACTTGGTCACTATCTTTCTGCACTTAGAGCACCTTATAATCGTGCTTTTACCACAATTAGGACAAGGGAATTTTACAGCAGCAGAATCATTAACCACATTAATATAGCATGAGCTGCACTTCTCTGCTTTTATAACTGGCTCTGGTATTTTCTCTTCTGGCTTTTCTTCATCTTTCTTTTTTGCCATAAAGTCGAGAACTAGTAGGGGATTTATAAATCTTTTGTGTTTTTTACAAAAGATTCTCAAAAATTATTTTTAATTTTTGTTGAATGTTACTGATTATTTCTTTATCTTATGTTCTTCCTTAGTCTTAAAGAACAACCAATTCTTTGGTCCTGCTCTTTCAAACCTTAAAATTGTGTACCTGCCTTTTAGTTTTTTGCCATGCAGAAAGAACACCAGCTTATAGTCTTTTCTAGTTTCCATTTCATATGTGCCATAGTCCCAGAGCTCTACCTTGCCAGCTCCGTAGTGCCCTTCCTCGATTGTTCCTTCGAAATCAATATAACTTAAGTCGTGAGGCTCTACAAGAATGCAAAGTCTGCGTATTCCACTCCTTGTAGGGGGTTCTTTTGGTACAGCCCAACTCATCAGCACTCCATCTAACTCTAATCTTAAGTCCCAATGGTGATGCTTTGAAAAATGTTCATGTACTACAAATCGTGGCATTTTCTTCTCCGATTTTCTTTAATATATCTTCTTTCCAATTTCTACTATTAAAATCTTTCTCCCAAACAATAGTGCAAACATAGCCTCTCTTCTTAAAAGCTTTTTTTCTACCTTTCTCAGTATTTTTCTTTTTACATTTTTTATTTAATTCAGGATTATGCCAGTAATCACCAAATATCTCAACAACCTTCTTTGATTTCTTGTGCATAAAATCAGGATTTAAATTACCAATCCAGAACTTTCCATCTCCAACATAATTATAAGGTAAGTTAAATTCTTTAATTAGTTTAATAAACATCTTCTCTGGTTTCGTAGGTCTAACTAGAAACTGAGTTGTCTGTTTATTCATACATTCCATAGAACAAAACCAGTAATTATATTTCTCTAATCTGTATTTAGCTCTGTACACTAATTTTCCACAGTAAGAACAATTTACCTCTTTACCATTTCTTTTCTTTGAAATTTTACCTCTATTATATGAAACTTGACATTTCATTGAGCAAAAAAAGTTCTGTGATCTTTGAATTCTATACTTATGAACTTTGATGCTTTTTTGACATTCAGCACATTTAACCTCAACTTTTCTGTCTTTAGCCTCACTGATCTTTCTCCTGTATTCTGGATCAGAACTTCTGCATTTAAATGAGCAATATTTTCTTTGAGAATGCTTTGGTTCATAAAATGTGTTATTACAACATTTACATTTTACTTGCTTTCCACTTCTACTATCTAAGCTTATTCCTTTATACTTACACTTTTTTGAACAATAATGCTTTCCTGATTTGCTTCGTTTAGCATTAGATTCAATCATTCTAATTCTTTTCCCACAAACCGAACATTTAAAGAAGGTTGAAGGTCTTTTTAAGAAACAATTTCTGTCGCAGTAAAAGAGTTTCTTTTTCTTGAGTTTATATTTCCATCTGGGAACGAATATGGTTTTATTGCAAGTATGGCAACTAAATTTCATTTGTTTTGGATTTCTTTTATATTCCATTTTAAATCACGGATTTCAATCTATGTGAAACTATGTAAATGATTTTGTATTTAAGTACTTTACATACACTTGTCCAGTGCTAAATAGAAAATCATAATTTAATAGTTGAACTTGTATGAAGTGATTTAAATAAATGGAATGAGAAATCCAATTGGAAATGCTCGGTCGGCGCATATCTTAATCCCACGTTTGACTCTTCCTCATAAAAATTCTTCTCAAACACCAATCATAACACAAAATATATATTGAACAACTCCCAGTTCATATTAATATGCTCGGTAAAGACCATCTGCTTATTGCAGCTATTCTAAGCATACCTCTCTTATTTAGAGCAATAGATTATATACCTAGTTCATTTTTTATTGTCTTGTTTATTTTTGTCGGTATTTGCATTGGATCTTTATTACCTGATGTTGATGCTCCTGATGCAGCAATAAACCATCCTTTCATCAGAGGAAAGCATACTGGTTGGTCTAAATACATAGCAAAGTTGAATCCAGTGGTTTCAAAAATTACTCGAATTTTTATGCGTCCAGTTGCCTGGATTATGAAAAATCAAATAAAGAATTTGGATACAAGTCACAGAGGGGCATTTCATTCATTACAAGGAATTAGTCTTCTCTCGATTTTTTGGACAACATTCACAGCAATTGTATGCTTGATAGTATTACTAATTTTAAAAATGAATATATTTATTTTAATGGCATTTCCTGTCGGATTATTTATAGGTAGTGTGATTCATCTTCTTGAAGACAGTTTTACTGCCAGAGGCATCACTTGGAATTATCCTAAACACTTTACTCTCAGAGGCAATGTAAAGACAATGTCAGAGTATAAAGCTAAACAAGAGGATCTAAAATGGAAGGAAAAGGCAAGTTTTGTATTACTGTATTTTCTTGTAACAAGCATAATGATTTTTCTGTTTGTCAGTAGCGTTTGGTTGACATTATTGTTTTTAATCATTCAAATTTTTTTGGCATTTCCAATCTTTAGTGTAAAGCCTCATTCAAACGGCTCTTGATCTCACATTTCAATACAAAAAGAAACAGTAATCCTTGACGGAGATAGTTTTGTCATTTCTTCTTCTTCCTTGGCTTGGAAGCTTTTTCATTTATAAGATGCACTGTCCTTGTAGGGAAAGCCATGCTTATGCCTGCCTTCTCAAACCTCTCCTTGATTGCAAGGTTTACTTCGTGTTTTGCAGCAAGAATATTATCCAGGTCTTTAATCCAGTAAATAATCATTATTTGAAGGGCTGAGTCCCCGAATTCATTAAAGGTGATAAGGGAATCATCTTCTGTTTTTTTATTCTTTTTAATAATGTCTTTGAGTATCTTCTCTGCTTCTAGCATCTTTTTCTGAGGAGTGCTGTACTCAACACCTATAGTTATTTTCATTCTCCTTGCCTTTTCCCTTGAAATATTCTCTAGCACAGAATCTGCTATTACAGAGTTGGGTATTACTATCTGGGTGCCATCAAAGGTTCTCATCCTTGTGGTTCTCAGTCCTATCTCTGTTATAAATCCGTCATTATCTCCTACTTTTATCCTATCTCCTAACTTAAAAGGCTTGTCAGTGAGTATTGCTATTCCTCCGAACAAGTTAGCAAGCATGTCCTTGGCTGCTAGTGCAAATGCCAAGCCTCCAAGCCCTACTCCTGTTAGAAGGGCTGATACATCAATGCCAAACTTCTTTATGAGCATTATCAGCACTATAATCCAAAGAACAATTTTAATACCTTTTCTAACTATGGGAATCAACTGATCATCAAGGTCTGACTTGGTCTTAGCAGCCATGGGCTTAAGATAGAACTTAATGAAAGAATCTATTAGGTTAATAACCACCCAAGTAACACTTAGTACAAACAAAACCACAAAGACCTGGTTTACGAAATTACCAGCAGCTACAGAAAGATTTAGTTGCCCAAACCCAAAATAAAAACCTGCTAGGACAATAAGAAAAACAACTGGTTTCTCCATGTTTTCTATAATAATATCATCAAGCTTGGTCTTGGTCTTAGAGGTAAAGACCTTTATAATCTTTGTACTCAGCCAGTAAAAGACCTTGCCAACTGTAATACCAAGAAGAATGTATGCTATTAAGATTAGGTATTGCTGATAAGTGTTGCCCCAGAGCATGTTATCTAAAAATGACATATCTTAATGGAAAAAATAATGGTTTATATAGTTTTTTATTAATAATTTTAGAATATTAAACTAATGAATAAAAAGAAAGGTTTATAAAATTTAACTATTTCCTAATGGTGATATGGCTGAATTACCAGAAGAATTGATGAAATTTGCAGAACAGTTGCATAAGTATAGTGGTCGCCCGTTAGAAAAGATAATAGCTGAGTTAAAAGAGACTGAGAAATATGATTTAACACCTATTAGGTTACTCAAGGAGTTTAGAACACATACACACCTCTCTTTGGATACGATTCTAGGAATATATAAAGATAATTATCTTGGTATTAAAATATTAACAGAAGATGTTAAGAAAAGAGGAGGTAAAACCACAGGCGATTTGGTTCTATGGGAAAAATTGGAAAAAAGTTACAAGGAAGCTCTTGATTACATAGAGAAAAAGGGCTGGGTTGAAACTCGAACTTATCAAGGTCAGAAATTCTACATCATTACATCAGAAGGAAAAAAGCATTATGATGCATTTTTCAAACATGCCTCTCACTTAATTATAGGACCTGAAATAAAACATAAGGAATCTTAAAACAACTGATTAGCCTCTATAATATATATCTTTTACTATTATCTCAAACTCATCTGTACTGTCAGAATCTTTTTCTCTAAGCTCTTTGGTTGTAAAATCATTAATCCTGAACTTGACGCTGTCTTGAGTAATAATTATTGGTTGTATTGTTACTATAAAGCCTGACATATTATAAGTCCAGCTCTGCTGTTCTTTAAGCATGTGTCTGAAAAAGGATTTCTTTTTAAGCAAGAAGTAGAATTCTACCTCACTAACCCTGGAAGGAACTTGTTCTTCTTCTTTTTCTTCTTCAACTTGTTCTTGTGTCTTGTTTCCAGTAATATTCACTCTTGTAACAACTGGTTGCTGCTCTTGTGTGTCATTAATGATTGATACATTATCTTTGGGTTCTTCAGATATATTAGACTCATTGTCAAAAACAATTTTCTCTTCTTCAACATAAAGATTGCAGGAGGTGATTAAGGTGATAAGTAGAATAAGGGTTAGTAATATTAACACTTTTCCATAACTATTTTTCTTTTTCATCCTTCTTAATGTATAAAGCTGAATTAAATATTTTTAATGCTTTAATAATATCTTCTCTCTCAACCTTTTCTTTGAGTCTCATCCTGGCAGCTGCTTTTGCCATATTCATGATACCAATAACAATCCTGGGACTTATCTCTACTAAGAACTGGTTCTCATCCTTCTTAACATCCTCTATGAATCCTTGGATTAAAGGGCTTAGTTCTTTGTCAAAAGCAACATTCTTTTTTAGTGCATAACCAACATACTCTTTTACAAACTGCGTGTCATTCTCATGAACACCTGCTTTTTCTCCTTTGATAATCTTGTCAGTTATTTTTAAGAACTCTTCAGTGCTTGGCTTTCTTATTAAGAACACTAAATGGAATCTGCTGAGCAGGGCAGAGTCAAAAGGAACTTGTTTCTTAAGAATACTTGTGGTCTTACCAACAAACCTATCTCCTTCTGGATTAGCACTTGCAAACACATTCACATTAGCATCAAGCTTGACATGAGTGTTAGCCTTGTCATAAGTCACAAAGCCTTTTTCCATGGCATTGAGCAGGCCTGCACGGTCAACATTTCTTAGCAGGTTGAGCTCATCAATACAAGCAACTCCTTTGTCAGCCAAGGGCAGGAGTCCTTTAACCACCTCTTTCCCAGATACTGTAAGGGTTAGTCCTGCCTTGCTAGCACCGCTTCCAAGCCCAAAACTACTAATAGGCGTAAGCTCTGATATGCTTCTAAGAATATCTGTTTTGCCAGTAGCAGGGTCTCCGAGTAATAATATATGTACTTTTTCTCTTGCAAACAACTGATAAAGCCCTGCTTTTTTCACTTCTTCCATTCCAATAATGTTAGGTGCTATTAGTCCCAATATCTTTTCTTCTGCAGTATGAGCAAAGTTTTCAAACACTTTTTCCTTTTCATGCCCAACTAGTTTCTGGTTTAACTCTCCTACTTTCTTTTTTATTTCTTCATCAATAACATTACAAGCTAGTGAAAGGTATTTGGGGTCTTGAAGAAACCCTCTGTTTGTATCAAAATCTGCTTGTTCAAACCTGGCTTTATGAGTCTTTAACAAGTACTTCAGTGCTTTGAGTTCCTCATGTTCAAAAACTTCTTGCACCAAGCCTAGTTTTATCTTGTCATCCTTGTTAAGAGGGATAATAGAAGTCCAGAAGCTAGCATACTTTTGTTTTTTCTTTGGAACTTTTTCTTTCTTAATTCTTGAGTTCTCAAGCGCCGAAGAGGCTTTGGTTATTTTCTCTTTCTTTCTCACTTTTTTTTTCTTATATTCAACCATAAAAGTATAAAATACGCTTAAGTATATATAATTAACTAATGTTGGAAAAATATTTAAACTTAGAAAACCATATAGACATAAAAAGAGGTGTTTTGGACTTGTTTAAAAAAAATCCTGAAAAGGAATTAGTACATGAGGTTTCTGCTTTAAAGAAGAAAACCGAAAAGCTAGAAAAAGGACTGGGCAGGCTTGAAAAACTTGAACAGGCTCTTGCTCAGAATGAGGTTGTTCTTGCCAAGAAAATAGCTGATATGAATCGCTTTGAAGAAGAACTAGGCAGGCTTGTTCAGAAAGAAGAAATCGAAAAGCTAAGAGAAGAGTTGAAAAGATTTGACCAACACGAGGAATTATTAGCTGAGAATGCCAAGTTTATGAGAGAGCTGGTTCAAGAGGTGGGCAAGGTAAAGGATTCTCATAAACTAACAAGAAAAGAGGTTATATCCAAGCAGCATGTCAGTAAGAACGAGTGCGAGGAGAGGTTTAGTATTATAAAAGAGGCTTTAGAAGATTTGGAGCATATACGCAAGACTCATAGGGGAAAGGCTGGGCACCATGACCTTGCAAACCTAAAGCAAGAGCTACATGACAGGCTGAGTCAGTTGGAATACCAGAACAAGCTGTTAATGAGTTATTTGAAAAAGGTTGATGAGATTCTAAAGGAAAAGGCATAAACTTTATATAAG
The DNA here is from genome assembly GCA_001595785.1 of Euryarchaeota archaeon SM23-78. Classification (GTDB taxonomy): domain Archaea; phylum Nanobdellota; class Nanobdellia; order Woesearchaeales; family SM23-78; genus SM23-78. Next base: position 7,760 of record LSSJ01000007.1, read on the forward strand.
GCTTTTTTTCTCTTATAATAAACATGTTAAACAAAAGTTATAATGCTGAGAAAGTTGAGAAGAAGTGGCAGAAGCAGTGGGAGCAAGAAGGCATATATAATTTTGATCCTAAGAGCAAGAAGCCTATATATAGTATTGATACTCCTCCTCCTTATGCTTCTTCAGGCCATCTGCATGTAGGTCATGCCTTACACTACACCCAGTTTGAGATTATTGTTAGATACAGAAGAATGAAGGGTTTTAATGTTTATTTTCCTCCTTGCTTTGATAACAATGGTTTGCCAACAGAGAAGTATGTTGAGGAGAAATTCAATATTAGCAAGAAGAATACCACAAGGACTGAGTTTAAAAAGCTCTGCTTAGAAGAAAGTAGAAAGGTTGAAAAGTCTTATGCTGACAGGGTTTTCAGGGGTCTTGGGCATAGCTATGACTGGAATTTGTTATACACAACCATTGATCCTGAAGCTCAAAAAGTCTCTCAGCGCTCATTCATAGAGCTTGTAAACCAAGGAGATGCTTATAGAAGTAAAGAGCCCACACTATGGTGTCCTCATCACCAAACAGCTCTTGCCCAAGCAGAGGTAGAGGATGTTCAGAGAAGCACATCCTTATACTATGTTAATTTTGAAATTGCTGAGGGTAAAGGGAAAGGTAAAAAGATTAGTATTGCTACTACAAGACCTGAGTTCTTGCCAGCCTGTGTTGGCATATTTGTGCACCCTGATGATGAAAGGTATAAGCACTTATTAGAAAAAGAGGTTACTGTTCCTTTGTTTAACTATAATGTTAAGGTTATGAAAGATGAAACTGTTGATAAGGAGTTTGGAACTGGAATAATGATGGTTTGTACTTTTGGGGATAATGCGGATATTGAGAAATGGAAAAAGCACAAGCTTGACTTAAAAATGATTATTAATTATGATGGAACTCTTAATGAGCTTACAGGTAAATACAATGGTATGGGTATTCCTGATGCAAAAAAAGCTGTTGCTAAGGATTTAAAATCACAGGGATTAATAACCAAAGAAGATCCTTTGCAGCAGACAGTGGGTACTTGTTGGAGATGTCATACTCCTCTTGAATTCATTATCTCAAACCAGTGGTTTATTAGGACTCTTAAGTATAAGAATGAGCTTATTAAACAGGGCAAGAAGATTAAGTGGTATCCTGGGTTTTACAGGGTAAGGTTTGAGGATTGGACTAAGAACCTTGCTTGGGACTGGTGTATTAGTAGACAAAGGTTTTATGGCGTTCCAATACCTGTTTGGTATTGTGAGAAGTGTGAGAAGCCAATGCTGGCTGAACTCAAAGATTTGCCTGTTGACCCTACTGTTGATAAACCAAAAAAGAGGTGTGGGTGTGGTTCTGATAAGTTTAAACCAGAAGAAGATGTGTTTGACACCTGGATGACTAGTAGCATGAGCCCTGAGATTGCTGTGCGCTGGCTTGAGAAGCCTGAAACTTTCAAGAAAATGTTCCCACTAAGCTTAAGACCACAATCACATGATATTATTAGAACCTGGGCTTTCTATACTATTCTTAAAGCTTATCTGCACTTTAAGAGTGTTCCTTGGAGAGACATTGCTATTGGCACTTATGTGCTTGATCCAAAAGGCAAGGGCATGCACAAGTCCAAGGGTAATGTGGTATGGACAGAGGACTTGTTAAAAAAATATAATGTTGATGTTGTTAGGTATTGGGTTGGTACTGCTAACTGGGGAGAGGATCTGCCTTTCCAAGAAAAAGACCTTATTACTGGTAAGAAATTCATTACCAAGCTCTGGAACTCTGCAAGGTTTTCTTATCAACATCTAGATACTTATGATAAGAAAAATGATAGGTTAGGCTTTAAGGATTTAGAAATAATTGATAGATGGTTATTGGTTAGATTTAATAATCTTATTAAGAATGTGACTCTGAACTTTGATAAATACAACACTGGTGAGTCAAAAAAGATTGCTGAGCAGTTTTTCTGGCATGTTTTTTGTGATTATTATCTTGAGATTATTAAGCACAGGCTTTATAGTGATAAAAAGGATAGCAAGCAAAGACTAAGTGCGCAGCACACCTTGTACACTGTGTTCCTTGGAATCCTTAAATTATTTGCTCCCATTATACCTCACATCACAGAAGAACTCTTTCATGCTTATTATGCTGGTAAAGACAAGGAGGAGTGCAAGAGTATTCATATAAGCTCTTGGCCTGAACATTATGCTAAGCTCAAAGATGAAGTTGCTGAGCAAGCAGGAGAGCTTGTTATAAGAATTATTGCAGAAGTTCGTAAGTATAAGACTGGTAAGAAGATGTCTTTAAAAGAAGAAATAGCTAAGGTTGTTGTTGAGACTTCTTTTGATATCAAGAAGCTCAAAGATGATGAATATAAGAGTTTAGAGCAAGACTTGGTAAACACTGTCAAAACTAAAAAGCTTGAAATAAAGAAAAGTAAAGAATTTAAAGTAAATATTATCTAAATATTATCTAATTATTCCCTAATTTTCCCCACTATTTTGGGACTATTTCTACGCACTTATCTAAGAATAGGGAGTGGAGAACGAAAGATTTATATAGTGTATAATCAAAAAAATTAAATAATAACTAACCAATAAATCCTTAAAACACAAGATTAAGAAAAACTGTTTATGGGTGAAGGAAAAAAATGGTAGAAGATATTTCTAATAAAACCATAGTAGTGCTTGTTATCTTAACTGTTATAATATCTATTCTTGGAACCCTGGTGGTGCTTAATGAGGTTAATAATCTTAAAGCAGAATCATTCAACACAATAGGTAGAGGTTCAAGTTCAAGTGGCAGAGTCAGTTTGGAGGTTATTCCAAGAGAACAGCCTGCGCTTGGAGGCTCAACAGGGCAAGTTACTCTTGAAATCCTTTCCAGGGAGTAATAATTTATTATTAAGTAGGAGGTCGTGATAAAAATGGATATGTCAAACAAGAGCCTGGCTTTATTATTAGTAGCAGCTATTATTATCAGTCTTGGAGCAACAATAATCGGTCTTAACAGGCTAAACCAATTAGAAGCTACTGGGATGGCCACTGGAATAGTAGAACTACAGGTTAATTCTACTGCTGATTGCAGAGTAGACACTAACATCACCTTTGGCTCAAGCGCACAACCAACAGCACAAATAACCATAAGCTCAGAAAAAAACAACGCAGGA
>LSSJ01000008.1 GCA_001595785.1 Euryarchaeota archaeon SM23-78
TTCTAATTTTAATAATAATGTTCAGAGCAACCCTTTTTTTGTTGATGAGCCTGGTTATGATTTTAACCTTCTAAACAACAGCCCAGCAATTGATGCAGGAACCTGGTTAACAACAACAATTAGTGCTGGCACTGGAACCAATCTTCCTGTACAAGATGCTAGTTACTTTATTGATGGTTATGGCATAGTAGAGGGTGACTTAATCCAGTTAGAAAACCAGACTGTTACTGCTCGTATTATTGGTGTTGATTATAATGCTAATGTCTTAATGCTCAATATTTCCTTAACCTGGGATGAGGGGCAAGGAGTGCACTTGCCTTACTCAGGAGCAGCCCCTGATATAGGGGCTTATGAGTTCGTAAGTAGCTCGCCAACTCCAACGCCCCTTCCCATCCCTGGCGACTTGAATGAAGATGGAGTGGTTGATATAGCAGATTTGATAATTATTGCAACTAGTTTCGGCTTGTCATCTGGCTTTGATGAGCGAGCTGATACTGACAGCAATGGAGAAGTAGATATTTTTGATATTGTATTCGTAGCTAGCAGGTTCACATGAGGTGAGAAAATGAAGAAAACTTTTTTGATTGAAATTGTTTTGCTGGTTTTACTACCATTTTTTGTAAACGCAGCAACATACTATGTTGCAAAAGATGGCAGTGGAGACTTCACAACAATAGCAGCAGCTTCTAACGCTGCCCAGCCAGGAGACACCATATACATTCGCGCAGGAACATACAGCGAGACAATCAGACCTGCAAGGTCAGGAACTGCAGGTAACCCAATAACATATGCAAGATACGGAAATGAACAAGTGACCATTACTAATGTTGGTGATGGTATTGATATTAACGACAGAAATTACATTGTTATTGATGGAATAAGAATAGTGGATGTTAACAGATTCGTAGACATGCAAAGAGCAACCCATAATATCATAAAAAACTGCTATATGAATCAATTTAGTAGCTGGATTGGAATCTTTTTGTGGGAAGGCTCAGATCATAATAAGATACTTAATAATACAATCCTAGGCCCGTGTTTTGGAGGTGCAGAAGCAGGTGATTTAATTTATTGCTACGGAGGATGCCATTATAATGTAATTGAAGATAATTATTTTGAATATGGCTCTCACACAACAGTAGAATTCAGGGGACAAACAGGACACACATCAAATAATGTAATAAGAAACAATAGAGTCTGGAATCCATGGCACACCCTTATAACTGCTTGGCCAGCAGCAGACTACACACTCATAGAAGGAAATATTATACTTGACGGAGGAGAAAAAGCTAGTGAAAATTCTTGTGGCTCTGACAGAGACAGGACTGCACCCAGAAAATATCACGCAGGCATCCAGCTGGGCTCTGAAAACTGCATTATCAGGAATAATGTTCTTATAAATAATGGCTGGATGGAAATAAACTCTTATCCTCCAGAAGGAAGCCCGCCAGGGCCGCCCATAAGCGCCTTAAATAACAGGATATATCATAATACTTTTCATAAAAATCATTATGGACCAGCAAGCGAAGCTAGCGAGCCTGTTGATGGTAATGTTTTTAAAAACAATATTTTCTATAAACAGGTCAGCGCTGAAATAAGTATGAGCATTCCTTCTGGAACTAATTATTTCATCAACAACGACATATTAGGAGCTAGTTATTACGCAGGAGGCAATGATATTTGGTCAGGCACACTTAATGAGAATCCCTTATTTGTAAATGAAAACGCAGTTGATGATGTCAACAACAAAAACTTTAATGAGGGATATGTTTATCTTCAATCAAGTTCACCAATGATAGATGCAGGAGCATTTTTAACAAAAGCCAGAAGCGCAGGAAGCGGAACAAACATCCCAATAGAAGACGCAAGTTATTTCTATGACGGCTGGGGGATTGAAGGAGAAGTTGGAGATTTAATACAGCTAGAAGAGCAAAGTGTAACTGCTTATATTGTTAATGTAGATTATAATAGCAACACAATTACAGTTGACAAAAGCCTAACCTGGAGTTCAGGAACAGGAGTAACCCTAGCATACAACGGCAATGCACCAGACATAGGAGCATACGAATACGGAGGAACAACACCGCCACCTCCACCGCCAACATGCACCAACTGCAAAACCAATCCCTGTAACACATACAATGACTGCACAACAGCATCAGGAACATGCATATCAGGCTACTGCTGCCAAGGAACCTGCACAGAAACATCAACTTGTTCAAAATGCAAAGAACAGGCCTGCAATACATATTATGATTGTGCTCCTGGGTCAGGAACATGTAAAACAGGATATTACTGCTGCCAAGGAACCTGCACAGAAACACCACCCCAACCACCTCCACCAATTGGCGATGAACTAATTGTTAATGGCGATTTTTCCAGCTGGAGCAATGACAATCCTGTAGGGTGGACAATGGAGTATTCTGAAGGTGCAAATAATTATATAACGCAAAGTTCTGGCAGGTGCAGACTTGTTGACCTGAATACAGGCGGAGCCAGAATTACACAAAACATTTTGACTCCAGGTAAACAGTACCGTGTAACTTACACTCTGGTTTCTGTTAATCAAGGTGCCATAAAGGTAGGCTCTGAAGACCCATGGAAAGACATTATTGTGAATGACAACACTCCAGGCACCAAAACCTTTGATTTCACAGCTATAGGAACTACTTTTAGCATTGGAAGGTCAGGGGTTCCAACAGATGTAATAATTGATGATGTGTCTGTAAAAGATATTAGCAGTACCCAAATACCAGGAGACCTCAATAATGACAAAGTAGTAGACATAGATGACATAACAATTGTAGCAATCAACTTCGGCCTAAGCTCTGGCTTTGATGAAAGAGCAGACACTGATAATAACGGAATAATAGACATATTTGATATCGTATTCGTGGCCAGCAGGTTCACATGAGGTGAAAAAAATGAAAAAAGTGAATAAAAAATTATTTGTTGGAATTGTTTTGGTTTTGTTTTTTGTTTTTAACCTGGGCATCGCTAGTGCTGACATGACCACAGGGCTTGTTGGTTATTGGAATTTTGAGGAAGGCAGCGGAACCATTGCAGCAGACTCTTCAGGTAATGGTAATGACGTTACTTTGAGGAATGGCCCTACCTGGACTATTGGAAGGGTTGGTCAGGCCTTGAACTTAGATGGAGTGGATGACTATGCATTAAAATTAAATCCATCGTATAATTTCACTGGCAACCCCACTAAGAGCTTCTCAGTTTCTGCTTGGTTTAATCCTAGGGCATGTGTTTCTTTGTCAGGTCTTGCACTTGCTGATGATGGCACTTCTTATTCGGATGTGTTAAGACTAGCAACTGTTGGAGAATATTGGATCATGCAGCTTAGACCAGGAGGCACTCATGCTGATGGAGGTAATTGTGCACTTAATCAATGGCATCACCTGACTGGAGTTTATAATGCAGGTGAAACAAAAATATACTTATATTATAATGGCGTTCTAGCCGACTCCAAGGTTGTATCTAATCCCAGCACTTCAGGTTTTAGGGATCGTGTGAACATTGGCTTTGCTCAAGAATATTTTGATGGGCTTATAGATGAGGTTCGTGTTTATGATAGAGCCTTAAGTGCTAGTGATGTTATGGAAATCTATAATTCTGCTGGTGCTCCTCCTCCACCTGACACTGAACCCCCTTCTACACCTACTAATCTCATAGCTACAGCTATATCGTATTATCAGGTTAATCTTTCATGGAGTGCTGCAACTGATGATGTAGGAGTGACTGGTTATCGTATTTATAGAGATGGCACTTTGATAGGCAACTCAGTTACTACTATTTATCTAGATGCTAATGCTTATCCCTCAACCACTTATTCCTATACTGTTTCTGCTTATGATGGTGCTGGCAATCAAGGCTCACAGTCATCTCCTGCTTTAGCCATTACTCCAGCTGCACCAAGAGGACAGACTTATTATGTATCAAAAACAGGAGACGATGCTAATCCAGGTACACAGGCTCAGCCCTGGAGAACCATACAAAAAGCAGCAGACACAGTAACAACAGGAGACACAGTTTATGTAAATGCAGGTATTTATGATGAAAAGGTCTTTATTAGAGCATCAGGAAATCCAGGGGCAATGATAAGTTTTATTGCCAATGGCAATGTTAAATCTTATGGTTTCCATATTGTTGCTGATTACGTCCGAATCAAAGGCTTCAATATTACTTCTGTTGACTCAGGATGGACTACTACTGCTTATGGCATCTTTGTTCGAGGAAACTACTGTATTATTGAGGATAATTATATTTATTACTGCCCAAACTCAGGGATTTGTACAGCAACTGCTTCGCATGGCTGCATTATTAGGAATAATAAATTACAAAGAAACACTCTTGCTGGGATGGAAATTGATGGAACCAATCATCTGATTGAAAATAATGAGATATGGGATACAATTGTTTATCACACCCCAACGCAGTCAATGCTTACTCAAGATTCTAATGGAGCATTTTATCATGGATCAGGCCACATCTTCAGAGGAAATTATATACACAATATTACCTTTACCCACCCTGAAGCCCAGGGTTACCATCCGCACATTGATGCATTTCAAACATTTAGTGGAGCACAGAACGTATTATTTGAGAAGAACCTAATTGTGATGCCTGAATATGTGGATGAACCAGGCAACAGCTTAGCTGGATGGATGCTGGCAAGAGCTACAAACATAACAATAAGGAACAATATCGTTGTCATACACAGGGGAACTGAAACAGGGGGCGGAGGCTGCAGTCATCTAAAGGTCATGAATAATGTCTTTGTAGGAAGCCTGAATTATACTGGTGGCTGGCCTGGCGGAGTAATGCTGGAAAGAGCTCCTAATTCAATAGTCAGGAATAATATTATTTTCAACCAGGTGAATCAGGCTATTTATCTAACTGGAACAACCTTTGATGGATTGGATATTGGCAATAATCTTGTCTATAATTCTGATGGAAGCACACCATCAGCATACACCTATACAAATTGGTCCAGTGATTTATGGGGTGTGAATCCATTGTTTGTTGACCCTGACAATGGTGATTATCATCTACAAGCAGGCAGCCCTGCAATCGATGCAGGCTATGACCTAACTGGCATGGTAACTGATGACTATGAAGGTAATCCAAGACCTCAAGGAGCAGGCTATGATATTGGTGCTTATGAAACTAGTAGTGGTCCTCCTCAGTATTGCTCTGATGGCACCTTGTATGCCCAGTGCTCTTCTACCCTACCTTTGTACTGCAATAACGGAGTCCTCGAAGACAAGTGCTCAAAATGCAACTGCCCAGCCAACTATACTTGCTTGGTTAATGAGAGCTGCAGAGTACCAATAACAGGAGACCTCAACAATGACGGAGTAGTTGATATTCAAGACATAACAATAGTCGCAACTAACTTCGGCTTAACAGCAGGTTTTGACAACCGGGCCGACACTGACAGTAACAATATTATTGATATTTTCGATGTAGTATTCGTAGCCAGCAGATTCACATAAAAGGTGAAATAAAAAATGAACCTCCCCACCCTAAAGGGCGAGGTATCATTTGAAATAAAAACAAAATATTTTTTATGCAACGAAAGCCGGAAGCTTTCGTTGTTGGTAATAGGAAGGAAGGTTGCTAAAATTAGTTTTCCAGCTCCCTTGGCTGTAACGAATGTAATTTTGAATTACATCATAAGTCACATTACCTACAGAACAATAAAACTTTCCAGGACTCCAGAAATGACCCTTACGAAAGTGCTTCCTCAGCCAAGGAAAATTCCTGAACAAAGCACCTGCTGTTTTTGCTTTCAAAACAGCAAAAACATAAGTTGGTGATACTGTTGGTGGAAAACTAATAAACAAATGCACATGATCAGGCATAACCTTAAGCTCATAGATTTCCAGCCTTTTTCAAGGGAAACAAGGTTAATTATGCCTTCAACACAACACCTCAAAGATAACCTCGCCAAAACAATGTAAGAATACTTCACCTTCCAAACAAGGTGAAAACAGTTTTGACCCACGCTATGTTTACTTCGTTTCAAACCTTCCATTTAAATCGCCTCCGCGTTTTTTTGCGGAGCTAACGCTAACACAAACGGTTTGTTTGAGTGCGGCAAAATTCGCCCCGCACTCATTCATAATCAAACACCAAAGAAAAAATTAACGGAGGACGGCGGTTCCTCTCGGCTAAACTCCGAGTATCCTCCGCCGTAAATGTAATGAAGAAATCAAAAAATTTTCAATTTTTTGGTCCAGAAAATCACAAATCTAAGATTTGTGAATCCAAAAATTATATTTTTGGAAATATAAAATATTTTCTGAAAATATTTTTTGCACTGGCTTTGTTGCTCTTCATTCCCAACCTGGTCTTTGCAACTGACTGGTATGTAAGACCTCCGGGTGGAGATTATGGAACAGAGGATGGAACAGATTATGACAATGCATGGGACGGGTTGCTTAATGTTGTATGGGGTCCTGGTGGTGTACGAGGAGGTGATAACTTATATATTTGCGGGCTTCATGTGCATGAGATTACTAATCCTTATGATAATTTTGTTAGTCAAGCAGATATTTTTCCTGTTTCTGGTAATAGTGAGAATGAGAGAATAATTATTAGGGGTGACTGTCCTGGTAACCCTGGTATTGTGTGGGGTGCTTATAGGAACATGTTTAGTAACTGGACTCATATAGGTGGTGGTGTATGGAATACAAGTATGACTGGTAATAGTGATCGTGTCTGGTATTTCCAAGATGTGGGTGTTCCTAATGATGATTCTTATATTGTTTTGAATATTGTGTATAGCTTGGAAGAGCTAAGAGCTCATCCTGGCGGGGCTTATTATTCTCCTGATTTTTTGGGTTACTCACCTTTTTATGTTAAGCTTACTGATGGAAGTGATCCTTTTGGCAGGGTTGTTTTTAATGAGTGGGGTTATGATTTCAAGCTGAATGGCACATCATATATATCATTTATTAATCTTAAGTTTTATGGTGTTAAGCGTATGTTTAAAAGGTTGCATGAAGAAGTGCATCATATTAGATGGGAGAACTGTACTTTGTGGTATGCTAGCCATTCAATCATGGGTTTTCGTAACAAGAATCATCATATAGAGATGATTAACAATGATATTGCCTGGGCTCAGAACGGCATAGGCTTTAGTGTTGATCCAGTTGATTCCCCTGATGTTCCTCATCACATTACTTTTAGTAATAACACAATACATCATATTGCTCAAAGGATTTGTGACGGAGATGCTCATGCAATCTGGGGTCAAGGAAGCAGGGATATAATCATTGAGAATAATATTATGTATAATACAGGCACAGGCATTACTTTTTACAACTGGGACTACCAACAGTCTATGAAGAACATGACTGTGAGGTATAACTGGGTTTATAACACTCATACAACAGGATGTGGTAATAGTAGAGGGATTGAGTTTAACTGTGGTGAGGGCCAGGGTCCTGATACCAATGGTGAGTGCTATGGGAACATTGTGGGCCCTAATGTTTCTGATGTTGGCTACAGGTATAAATGGACAGAGCTAAGCGAGTTTTATAATAATGTTTGTTATGATTGTGGAATATCATTTTATATCAGCAGCACCTTGCTGCCTTACTATGTAAGTGCTAAGTTAAGAAACATTATTTCTTTAAATCCAAGGCAGACGCATATATATTATGCTTCTACTGCTGAAGGTAGTTATATTATTGATTCTGATTATAACATCTTTTATCCAATCTCAGGAGACCAGTTTTATTTTAGAGATGAAAATGGTTGGGGATACATGAATTTTACAGAGTGGCAGGCTTTATCAAAACAGAACTGCACCTTTGACCCTCACTCCATTATTACCGACCCCTTGTTTGTTAATCCTGATAAAGGTGACTTTCATCTTAAACCTGGTAGTCCTGCTATTGATACAGGTGTTGATGTGTGGTTTAGCACTGATTTTGAAGGTAATCCTGTTCCTCAAGGCTCAAGACCTGACATTGGTGCTCTTGAATATATATCAGGCACTGGTTGTGGTGTTGCTGACCTTAACTGTAATGGAGCAGTTGATATCTTTGACTTAATGTGGCTTTGATGCAAGAGCAGACACTGATGAAAGTGGGGAAATAGATATACTTGACCTTGTGTTTGTTAGTGGTAGGTTTAGTTGAAAAGCCGAAACTAATTAAAAGAAGACTATTTTCCTTTCTTTTCCTATGAAAACCTTTTTTATTGAAGCAAGGTATAAAGGTAAGATTGAGCTTCCTGATGAGCTAGTTGGCTTGTTACCAGGTAAAGTTGCTTTATTTTCTTCAGTGCAATTTTTGGATGGCCTTGAAAAGGCTAGGAAGAAAATTGAGAGCCGAGGTAAAAAGGTTTTTTTATTAAAAACAGAGCACACAAAATATCCTGGACAACTGCTTGGCTGTAGTATAAAAGAGTTCAAAAAAGACTTTGACGCCTTCTTATACATCGGTGATGGATGCTTTCACCCAAAGGCATTAGTGTTGAAAAACCATAAACCTGCCTTTGCGCTTAATCCTTTTTCTAAAAAATATTTTAAACTAGATGAAAAAGATGTTAAGGATATGAAGAAGAAGCAAAAAGGCGCAATGCTAAAGTTTATGAGCAGTAAAGAAATTGGTGTATTAGTAAGCATAAAGCCCGGACAATACAACATCAAGAAGGCTCATGAGCTTGAAAAGAAATTTCCAGACAAGAATTTCTATCTATTAATCTTTGACACCCTTGACTTTGCAGAGCTAGAGAACTTCCCCTTTGTTGAATGTTTTGTGAATACTGCCTGTCCAAGAATAAGCTATGATGAATATGACAAGATAAGCAAGCCTGTGATTAATGTTGATGATTTATCTTGAAGCATCCGCCTGTCTCTCCAACTCAAACTTCTTAGAAATAGCTAGTGAATCTCCTGAAGAATCGTATGCTCCTATTATCTCTCTGGCTAAGCTTTCCTCTGCACTTATCCTTTTATTAAAGGCTTTGTGATAAGCTCCTTGCACAAAGAACTTAAGAGCAGTGTCCACTCTTCTCTGAGGAGCCATCTCAACTGCTTTGGGATAACGAGCTCCTCCGTACTCAATGGTTATGATTTCTTCTCTTGGAGCAGCGTTCTCAATGGCGTTGACAAACACCTCAACAGGGTTCTTCTTGGTTTTCTGCTCAATAATCTTAAGGGCTTCTTCTACTATCCATAAAGCATTTGCTCCTTTACCAGTCACATGATAACTAGTCTTAAAATGCTTTTTTCCTTTATGCCCAGGATTCATAACCCGATTGATTAACCTCTCAACTATGAAGAGCTTTGATTTATGGAATCTGTTCCCAGCGTATCTTGCCCCTGTTTTTGGAACAATAACTGGGTTAACATTAATATATCTAACTAAGCCAGGGTCTTTTACTTTTATGCCTGAGCAGTCCCATTTGTTGAATGCAAGTACTTTTGTCATATTTATTGAGGAGAAAAGAGGACGCTTTATAAATGTTTTGTATGTTTTTTACAAAACATTCTCAAAAACCGTTTTTGGTTTTTGTTGAAGCTTTTTGTTTAAATATATTTAAATAGATAAATCTACTTCCTGATTTTCATGGCATTAGATTATAAAGGAACATTTGATATTAGTTTTAAAATGCTGGAAACAGCGCATGACCCTAATCAAGCTAAAATTAGAGCATATTTTTTTGAAAAAGAAAATGAGTTCTTTAGAAAGCATATTAGAAATCAGAAGGTTTTAGTGGCTGGCTCTGGGCTTGGCCATGATTCTTTCGAGTTAGCAAGATACAATAAACAAGTTATTGGTATTGAGCTTCATGAACCCTTGGTTGAAATTGCAAAAAAAAGGGCACAGGAACTGGGTTTAAAAAATGTTGAATTTAGAGGCGGAGATTTTACACAATTAGATTATAAAGATAAGTCCTTTGATTCTGCTGTGCTTAATATGGGGACTATTGGTACTTTAGAAGATAAGGTTAAAGCAATTAAGGAATTATTAAGAATAGCTAATCTTGTTTATCTAGATTTTTATCCCCCAACCCAAACAGGGTTGCAAATAAGAAAAAAGATGTATGAAGAAGAGAAATGGAAGAACGTAAGAATTAATGATACAAGGATTGTTAGTGATGATGGTCTAGATTCAATACCTATTTCAAAGAAAGAAATGAGTGAAATTGTTAATTCTATTAATGCAAGGGTTAAGTATTATCCCTTATGTGATTTTGCTGTTATGGCTGAGATTACTGTTTAGATAAAATACTAAACATAACATGGTAAAAGCCAGGTTCTGGTCCTTTAATCTCTTTTAGATGAATTCCTGCATACACAACTGGCTTTTTATATAGCTCAACTGAAGTTACTGTAACTTTTAGAAAATCCCAATTAACAAGAATTTCTTCTTCTGGTTTTGTAGAAATCTCCATTATTACTAGCAAAGGATGTTCAACAAAGCTTATAAGACTCAGTGCATAATATTCAAAAGCTTTTTTGCCTAGAGGAGTGTCACCAGTAAGGTAAGAGTGCAAGGCATGATAAGCATCAAAGCGCAGGTTTTCCTCAGGCATAGGTGTCTTCCCATGTTTTTTCTTTACGCTTATATTCATAGGAGCAAATGCAACTGATTCTGGATTAATATATATTTTGTCTCCTTGGTTTAAGCCTAGTGCATCTTCCAAAGACAAACTTTTCATATCAATTTTCTTTATACCTAACTTTGATTCTTTTACGAATCTTTTTAATTCTAAATTTTTCAGTAATTCTAATGACTTCTCTGTCATATTCGTAAGAAACAATAGGGAATTTATTAATATTATGGAAATAATTGTTCTCAAGGAAAAACCATTTAAATAAGAATATCCAGAAAATAGGTATGCTCAACCATCACGTACGATTTTCGCATTATTTCCCGTTTTTAAAAAAGGAGATTAATGAGATTTTCCTGGTTCATTCTATCGACGGCTTTGTTAACTCCTTATTCGGTATTTTCGTTCCTATTTACCTCTTAACTCTGGGTTTCTCTGTATCACAAGTCTTAATATATTACATTTTGAAGTATTTAGCAGTTTCTGCTTTCTTTTTTCTGGTGGGTTATATATCTAATCGTCTTGGATTAAAGCATACTATGCTTGCAAGGTTGCCTTTCTTCTTGCTTTTCCTTATCTTACTGTATTTCCTTTCTTCAATATATATACCTTTAATCATGATAATACTTCTGCATGCTTTTTATGAAGCTATGTATTGGATGCCTTTACACTCCTTGTTTGCTAGAAGTGCAAAGCATTATGAGATGGGTTCTCAGGTGGGTAAATTATCTTCTCTTCCAAAAATTGCTCACATAATAGCTCCTCTGATAGGAGGTTCTATCACTGTCTTCTTTGGGTTTGGCACCTTGTTCCTGGTCTCAATGGTACTCCTAGCTACTTCTATAGTTCCTTTATTCTATACTCCTGAGATTAAGCCTCATGTTAAGTTCAGTATGAGAGAAGTAAAGGATATTGTTAAGAAACACATAAAATACTTTCTTGGCCTTGGTTTCCAGTACATCAGTGATTCTGCAGAGATTGTTATCTGGCCTATTTTTGTTTTTTTAACTCTGAGGAGTCTTTTGTCCATTGGGATGATTGGTAGCTTACTAGCTGCCGGAGGTATCTTGTTCACTTTGCTGGTGGGCAAGCTCTCTGATAAGGTTAATAAGAAGTTCCTTATTAGAATGGGAGCAGGGCTTATGGCTCTTATATATTTTTTCAGGTTCTTTGTAAGCACAGAGGCCAGTATTTATTTATTGACCATTCTGGCAGGTTTCTTTATTGTATTGCTCTTTGTTCCTTTTGATTCAATAATCTATAATATTGCTAAGAAGAGTAATATTGATGAATTCATAATTATAAGAGAAATCTTTGTTACTATTGGTAGAATATCTCTGCTAATTATTGCGCTTGCCTTTGTAGATAGACTAGGAGTTACCTTTATTGTGACAAGTGTTTCTCAGCTGTTCTTTTTGTTCTTCTAGATTTTTTCAACAATCTTTATAAATCCCGTCTATTTTCAGGGTTGGTAATGGTAGGAAAGAAAAAAACAGCTGTAAAAAAGAAGAAAGATGCTACTAAGAAAACTACTAAAAAGAAAGAAACTAAAAAAAAAGAAAAGAAAGCAACAAAGAAAAAAGAGCCTAAGGAGAAAAAAGTTAAGAAAGAAATAAAGAAATCACAGAAATCTAAGATTTCTGGGAAGTTAGAGACTACGTCTCAAACTAAAGAAGTTAAGGAGAAGAAAGAAGTTAAAAAAGCTAAGGAAGAGATAAAGGAGGAAAAAATAGAGATAGATACAAAGGAGGGTGGCCAGCCTGTTGTTAATATTGGTCTTGTTGGTCATGTTGATCATGGAAAGACTACGCTTACTGAGAAGTTGAGTGGTAAGTGGACTGATACTCATTCTGAGGAGATTAAGAGGGGTATTACTATTAGGCTTGGCTATGCTGATGCTGTTTTTAGGAAGTGCCCTAAGTGTAAAGGAGTTGAGGCTTTTACTGTGAGCAAGACTTGCTCTAAGCACAAGGTTCCTACTACTTTTGTGAGAAAGGTTAGTTTTATTGATGCTCCTGGGCATGAGAGTCTTATGGCTACTATGCTTAGCGGCGCTACTATTATGGATGGTGCTTTGCTCTTAATTGCTGCTAATGAACCTTGTCCTCAGCCTCAGACAAGAGAGCACTTAATGGCTTTGAAGATTGCTGGAATAAAGCACGTTGTTGTTGTGCAGAACAAGATTGACCTTGTTGCAAAGGAAAGGGCTATGAGGAATTATAAGGAGATTAAGAATTTCTTGAAAAGCACTGATTATGAAGGCGCTCCTATTATTCCTGTGAGTGCTCAGCATGGTGTTAATATTGATGTTCTGATTAAGGCTATTGAGGATTATATTCCTACTCCTGTTAGAGACCCTAAGGCTAAGCCTTTGCTCATTGTTGCTAGGAGTTTTGATATTAACAAGCCTGGTGTTGTTCCTGATAAGATGGGGGGTGGTGTGCTTGGAGGAGCCATTATTAAGGGTAAGCTTAGAGTTGGTGATAGGATTGAGATTAGGCCTGGTAGAGTGGTTGAGGAGCAGAACAAAACTGTTGCTAAACCTATAACCACCACTATTGTGAGTGCTATGACTGGTGGCGGAATAGTTGAGGAGCTTGGCCCTGGTGGTAGTGTTGCTGTTCAGACAACTCTTGACCCTAGTGTTGTGCATTCTGATAGTCTTACTGGTAATCTGGTGGGTTTACCTGATAATCTACCTAAGATATGGTATGACTTAAGCTTAGAGGTTCATCTCTTGGAAAGAGTGGTCGGCAGTCAGGAAGAGCTTGAGGTTGAACCTATTAAGATGAATGAAGTCTTATTGCTCAATGTTGATGGTGAGAAGAGTATTGGGTTTGTATATGAGCTTAGCAAAGACACTGTTAAGTGCAAGTTAAAGATGCCTTTATGCGCTAATTCTGGTGATAAGGTAACCATTTCTAGGCGTATTGGCACTAGGTTTAGGCTTATTGGTTATGCTGTTATAAAATAAAAAAATAAATTAAGTACTTAATAGTAGTAACAATTTAGAAAGATTTATAAATGGTATCTGCTTCTATCTCTAGCAGTAGAATGGTAAAACCCAAGAACAAAACACACATAGAACTCCACGCTCATCCAAACTTTGATTCTTATGGACTAGAAAAAGTAGTCAAAGCTATGAAGAAAAAAGAACTAGACATAGTAGCACTAATAGACCTTGACAGGCCCATCTTTGAGCAAATACTAGCAGAAGCATACTATCAAACAAAGAAAAATAAAACCAGTGTAGAGGATGACAGCCTGGCAGTAGTAATAAGAAAAGAAAAAAGAAAATACATAGAAGAATACATCTTTCTAAAAGGCATAGAGCTAACTACCAAAGACAATTTCCACTTAATAACCATAGGATACAACCAAGTGCCAGAAAAACCAGAGCCAATAAGAAAAATAATAGACACAGCCCTGGAAAAAGAAGCCCTGGTCATATTCGACCATCCACTAGTAGACAACGCAAATGTAAGAAAAGAGCTAAGCAGAGAGCAGGAAGAAGAAATAAAAAAAATATGCAGGGACTATACAGGAAGAATAGCTCTTGAATGGAACGCCCACCTCATACCTTGGGTAAGAAAACTCCTGGGAGGAAGCGATGCTAATAAGAGAACAAGATTTGACTTCTCATACAAGCTCTACCAGGACGAAAGAGTAAATGCTCCAATAGTCACAGACACAGACCTGCATGCCAAGAACAAGTACGGCTTAGGAGAGCTAGGAAGAGCAAGAATAAAAATAGATAATCAGAACATGGACAAAAGTTCTGGCAGAGCAATCATAGACTCATTAAAAGAAAACATTTTTGCAGGAAAGTACGAGAACACCTATGAATATGTATCATTCCTGCACTTCACCTTCTTATTTGGGCTGCCCTACTTACTAAACCCTATCAAAGCAAGGTTTGCTGGTAAGCACTAGTTTTTTCCGCAAAATTTAAATACAAAACTAGCTTCACCACTTTAAAGGGGGGATAAAAATGAAGGTTTCCAAACTAGCTCTGTGTATTATCCTAGGATTAATGTTCGTGTTAATGGGAGTTCTTAGTGTAGCAGCGTATAGTTATTATTATCCATCTTACAGGTATCCTTATAATTATCAAAGGTACCGCTACTACCAACCTTATATATATTACGGACCTTTCTATATGCATGGCTGGTATGCGCCTGCTTATTACTATTACAGATACAGCCCACCGAGATATTTTTACTACTACCACACACATTATTATTATTACCCTTATTATAACAGGCCTTGCACTAACTGGGGGGGTTGCTGGTGATAAGCTAAACACAAACTTTTTAAACAACCCTTTTTCTCTTTTACTCGTTGATAGATGAACCGGTCCTTTGGCTTGTTCATACTGGAAGCATAAGAGTTCTTATGTTTCTAATCGATAATAAAAAGTCCATTCGTTAGCTTATAGGGGACTAAGCACACGAAGTGTGCGCATGTCGCCTGCCTTTTGTAAACTCATCAGAAATGCTTAGCATTTCTGGGAGTCCCAAAAAGCTTTGCTTTTTGATGACTTTGGGTAGTAAACGAAGCGAACGAGTGAAAAGTTAAGGTGAAAATATGGCACGTATGCATTCAAGAGCAAGGGGTAAGAGCAGGAGTACTAGGCCTAGTAAGAAGGTTGCTCCTAGTTGGTTGAAGTACAAACCCAAAGAAGTGGAGTTGCTTGTTATTAAGTATGCCAAGGAGGGTAAGAATCCTTCTCAAATAGGAATCTATCTTAGAGACGGATATGGTATTCCTGATGTTAAGCTGGTGACTAATAAGAGCATAACCCAGATTTTAAAGGAGAAGAATCTGTTAAAAGAGATTCCTGAGGATTTGATGGCTCTGATTAGAAAGGCTGTGCTCATTAGAAAGCATCTTGGGGAGAACAAGAAGGATATGCCTGCTAAGAGGGGTTTGCAATTAACAGAGTCTAAGATTAAGAGGCTTACCAAGTATTATAAGAAGATTGGTAGATTACCAATGACTTGGCGTTATGATCCTGAGAGGATCAAGTTAGTGGTAGAGTAAGTAGAGAAACATGAGTTCTACTAATTTAAGCAAATTTGAGGCAGCTCTTAAAAGAGCTGCTGAGAATCTAAAGCAAATAAAGAGAAACCACACTATTAAGTTGATTAGTAATCTGGATGCTGATGGTATAAGTGCTGTTAGTATCATGATTAAGACTCTTGAGAGGCTTAACTTTTCTTATTCTGTGACTATCTTGCACCAGTTAAAAGATGAGAATGCAAAGGAGCTTGCACAAGAGGATTATGATTATTATGTTTTTTGTGATCTTGGCTCTGGTCAGGTAAGAGCTCTTAACAAGCATTTTGAAAAAAAGAAAGTATTTGTATTAGACCATCATGAGGTTCAAGGAGAACCAGGAAAGAATATTATTCATATCAATCCTCACAGCTTTGGTTTTGACGGCTCTTCTGAGATTAGTGCTGCTGGTGTTTGTTTCTATTTTGCAAGAACTGTTAATAAGAAGAATGAGGATTTGGCTCATCTTGCAATCATTGGTGCTATTGGTGATGTGCAGGCTAAAGAAGGGTTTACTGGTTTGAATAAGAAAATCCTTGAGATTGCTGTTAAGAAAGGAAAAATAAGGGTTGAAAAAGGTCTTAGACTGTTTGGCTTGCAAACCAGAGCTTTGCATAAACTGCTTGAGTACAGCTCTGACTTATCTATTCCTGGGATTACTGGTAATGAGTCTGGTGCTGTGCAGTTCTTGCAAAGCATTGGTATTGAACCTGTTAGTAAGGGTAAGTGGAAGACTTTTAGTGACCTTAAAGAAAATGAAAAGAAAAAACTGGTGGCTGGCATAATAATGAAAAGACAGTCTGGTGGTATTGAAAATGCTGATGATGTTTTTTCTGATGTATACATCCTTCCTAATGAGATGCCTGGTCATTTTAGAGATGCAAAGGAGTTCTCTACTCTGCTGAATTCATGCGGTAGAATGGATAATGCTTCTCTTGGCATTGGTGCTTGTCTGGGTGATGAAAAGCAAAGAGCAAAGGCTGTTAGTAGTTTGATGGATTATAAACGAGAGATTGTGACTTCTATGAACTGGTACAAAGAGCACTCTAGGAAAGAAGAGTCTGACAGGATTATTAAGGGCAGTAATTATGTTATTATTAATGCCAAGGATAAAGTGCTCTCAACCATGATAGGAACCATTGCCAGCATTATTTCCAAGAACAATGAGATGGATGATAATATATTTATTCTGAGCATGGCGCGTAACCCTGATAACACTACCAAGGTTTCTCTAAGAATCACTGGCAAACCAGAAGGTGTTGATTTGAAAGGCATTGTTTCTGAGCTTGTGCAAAGAGTTGGTGGCGAGGCAGGTGGGCATCAGCATGCAGCAGGCGCAATTATTGATACTGATAAAGAGGATAAGTTTATTGAAGAGGCTAAGGGGTTGTTTGAGAGCAAGAAGTTTTAGTTATTCATTTAGTTGATAGTGAAGCTGCATATTCTTGTAACATTTTATTATACTTCTTAACATAGGGTAAATCTATTTTTGCATTTTGCTTGGCTACAGAACGGTCAGACCATTTTTTAACAGTATTTTGGGCAATGGATTCTAGGTCTTGTTCAATTATCTGAGCGTGCTTTAAATCCCTTTCTAATAAGCCTGGAGACTTAGTGTACATTTCAGCAATAGCTTCTTTATTATTAAAGAGAAGTTTTGCCCTGTCACGAAACTGCTTTCTATACTCGAATTCGTCTTGGAGCACTCTTGGTACATGCAATATTTTTTTAGTAATGTTCCCTGACAACATTGCCCATGCGTCATGATCTGGCATCATATTAATTCACTCTTATATTCTCCAAGAAAATGCTTGGAGTGGTTAATCCTCACCCCTTTTTACATAGAGAATAAAGATGGGCTTTATAAGCATTTTGCTCTCTTAATTATTGTTACCATTATGTTACCATTAATAAGTAGTCAAAAATCGAAAGATTTATAAATGATGAATACCGTTCTATTCTAATATATTGGGGGATAACAAAATGGGTTTTGCATTTTGCAGGTTTCAAGAAGAAACAGGTTGCAATGAAACAGGCAGCCAGCACTACATTATTCATCTACAAGACCAAAATGTTGTGATAAATGTACCGTCTATGTGGAAGCATTATATGACAGGCCATCTTGTCCAGCCAAGCCAAAGAGAAAGAGAAATTATAATGGCTGCTGACCCAGAGAAAGCAACAGGCACAAAGATTCAAACTAGAGGTTTGGAAGGACCAGAACACCTCATGGTTCTATATGTTGAGAAAACAGAAAAAGGATATACACATCAGATAGGAACAAAACCAGATACTGAGTTCATAGGAAAGCTTGAAACCATTCTGAAAAAGTTTGAACCATACCAAACCAAGGGATTCAAGCCTGGCTATAGATAAGTATGATTAAAAGATAATTGATAATCAAAACCAAGGAGGATAAAATGTTAAAAAAAATATTACTTTTAATCTGCGTATTCTTCTTAGGAGTAATAGCTACAAATATCTATTCTTATTATGCATCTGCACAGAACAATCTACAACTACCAGAGAACAATAATGGAGGCTATGAATATCAGGAAGAAAGTGCTTTTGACAGAGCCCTGGCAATGCTGCACACCAGAAGTAATGAGATAGCCTCACCCCAAGATAGAGTAAGAGAAGACCAAATCATAGTGACAGATGAAGGAATTCTTATAGATATTAAAGGAGCAGAATGGGCTAGATTCACAGACACCAACTCAATGGATCCAATCTTTGATGAAGGAGCCAATGCAATAGAACTAATCCCAAAATCAGAAGAAGAAATCCAAATCGGAGATATAGTTGCTTATGACTCAGAATATGCACAAGGAATCATAGTCCACAGGGTTGTATACAAAGGACAAGATGAAAAAGGCACCTATTTTGTAATGAAAGGAGATAATAATCCTACCAGTGACCCTGGTAAGATAAGGTTTGAGCAGATAAAAAGAGTAGTTGTGGCAATAATTTATTAATAAAGAGCATAAAAATGACTGAAAAAATATGGAAAATATTAATGGTTGATGATGAACCATCTGCACTTAAAGATCCAAAAATCCTTCTAGAGAACATTATAAGAGCATCTGGACGTAATAATTTTCATATTGACACTGCAGAAAGCGGGGATATAGCTCTTAAGAAAATAAATGAAAAGAATGGTTATGATTTAATAATAACTGATTATAAAATGCCTGTAGATGGGGTTTGTCTGTATAAAAATTTAAATCCAGAGCAGCAAAAGAAAGTGGTTTTCTGTACTGGAAAAACAGGTGAAGTAAGAGAAAGACTTGACTTAGAACTAAAAGAAACTGATTTTAAAACTCCTGAAATAATCCACAGAGTAGATATACTTTTCAAATACGATGAAATTGTTCAAAATTATTTAAGTTAATTAGTTATAGAAAAAATTTATTAAAAAAATACAAAAAGATGAGTATATGAACAATCAAAACCAAATCCAACCAGGATTAGAAGAAAAAATAAACTGTGCCTTAAAGATAATTTATCACCTTTTCCCAAAAAAGAAAGAAGGGACGGACAAGCCATATGAATTAAAAAAAGAAACAAGAGGGAGTTCTGACCTAGCAAACTTTAACTTTATAAGGTTGGGGTATGATAAATCAGGTTTTGAAAAACCTCTAGAAATTAAGGATTTTAGTGAGGCATTGATAGGATATTATCAATTGGTTACAGGAGAAAATCCTAAAATAATAACAGAGATAGTAGATAAAAATAGAGTGCGTATAATAGCGCCCGTAGAAAACATACTAATGCCCGGGAAAAAAACAGAAATAATAAGAGAAAGAGTATTTGGTCAAAACAGAGTAAGAATAGAAATACCTAAGGAAAACACCAGAATAATCGGATATTTAGATACAGATAATCAATACATGTATTTTGCTTATAAAATGACTGATACTGAAGCTCAAAAAATGATTGATGCATATACTAATCATTTAATGAATGAGTGAATTATTTCTTCTTATTTAGATTAATTTTTTATACTACCTTTATTCTCTTCTTCCTATGGACAAGGAAATCTTTGATTCATATATAAAGGCTGGTAAAATAGCTGCTCAAGCATTGGAGCATGGTAAGAATCTCATTAAGATAGGCGCCAGCTTGCTAAAAGTCACAGAAGCTGTTGAAAAAAAGATTATTGAGCTTGGCGGAGACTTTGCTTTTCCTCCTCAGATTAGTCTTAATGATATTGCTGCTCATTACTGTGCAGGACCTGATGATAAAACAGTGTTCAAAGAAGGAGATGTTGTCAAGCTTGATGTTGGTGTGCATATTAATGGCTTTGTAGGTGACACTGCTGTTACTGTTGTGCTTAGCAAGGATGAAAAACTTAAACTTCTAGAGGAAGCCAGCAGAGCAGCTCTTAACTCTGCTCTTAAAATAATTAAGCCAGGAGTTACTCTTAGTGAAATCGGAAGAGCAATACATGCAGAAATCACTAAAAGAGGTTTTTCTCCTATTAGAAACCTGTCAGGCCATGGCTTAGACCAGTTTGTTATTCATGACAAGCCTAGTGTTCCTAACTTTGACACTGGCAGTGAGGAAGAACTAGTAAAAGACCAGGTGATTGCTATTGAGCCTTTTGCAAGCACAGGAGCAGGGATTATTTATGAGAGCAGCAATCCAACTATTTTTTCAATAAAAGGTAAGAAGCCTGTTAGAAGCCCTATGACCAGGGATGTGCTTAAGGATTTAGAGCAGTACAATGAATTGCCTTTTGCTCTTAGATGGATTGTTAAGAAGCATGGAGAAGGAAAAACCCGCTTTGCTCTGCGAGAATTAAAAAACATTGACATATTAAAAGAGTATCCTCCTCTGCCAGACAAGGCTCATGGCCTTGTGAGCCAGGCAGAGCACACAGTTATTGTTAGGGATAAGCCTGTGATTACCACGCTACAGAAGTAAAAATTTATAAAGGAAAACATGTTCTCTTCTGCCGATATGGGATTTCAGGGTGGTGGTAAATCCAGAGGACTGGAGCAATTATTACAACACACAGACCTAGGCTATAGCGTTCCTGAATATGACCAAATTGATGTTTCTTATTATGATGCTGTGGAAAAACAAGAACAAATGGCTCTCATGGCTTCTTTTCTTAGTGCATCAAAAAAACCTGACAAAAGAGTTATGCCCTATGTTGCTTCAAAGCTGCCAACAGTTATAGAGGAAAGGGTGAGTGAACTAGCAAATAAATATAAGGGAAAAAATGTTATTGTAAGATCTGATTCTTTTAGAGAGGATGGAAAGCACTCATTTGCAGGCATATACAAGTCTGTTGAAGTTGAAAGAGCTTCAAAGAAAAAACTCATAGATGCTGTTACACAAGTGTATGCATCTCTTTATTCTGACAAAGCCAAGAGATACAGGCAAGAGCATAACATACCTGATGATAAGATGGGTATTATTATTCAAAAATTCATTGAACCTAACTGGGCAGGAGTTATGTATACTTCTAATCCTAGTTTTCCTTCTGATTTAAGTGTAGAGTTCTGTCCTGGCCGCAACACAGTTGTTAAGGGAGAAGGCCCAACATGGATTAAGGAGTTTGAAAAAAGAACAAAAGACAGTGTGTTTGAAAGTGAGAATTTTCGTTATGTGGAAGAAGAACAAGAAAAAATCGTTGATAAACTAGCTGAAATTGGTATAAACCTAGAAAAATTAATTGGTCCTTCTTATATTGAGTTCCTAGTTAAGGATAAAAAAATATTTTTGGTGCAGAGAAGAGAGGTAACTGACTTGGAAGAGCCAGTTGATGTTGAGATCCCTAAATATGATAAAGAACAATACATAGGGTTTACCAATGTTATGAGAGGAAAAGGTAAATTTACTTTGCCTGTTGTTTGTATAACTGATACAAGTGCTCTTGGTCAGATGGTTTCAATATTAAGCCTTGCAGACCCAAGAAAAGCAGAAGAAGAAATAAGAAAGTATTTTGATAAAATTATGCAATTAGACGAAAAATATAAGGACGGATATGTTCTTTTAACCCCTCATTTTGATGCTACTGTCATAAAAGAATGGGGTGTTTTTGCTTCATCTAAAGTACCTCATAAGCCTACCATGGATATTCTTACTCCTCATAAAAAAGCAGTGATTACCACTACCCATGGATTAGTTAGTTCTCATATTATGACTGTTGCAAGAGAAAGAGGCATAGCCTATGCTGGATTTGAAAGAGGAGAAGAGGTATTTAAGGATGTTTTTACTGGAGATGTATTGTCAGTTTATTTCAAGAAAAGAAAAGCTTTTGTTTATAAGGAAAAAACACCTCTGAAAAGTATGAAAGAAACACATCCAAAGGCATCAATTAAAATTAAGAAAAGAAAAAAAGGCTATGTAAGCTTTGAGACACCTAATTACGACTACCTAGGCTCTCATAAGTCTATAGTGAATGATTTTGAATATTTTCTTAACCATAATACTAATTATGAATGGAAGCGTATAACAATTGCACATGATATGGGTGCTGTATTTACAAACTCAAAAGAAAAGAGCATATATTTAAGCATTGCTGCTCAACATGGCTCTTATTATGATTGGTCATTACTTCATGATTCGTGTATAATTGGTTTTAAAAAACCATTGCCTAAGCAAGAATTTGATGATATTCTGAAAAGATATGTTAAGTATGTGAAAAAATAATTCTCCAGTTACTTATAATATTGTTCTTATAAACTACTTTTCTCAACCCACTACTTGCGGCATTACCTCTGGTCTTGCTAAAAAGTTTTCTCTTTTTATATCTTCTATTACATAGAACACTTTCTTGTCTTTTAATTTGAATTTGTCTTCTAGCATTTCTAGGAAGTCTTCTAGTTCTTTGACATTCTCAAACACTCCTTCTGCTAAGAAGTCATAGCCATTGTTGATTTTGAACAAGCTGTTTATGCTTTGGTGCTCTTTTAAGTAACTTTTTAGTTTGTCTCTGTCTTCCTTTGCTGTTGAGAGCATTATCTTTGCTCTTGAGTTGTAGCCTAGCTTGTTAAAGTCTATCAGTGTGGTGTGTTTTAAGATTAGGTTTTGTTCGTGTTGTCTTAGCTTGTCGTACAAGGTGCTTATGGGTATCTTGGTTTTTCTGCTTATCTTGGTCAGGGTTTGCCTTGAGTCTTGTCTTAGATGGGTTAAGAACAACAGGTCTGATCTTTTTATCACGTATTCACCCCTGATTGTTTTTTTCATCTAGGTAATCTTGGTTTTGATATAAACCTTTTTTAAGAATAAAAATTGTTTGTTTCAAAAATTTCCTGAAACAAAGCATGATTTTTTCTATTAATATGAACAAAACAACCTATTAATCAAAAGAAAAAACATGTTTTCCTGAAACAAATCAAGAATAAATCAAAAGAACCTAATGAATTTGCTGAAACAACCCTGAAACAACAAACTTTATATATTTAGCCATGTTCCCACTCGTCTATAAAACAAGCTTGAGCAGGGTTTGGGGAAAATGCATATTATTGAGCAAAGAATCTTAAACAATTTTAAAAAAGAACCTGGAAGAGAAATCCCAACCACAGAAATAGTAAGAGCAGTCTACCCAGAAGAATATGCAAAAATAATAAGAGGAATGAGTGACGAACTCTCAGATAAGAGGCTAATCCAACAAGCAAGAAGAAAAAAAGGACAACTACACAGAAAAATCCTTTACCACCTCGGCAACCTAGTAAAAGATGACATCCTAAAAGTCACTTCTATAAAAGGAAAAGGAGAAAAATACTTCTCTCTTAGCATAGAAGAAGGAGAACTAATAATAGAGAAGAAACACAAAAAAATAGTAATCTCAAAGCCCTCAATCTCAACCACCCTGATAGAAGAATACGAGGATAAAGGCATAGTACACAAGTTTGACCCTGATAACTGGATAAACAAAGTAAACTGTATACTCTTAGAAAGCACTAAACACACAGGACTTAACAGCTTCTACAATTTAATATATACCTGCTTTTCAGAAGTAAACGATGTACTAGGATTAAACAACTTTGAACACCTAATCCAGAAAAGCAGCCAAGAAAATGTTGAGGAAATACTGAAAAAACTAGACATAGACACCAAAGACCATGAAAGATTTGTAAGTCTTATAATAAATGTAAAGAACATAGATGATGATAAAAAAGTATCAGACTTCATAAAATCCTTTGCAAAAATAAACCCAAAGAATGTAACTCTAGTGTTTAAAACAGAGAGCAAAGAATTAAGAGCACACAAAACCTTATTCAAAACCCTTATCTCAGAGCTATCAGAAGCAGAGATAAAGATAAACATACATAACAGAAAAGTGCATAATGCACCCATAATAATAGGAAAAGCAGGACCTTACACCTTATTAGAAGAAGAATGGAAAGAGTATGAAGAGAACATAAGAGGAAAAACCATGGGCTTAGTAATAGCCAATACCACCATAGCAATAGATGTTAACCGCTTTTTCAGCCAAACAAGAGATAACCAGGAGTTCAGAAGCCTAATCCAGAGAACAGCAAAGACCTTGCTAAAAGTAAACACCACACAAAAGAAAAAAGCCAATGAGTATTTTAAAAGACTCGATGAATTGAACAAACCTTATACCAAGAAATTCTTTGCCTATGCAAAAAATTATATACGCTTCTGGAACTATGACTGGAGAGAGAAACAACACGAACACATCCTAGAGCTACTGGAGAGTACAATACAAGAGATAAAAAAGTTCTGCACAACCCAGCAAACCATATACAGAGCCTGCGGCATACCCTTTAACTTCAACATAGTATTTTCAAGTGTTTTCAGAAAGTATATACAAAACCTATCAACCAGAAGATACATAAAAACCACTATAAGAAAATTCAAGGACTATCACACTCCTGAAATAATTAAATTCATAGAAACAAGAGAGAAACTGTTCAAAATCTTTGAAGGCGGAGACAGAATAAGATTCTTTAGAAGCGAAGAATTTGTACCAGAAGAAGTAATAAGAGAATTCACCTTTTTAATAAATACATATGAATTGCCCTTAATAACCTATGATTTTAGGGAAAGAAGAGGGGAAACTAAGTTGACCAGTTTTATGGAATGAAAAATGAAAAATAACAAGAAATACATCAAAGTGTGCCCTCAATGCGGCAGCACAATTACAAAGATTCCTCCTGCAGGCTTAGATATTAAGATGACTCAACCAGATTATTGCAACGAATGTAATAATCGAGGCATATTTCCAGAAGTAGAGGAGGAAAGAGTAGAGGAGTTTAGGAAGGAATTAAAGAAAAAGGATAATAAAAGCCTGTCCGGCGTTTGAGGAAAACTTTTCGCCCGTTCGCTTCGCTCACTACCAAAAGTCATCAAAAAGCAAAGCTTTTTGGGACATCAAAATTGAAAATTTTGAGTTTACTAAAGGCATGCGACATTCGCAACAAAAATGTTGCTCAGTCCCATAGTTTAAGGGGACTCCGGTCCGTTTTTGGACTAGGAGTCGCCTAGTTTTCGTTAACGTTTTGCGCCGTAGGCGGAAAAGGTTATTTTATTTGCTCGCTCGCCAAAGCTCGCGAGGGAAAAAATGGAAATCACAAAAGATTCAACCCTTGAAGCATGGAAAGCAACTTTAGAGTTAATAAGAAATAAAGGAATAGAAACAACTGACAGAGAGAACAGAGTGTCAAAAGAGATAATAGATGTGATAATAAAGATTAATAATCCTGAGCAAGACATTACCAAGCCAATAGAAATAATGAAAGGCTTAAAAAAATGGGTGTATCCAGAACTAGAAGAACTAGAAGATGTTTTTTTTAAAAAACAAGCCTCATCTGTTTATTATTACACTTACGGAGCAAGAATATTCAATTATGCAAACACCAAGAACCAGGTGGATGACTACATAGTACCTTTATTAAAAAAGAATCCTAGCACCAGAAGAGCAATAGTTGTGCTCTACCACCCAACAATTGATTCCAGGCTAAGCATAAAAGAAGTCCCAGGCTTGACCAGTATATACTTTAAGATACTGGATAATAAGTTAACAATAACTACAGTTATAAGAAGCAATGACATGTTCATAGGCTGGCCAGCAAATATCTATCAAGTCTACTTGTTACAAAAGTATGTTGGAAAAGAGCTAGGCTTAGAAACAGGCAGTATAACAACAATATCCCACTCAGCGCATGTATTTGAAGAGTACAAGGAAGAAGTGGAAGAGGTTTTGAAGAAGGGATAGAAGCGCCAAAACCCCCAAATTCATTGATTTCAAGCCTTCTAGAGCCATTCTAAAATGAAAAGCTTTATAAGTAAATAATGCCTACTATTAGTATGTTTTTCTGAATGAAAAACACGTGTTTTCAGACGGTAAAAATTGATAAGAACAAGTAAAGTATTAATGTTAAAAAGATGAAAAATGGATAAAGCAGATAGTAAGTCAGACATGTATGATACAAGCAAGATAGTGGTGCTGGGAGGTATTGAAGCTATAAGGAAGAGACCTAGCATGTACATAGGCAGCACAGGACCCCGAGGATTACACCACTTAGTATATGAGGTTGTTGATAACTCTATTGACGAGGCAATGGCTGGTTATTGCAAGAATATTCTTGTAATTATACATAAAGATAATTCTGTGACTGTTGAGGATAATGGAAGAGGAATACCTGTTGGTGTTCATCCCAAGTACAAGATCAGTGGAGTAGAGTTAGTAATGACCAAGCTGCATGCAGGTGGAAAGTTTGAGAAAAAGGCTTACAAAGTATCAGGAGGCTTGCACGGAGTAGGATTAAGTGTTGTTAATGGTTTATCAGGACAGCTCGAGGTGTGGGTGCACAGGGATAAGCAGATATATTACCAAAAGTATCATAAAGGAAAGCCTGTTGGCCACCTAAGAGTTGTTGGCAAGTGTGATGAAAAAACAGGAACAAAGGTAAAGTTCTTGGCTGACAAAGAAATATTTGTTGATGGCATAGAGTACTCTGATGAAATCCTGGAGAACAGATTTAGAGAGCTGGCTTTTCTTAACAAAGGCTTAAGAATAAAGTTCAAGGATGAGAGGAATAATAAAGAGCAAGAATTTCATTACGAAGGAGGCATCAAAAGCTTTGTAGAGCTGCTTAACAAGAACAAGACCCCTTTACACGATATTATCCAACTTAAGACCAAGAAACAAGATGTAGAGCTAGAAATAGCCTTGCAGTACACTGATAGTTATAATGAGAGTGTGTTCTCTTTTGTTAATAATATTCACACAGTAGAAGGGGGAACCCATCTAACAGGTTTTAAAACAGCCCTCACCAGAAGCCTGAATAATTATGCAGAGAAAAACCTTGGCAAAGGAGCCTTCAAGCTTACAAGCGAGGATGTAAGGGAAGGACTCACAGCCATCATTTCACTAAAAATCCCTAACCCGCAATTTGAAGGACAGACCAAGACCAAGCTAGGCAACCTGCATGTCAAAGGAATAGTTGATTCAATGGTAAGCACCGGTCTAAGCACATTCTTGGATGAGAACCCAAGAGTGGCTAGGAGTGTTGTTGACAAAGCAGTTAATGCTGCTAAGGCAAGAGAAGCAGCAAGAAAAGCAAGAGAGCTTACCAGAAGAAAGAGTGCCCTTGACAGCACCTCACTCCCAGGCAAACTAGCTGACTGCTCAGAAAGAGACCCTTCAAAGTGCGAGCTCTACCTAGTAGAAGGTGATAGTGCTGGTGGAAGTGCAAAGCAGGCAAGGAACAAGGAATACCAGGCAATCCTGCCATTAAGAGGAAAAATCTTGAATGTTGAGAAAGCAAGGATTAACAAAGTAATGAGCTCAAACGAGATAATAACCATGATAACAGCCTTAGGCGCGGGTATAGCAGAAGAGTTTAATATAGACAAACTCAGATATCATAACATTATCATAATGACAGACGCAGATACTGACGGAAACCACATAACAACCCTGCTCCTAACCTTCTTCTTCAGATATATGAGGGAACTCATAGAAGCAGGGCATGTATATATTGCACAGCCACCTCTTTATCTCGTGAGAAAAGGCAAAGAAAAGTATTATGTTCAGACCGAAGCAGAAAAAGAAGAACTGGTCAAAAAACTAGGCAAAGGCGTTGGTGTGCAAAGGTATAAAGGCCTTGGAGAGATGAATCCAGATCAGTTATGGGATACCACCATGGACCCTGAGAAAAGAATATTGAAAAAAGTAACCATAGAAGACGCCATAGCTGCTGACAAGATGTTCTCAATACTCATGGGAGACGAAGTAGAGCCTAGAAGAAGGTTCATAGCAGAGCATGCCCAAGAAGCAGCTAATATTGATATATAGTTCAAAAAAGTTGCCCTTAAGGCAAAATTTCTTCAATTAAAAGATGCTCGTGCGTTGCCTGGGGTTGGCCCAATCAAAAATCCTTTGGATTTTTGGTGTGCTCAAAAACTTGTTTTTGGCACCCAAAATCAAAGATTTTGGTGTGCCAGAAATCTTCGATTTCTGAGCACCGTCTGGGAGGCAGCACCCTTAACTTGAAGAAGCGAAAATTTTGAGGGCAATTTTTTGAACGCAACCTTTATAAAGCACTCATATTTCCAGAGGAGACAGATGGCTAAACAAGTAGCAAAACCAAAGGTTAGAAAAAAGAAATGGTACCCTATACTAGCTCCTAAGCTGTTCAAAGAGATGGTAATAGGAGAAGTTCATCTCTATGATTCAAACAATATGCTTAACAGAAGCCTGACTGCTAACATGATGAACCTCACAGGCAACCCTAGAAACCAGCACATCAATGTAATGCTAAGGATAAGTGAGGTAAAGGATGGCAAGGGCTTAACCCAGGTGCTTGGCTTTGAGATGATGCCTAGCAGCGTGAAGAGAATAGTAAGGAAAGGCAGAACCAAGATTAGTGATTCAGTGATTGTTGCTACTAGTGATAACAAGAAGGTAAGAATAAAACCCTTACTTATAACTAACACCACTGTTAACAAGTCAGCTGCTAATAGCATTAGACTCACAGTAAGAAACCAGATAGCATACCTGGTGAGTAAGCTCAGCTATGAAAAACTAGTCCAAGAGATAATGATGTTCAAACTCCAAAAACACCTCGGAAGCACAGCAGCCAAGATAGCGCCTATAAAAAACTCTGAGATAAGAGGTTTTAAGCTGGTAGAAAAAGAAGGTGTAAGAGTGCTTAAGACTGGAAAGATAGAGGAGCCTGTTAAGGAAGAGAAATCGCAGAACTCAAGGAGTTCTGAGACGCTCAGAAACGAAGTTTCTGGCGTACAGAAACGCAAAGGCGTTTCTCGCGAGTTAGAGACTACGTCTCAAACTAAAGAAGAAGTAAAGGAAGAGAAGAAGAAAGAAGAGAAAGAAGAAGAGGGAAAGGAAGAAAAGAAAGAAAAGGAAAAGAGTAAAGAAAAAAAGAGCCGGTCCGGCGATTGAGAACTCAAGACTTAAGTTAATTTAAAAATTTAATTTAAAATTTTAAAATATTTATTTGCTCGCTCGCCAAAGCTCGCGAGGGGAAAAAGGTTTATAAACTTATTCTAATTCTTTAATACAATGATGCAAGATTATGATTTAGAGCTGGATAAAGTAGCAAAGAAGATTAAACAAGAGAGTGCAAAGACTGTTCTAATCCAACTACCAGATGGTCTTAAGCCAAGAGCAAAAGAGATTAAAGAGGAATTAAAGAAAAACATTAGCAAAGATACAAAACTATTATTCTGGGCGGGCAGTTGTTTTGGTTCCTGTGATATTCCTAATGTGAAAGTTGATTTAATAATACAATTTGGGCATAGTGAGTGGCAATAAATTAAATTTTTCCTTATTTCTTAATAAAAATAGCAAAAACCATAACTTTTTATATGATTTCTTTAATAACGGTTAGGCATGGCTTATGAATTAATCATTAGTGAGAAACCAAATGCTGCTAAAAGAATAGCTGAAGCACTGGCAGATAAAAGACCTAAAAAGCAGAGTGTTGCTAAGGTTCCTTACTATGAATTAGAGCATAATAAGAAATCTGTCATCGTGGCTTGCGCTGTTGGTCACCTCTACACTGTTGCTGAGAAAGAGAAGTCTTTTACTTATCCTAGCTTTGATTTGCACTGGATTCCTAGTTCTGAAGTTGCTAAGAGCGCTGCTTTTTCAAAAAAATATCTTAATCTTATTAAGAAACTTGCAAAAAAGGCTAAAACCTTCACAGTGGCTTGTGATTATGATGTTGAAGGAGAAGTGATTGGTCTTAACTGTATTAGATATGCTTGCAAGCAAAAAGATGCTAATAGGATGAAGTACTCTACTCTTACCAAGGATGACTTATTAGATTCCTATAAGCATGCTTCTAAGCACCTTGACTGGGGCTTGGCTAATGCTGGTGAAGCACGTCACTTCCTTGACTGGATGTATGGGATTAACATTTCCCGTGCTTTAACCTTGGCTGTTAAGAGCACAGGCGCTTTCAAGATTCTTAGCAGTGGAAGAGTACAAGGACCCACTCTTAAGATTCTTTATGATAAGGAAAAAGAAATACAAGCTTTTAAGCCTGAGCCTTACTGGCAAATCTATCTTGAGATAGAGAAACAGGGTAAACACATAAGTGCTTTTCATGAAAAAGACAAGTTCTTTAATCATGACGAGGCAAAATCAAGGTTTGAGCGTGCTCTTTGGAAACCTGCTCATGTTAAAAGCATAGATAAGAAAGAGATAAAGCAGAACTCTCCTAACCCTTTTGATTTAGGTTCTTTGCAAATGGAGGCTTATAAATTATTTGGTATTAATCCCAAAGAAACTCTTAGTCTTGCGCAAAATCTCTATACCATAGGGGTTATCTCTTATCCAAGAACCAGTTCTCAGAAACTATCCGAAAAGATTAATTACAAGAAAATCTTGAGTGCGCTTGCTAATAATGATGAATATAATAAGAAAGCCAACAAAGTACTTGGTTTCAAAGAACTCAAACCCAACGAAGGAAAAAAGAAGGACCCTGCTCATCCTGCCATCTACCCAACAGGTGTTAAACCTGAAAAGCTTAGAGACAAAGAAGTAAAGATTTATGATCTTATTGTAAAGAGGTTCTTTGCTACTTTTGGAAGGGTTGCTATCAGAGAATCCCTAATGCTAAACATAAATATTGGGGGAGAAAGCTTTGTTGCTAAAGGTATGAGAACCAAGGAGAAGAACTGGTTTGAACTATACGAACCATATATAAAACTAAAAGAAGAAGAATGGCCTGAGTTTAAGCAAGGAGAAAGTTTGGATATTAAGAAGCTTGAGTTAGTGCAAAAAAAGACTCAGCCTCCAAAAAGATATACTCCTGCCAGTATTATTAATGAGCTTGAAAAGAGAGGATTAGGCACCAAGGCTACAAGAGCAGACATAGTTGATTCTCTTTACCAACGAAAGTATGTTGCCGACCAATCAATAAGAGTGACAGATATTGGTATGAGAATAATTGAGACTCTGCAAAAACATTGTCCTGATATTATTGATGAGCAACTAACCCAGCACTTTGAACAGGAAATGGAGAAGATAAGAACCAAGCAAATAAAAAAGGAAGAGATCATTGAAGAGGCAAAGAAGGTACTTACAAAAATCCTTAAATCATTCAAAGCAAAAGAAAAAGAGATTGGTGAAGAGCTAAAAGAGGCACATCATGAAACCATGCACAAGGAGAGCTATGTAACTAAGTGTCCTAGTTGTGATGGAAATCTCAGAATTAAATTCACAAGAAAAGGAAAAGCAAGAATAAGGTTTGTTGCATGTGATAATTATCCTGAGTGCAAAACCACCTTTGCTATTCCTCAGAGAGGAGGTATAAAAGGAAGTGATAAGCAATGTCCTCACTGTGGTCAACCCATAGTACAGATTATAATGAAAAGAAAAAAACCCCAAGAGGTTTGTCTTAACAAGGAGTGTCCTGGAAAAAGAGTAGAACATGAACATGAAGTTGAAAAAAAAGAGAACGGCATTGAAGTTTTAAAAAAGAAGTGTCCTAAGTGTGGCAAAGACCTGGTTCTTAGAACATCTGTTTATGGAAAATTCATTGGCTGCTCTGGCTATCCTAAGTGTAGGTACACAGAGAATCTTAACCAGAACAACAAGTAAAAACTAATTCTGAAATAATATAACTCTATCAAGAACCACAGTTAATGCACCAGAAAAATAAAAAATAAAATAAAAAATAAAAATTCAAAGAAGCTCACTTATTTCTTCTTCTTTTTCTTTGCTTTCTTCTTTGTTTTCTTCTTTTTCTTCTTTGCTTTCTTTTTCTTTGCCATAATCTTTCACCCATTTATTTTTTTAACTGATTAAGCCCATTTATGAACTTTTAAAATATTTTTAGATTTACTCATTTATAAAGTTTATTATTTTTTCGCAAGAAAAGTATTGAAAAAAAATATTTTTTTCAAAAAGATAAGTTGAATGCTGAAAAGTTTTAAGAAAAAAATTAAAAAAAGATAAGAAAAAAATTATTTGCAAATAAAAAAGTTAATTTTATAAACCAAAGATTATCCTCATACTAGAAAGCTACCAACAGAATGGGATTGTATGAGTTAATGCTTGTACAACATTAAGCTATGGGGTAGCTTGGATCATCCTCTCTGGTTTGGGGCCAGAAGACCCCGGTTCGAATCCGGGTAGCCCCAGTTTATTCTATTTGTTAATATCATTTAGTTCGGGGGATTGAGCAAAGCGAATATCCCCCTTAAGTCTTTTCGTCAAAAAGCCTAAAGCTTTTTGTGATACCAGAAACTCAGTTTCTGAGCATCGTCAACGTTTTTTTTAAAGGTTGTGCGGATAGCCCCATGTTTTCTATATTATTTAGTCTACCTAAAAACCATTATATTTATAAATAAAGGACCAGTTCATTCCTCTAATAAGATATTTAATATAAATAGAAGAGAATATATGGATTAAAATGGTTAAGCGAGCAACTTATGGCTCTGTTAGAAGGCTTGGCTCACGTTATGGTAGAACAGTCAGGTTCAAGCTTGGAAAGATAGAAGCAGAGCAGAGGAAGAAGCATAAGTGTCCTTATTGTAATTATATAAAGGTCAGGAGAGTGTCTGCAGGCATTTGGCACTGCAAGAAGTGCAAATCCACTTTTACTAATAAGGCTTACACTGTTGGTAAGATTAGTCCTATAAGACAGGTTGTTGAAGAAGAAACTAAGATTAAAACTCGTAAAACCTCAAAAAAAGAGGTAAAAGAAGAGAAAGCTGAAGAGAAGAAAAAAGGACAAAGAAAATAAAAATAATAACTATGCACGCAGAAACGCGTGGGAAATGAAAATGAGCGAGTACAAATGCTTTTTTTGTAACAAAGTTATAAGTCCTGATAATATTAAGCGAAGAGTCAGATGTATTTATTGCGGTTCAAAAATTATTTTTAAAGCAAGAAGTGTTAATACCAAAGTAAAAGCAAGATGAATCTGAGCGCTGAGATAATTGTCAAAGAAGATATTAATAACCTTGAGAAATTATTTGCTGCTGAGGAAAAAACTTTTAAGAATAAAAGAGCAGGTTATGAGATAAAAAAAATAAGGGATAAACTTGTTTTCAAGATAAAGGCAAAGGACAGCTCTGCTTTAAGAGCTGTGCTTAATTCAATTACAAAATTAATAAGTGTTTACCAGTCAACCAAGCAGGTTGTGAAAAAATAAAGGAAAAGAAAATGAAAAAGGAATTGCAAAACAAAATCAACCAATTATCCCTAATTGAGCAGAATCTTCAGAACTTTTCTTTGCAAAAACAACAGTTCCAAGTACAGTTAATGGAGGTTGAAAGCGCAGAAAAAGAATTAAGTGACTCAAAAGAAGCATACAAAATTATAAGTAACATAATGGTGGCTAGTGATAAAGAAAAAATTAAAAAAGAACTAAAAGACAGAAAAGAAGTTTTAAAAACAAGGATTGAATCATTTGAAAAACAAGAAGCCAAGCTCAAAGAAAAAGCAGAGGAGCTGCAAAAAGAAGTGCTTGATGAGATGAAACAAAGTGAGAAGAGTGATTGAAATGGTAAAAGTAGGCGATGTAGTAGAGATTGTTAATGAAATAGTAGAAGACCCTACTCTTCCCAAGAATATAAAAGCCAAACTCGAAGAGATTGTTGCTGAACTCAAAGAGACCAATCCCAAAGACATAAGACTGAGAGCAGATAAGTGCATTCATGAGCTTGATAGCATCTCAAGCGATGTTAATCTCCAACCCTTTGTAAGAACACAGCTCTGGAGTATTGTTAGTATGTTGGAAGCCTTGGAGTAGACTGTTTCTTAAGTTCAAAAAAAGTAAGTGCCTATTTGCGAGGGCATCATCTACTAAACCGTCAAAGCGAAAGAGGGGGTTGCCCCATCCGGGGAGTTGAAGCTTTCGATAAAATAAGTGGGCCCGAGCTGGCACTTTTTTTGAACTACTTTTTCCTAAAAGCTTTCCTCTTAATAATTACCTCCCTCTTATTAAAGATAGAGTTAGGAATAATCACTTCTTCTTTCTGAGCTGTTAAGAGTCTGGTCTCTAAGAAGCCAATGGAAGTTATCCTTCCCTTAACCTCTTTTATCTGGACCACATCTCCCTCATTAAACATCTTCTTACTCTTAATCATGATGCCAGCTATGAAATTAGGGAAAAAATCCTTAATTGCTAGGAGAAAAGAAACCACAACAATGATTATTATAGCTGCTGCTATCATGTTCAGAACTGCTGTTGTTAACCCAAGGCTGTTAAGAGACATCACAACAGCTATGAAGTAAATAAAGTAAGATACAAAGTTAGCAATAATTTTTTCTAAAGAAAACCTAAACCCAGCAACTGTTCTTAAGTGCTTATCAAGCTTAACCTCGTTAAGAGCTCTTCTAACAATATTACCAATAAGCTTGCCAAGAATAAGCCCGATTAATAATATAAGTATAGCTATAACAATCTTTGAAAGCACAGGCGTGAACGTGTCAGTTACGCCACTAATAGCCTCAATTGACTCATTAACAGCATCTGCCATGAAAAAGAGATATATACATTTGTTTATAAAGGTTTTTCCAAACTCCTCAAATAATCTTTTTTATATTCAAACCCCTCCTTCTTTGCAAGCTTAGCAATAGCTTTATCCAACCTGCTGCCGTACTGCGCTGCTCTTTTTCTTCTCCAAGCTATTTCTTTGGGTAAGCCAAGTTCCTCTGCTGCTTCACGCAATATTATCTTTGCGTTGTTATCATCAATCTTAAAATTATCAGGTATCTTCATAGCAACACCTATTAATTCCTTATCTAGGAAGGGTGTTGAGAAATATATATCTTGGCTTGATGCAACAGCAAATTCTCTTAATAAGTCTCGTTCATACATTTTTATTAATCCTCTCCAGCACTCTGCTTGTTTATCATCTGCCTCTTTGTGTCTTTGGTAGCCTGCAAATACTTCTTCTGAGCCAAGACCAGTAAACAGGCATTTAACATTATCTTGTTTTGCCATCTCAATACTTGTGAGTTCTACACTACCAACACCAACATTGATTACATTATTTAATTCTTTACCAAGTATTTTTACTGTTTTCTTAAAGAGTTCATGAGCTTGTTCTAATGAAATAATTTTAACTCTTAACTCAAATCCTAATTCCTTTGCAACCTTATTAGCATAAACAACGTCCTCAGGCTCTTTAGTACCTTTATCCTTAAAACCAACAGTGTAGCAAACAAAGTTTTTGCCTGCTTTTTTTGCAATCAAAGCTATGCTTGAGCTGTCAACTCCACCAGAAAATAATATTCCAAACTTTTCATCAGGGAAGCGGTTCTCAATTGCCTTAATTAATTCATTTGAGAGCAATTGCTTGATTTTATTCTTATTATCTAAATATTCTTTTATAGAATTTTTAATACCCAGGATTGTTTTTTCCCATTCTTTCTTACTTATAAGTTTGTTATTCTTGATATAAAACTCTGATTTCATGCTAAATAATGGATAATTGTATTAATTTATTAAGATTTTCATGGAAAGTTTTAAAAACAACTATAAATCACTGTTAAGCATCATAATAAATCTTAAAGGTGATATTATGGCAAAGAAAAAAGAAGAAAAAGCAGAAGCACCTGTTGGTGCTAGCAAGGAAGAACAGATAGGCTTTCATAAAGGAGCATTAAGCACGCTTGCAAAGGAAAGACAGGAGCTTGCAAGACTCCTCCAAATAGTTGAGCAACTCATGCAAATGCACCTAGCAGCTCTAAAAGAGCTAGGAGTGGACCTTGAAAAAGAAGCCCAAGAAGCAATGGAAGGCGCACCTCCAAAAAAACCTGACAAGCCAATCGATGAGATGCTTTGAGATTATTAACTTATTTTTTATTTTTAATTCATAAAAGAGGTGGTGAAGGCACCTCAGAAGCCTAATTCTGGGATTTGTTAAGATGGAGTATGATATAAAAGCAATCATTGAAAAACGTGAAAAAGCAAGGAAAGAGTATAAAAAGCTTAGAGACTTGGACAGCATGGTGTTTTTTGAAATTCCTCAAACTGAAATAAAAAACACTAATAAATACAGATGGTGGCTTTCCAACCTTCAACAAAAATGGATGACTGAATTCAATGATAAGAATAAATTTCATAGATCTTCTAACCCATGGAATGAAACAGGAGGTATATATGGCTATTTTGGTGACGAATATATTCCTCATTGCAAATTTCATAGATATGATGGGACTAAAGAGACTTGGAATGCAGATGATTTCAGAGTAAAAAGAGGTATATTAATTCGTGACCATTACACTTGGTATGATGTTGTAAAAGTTCAGAGAATATCAAACAACCTTGAAGAGTTCTTAAAGCAAGAAAAAATTGCTTATACAAGAACTGATTTCAAACTGCCTAAAGGTTTAACTCCTGATGAGCCACGTTAGATATTCAGAGTTTTAATCCGCCTGTTCTTGCTTATCAGGTTCTGGGCTGTTCCTCTGACTATTCTGGTGCATCCCAAGAAATCTTTTTTATGCTTGACAAGATAGTAACCTCCTTGTTGGGACTCATTAAGTTCCAAGTCTTCTCCTTTAACCCAGGGCTCAACCTGTTCATCACTAATTTCAAGAATGTTTTTCTTTGCACTTGGCCCTATTAGTTGACTGCCTTCGACACTTAATCTTATTCCATCAGGCATTACCTTGCCGATGTATAAGCCTGCCTTGTCAATCCTTAGCTGTCTTTCCTCTCCTTTTTCAATCACATCAAAGCCTCCTGTTAATAAAAAGAGTTTTTGCTTTGAACTAAGAAACAAGACGCCGTCTAGCTTATCATTAAAATCATAAATTTGTTTAAGACTATCAAGTATGTTTCTTTTTTCTCGAGTATTAAGAATTTTTAGTTTTTGCATTTTTCTTCTTTTTGTTGGTTAGCACCAGGCTCCGGCCCGCTTGTGATTCCGAGGGCTCCACCTCCCCGGATGGGGCAACCCCCTGTTCCGCTTTGATTGTAAAGAAGATGTTGCCTCCGCAAATAATGGTGCTAACCTTGACTATAACTCAAACCCCCCACACAACATTGTCTTTTCTCATTATCTCTGCGATTTCTTTCATTACTTGTATTTCATCAGGGGTTAAGTATTTCTTTAGTTTCTTAAGCTTCTTAAAGTCTTGCTCTGGGATTGCACTGTAAAGAATGTCTTTTTCATGTATCTGTCTACCGCACATCACTCCTGGAAGACCAATAGCTATCTGTTTTCCTTGC
This sequence comes from Euryarchaeota archaeon SM23-78, assembly GCA_001595785.1. Classification (GTDB taxonomy): domain Archaea; phylum Nanobdellota; class Nanobdellia; order Woesearchaeales; family SM23-78; genus SM23-78. The sequence goes on from LSSJ01000008.1 coordinate 37,290, forward strand.
TCTACTCTTCTAAGGTTTTCTTTTTCTGACTGAATAGACTTAACCTCTGTTAATTTCTTGCCTGTCTTCATAAGAGGAGTGCCTACTTTAAGAATGCCTGCAAGCACATGTACTCCAACAATAGCTGGGTTGCTCTGCCTAAAAATACAATTCTGCAGTATCTCTAACTTGCATGGTCTTACTAGTTGTTCTATTTGTTCTGCTTCAAGAGCCTTTTTCTTCTCCTGTGTCCAGAGCAAGTAATCATCAAGTAACTTATAGATTATGTCTCCTGTAATTATCTTAACCCTTTTAGAAGTTTCAACATTCTTGCCTAGCTCTACATTAAAACCTATTATAACACTCAAAAGAGGATCCTCTTCATAATTACTCTCAGCATCTGTCATGTCTTTTTTTGTTATTGCTCCAAGGCTTGCTTTTCTTATCTTAATATTCTTTTCTCCAAATAATTTGAGCACTGCTTCTAGGCTTCCTAGGCTATCAGCTTTGATAATAATTCCATGCTTTCCTGTGTCAAGCAACACTTCTTCTACTTCTGACTGGACTTTCTGCTTTGCCTTATCAATGCTCTTCTCATCATCCTCGCAGCTCACCAAGGGCATACCTGCAACTGCTTCTTCTAGGTGAGGAGCACTTATCCTTACACCTATTGCTGCAACCACTGTATCAATGCACACAAAACTAGACTTCTTATCCCTCATCTCATGCAAAGGTGCTGGCTGGAATAAAGCCCTAACCTTTGTAACAATAGGCTTGTGCACTCCTCCAATAACAATTGTATCATTAGTATTAAGGGTTCCATTATAGATTATCACATCCATGGTCTTGCCAAGACCTTCAACTTCTTTTACCTCTAGGATGGTGCCTTTGGCTGGCCCACTCACATCAATCTTAAGATTCTGCTCCAAGTATTTTTGGGCAAGACCTGTTAATACCATTAAGAGCTCTGCTAGTCCTAGCTTGGTCTTAGCACTGCAAGGAACAATAGCTATCTGCTTGGTGTAGTCCTCTACTCTGTCAAAGCGCTCAGCACCCATCTTAAACCTGTCATAGAGCTGGCCTATTATCTTGTAAATCCTTTCATCAATCATCTGTTTGGTGCTCTCATGTTGCTCTTCCAAATCTACTAGTAATCCAGGCTTTTTATTAGTATAACCAGGCACTAAGTCTAGTTTATTCGCAGCGATTACAAAAGGAGTCTTAGTGTTCTTAAGGATTTCAACTGCTTCTTTTGTCTGAGGTTTAAAACCTTCATTAATATCAACTACTAGCACAGCAATATCTGCAAGAGCTCCTCCTCTCTTTCTAAGGCTGGTAAAAGCAGCATGACCAGGAGTATCTATGAATAATAAGCCTGGGATTGAGAACTTCATCTTTAATTTATCAAGAAGCTTGCCGCACTTGTCCTGAATAACCTTTAAAGGAATAATGCTTGCTCCTATTGCCTGAGTAATAGCACCTGCTTCTTTAGCAACAATATTGGTCTCTCTAATAGCATCTAGGATAGATGATTTTCCATGATCCACATGCCCTAGTACTGATACAATAGGGCTTCTTGTGCTCTTCTCTTTCCTAGGGCTTTTTTCTTTGGTCATAATGGTATTAGTATAACCCTGTGTTTTAAAAAGTTTTATATATCTGGATTAGTTAAGTATAAGAGATGAGAAACAAAGTTTTAGTTATTTTTACTAGCATGCTCTTATTATTCTCAGTCTTGTTACTATCTTCTTGCAAACCCTCTGAACCAGAACTTGTTGTTTACCCGCACATTTGCGGTGATGGTGTGTGCAGTGCTGATGAGCTAGGCTTGTGTGATTTTGACTGTGACTTGAACTTAGAGCCAGAGCCTGTTATCATAACACCAGCAGATGTGTTAGAAGATTTAAGAAGCAGGATAAGGAATTATTCTCCGGTTGAAAGGCTGGGCATGGGCAACCCTGTTGTTGAGAGCGATGACAAGATATTTGTTGAGTCATTTGTGAGTTATCTGCCTGAGAAAGGCTTTAGAATTGCTTCTCGCCACAACTTGTTAAGCATAGGAGAGAATATATCTGATGTTATGGCTGTTCTGCACAAATTCCATTTAAGAGAAATTCTTAGGAGTGGAAGATTAAGCAGTAATACTGAGGCTTTTGGACCAAGGGCAGCCATGTATGAGCAGTTCCTAAGATTAAGAACAGGAAAAGTTGATTTTGGACTTGATGAGTATGAAGAGATTATCAGCACTTTCTTGTTGTTTGAAGAAGAAGAACCCATCCTTGATTATATAGTAGAGATGAAAGGAGGAATCTTTAAGTTTTTTGAAGGAGAAGAAATAAATTTTTTAGGTCACAAATACTTTATAGAAGAAGTCACTAATACATCAATGAGGCTTGTAGGAGTCACAACACCAGACACTATCCTTTTTAGACACAAGCACGGAGTATGGGTTAATGATATCATAATACCTAACACTGTGCTTAATGTAACTCTAAGGCATGATTATCTAAGAGTAACCCTTGTTGCTGACGAGGACATAAGGATTTTACCAGGCACAGGACTAAGAGCTTATCTCATCAGACCAGAAGCCATGCTTACTAATAGATTAGACCTTGTATACGAAGGCTTAATGGAGGTGCCTGAGTATGACATTATATTTGACCAGAGCAGTGGCAAGTTCAAGCTGGACTTCACCAGTAATAAAAACCTTTCATACAAGATTCCTTTTGCACTTATGAGCCCTATTAAGACTGGAAGTGAGAAATATGACTTAGTGTATAAGGAAGGCAGTGATAAGTATGATTATTTTATTGAAGAAAATGACTACTTTATTATTAATAACAAGAAAGAGTATAAAGGCTTGACTAATATAATAAGATTATTAAGTGTTAAGGATAATGTTATTCTGTTCGAAGACCCTGCTCTTGAAAAATTCTATGTTTATTATGAAGGCACACCAGGAGTTAATGCAACAGCAGAGCTAATAGTTGATAATGTGGTGCATAAAGTTTACATTGGACCCAATGACACTATAAGTGTTGACCTTGATGGTAATGGAAGGATAGGAGGTGATAATGTTCCTATAGTTACTGCTGGCAATGGCATAATAAAGATAAAAAATGTTGATAATAATACCATAAACTTCTCCATCATAACACCCAAACAGATGAGGGAGAATGAGAACACAGACTTAGAGATAAGAATAGTAATAGACAAGTACAGGATTAAGGTAAATAAAGAAGACCTTGAGCTCTTTAAAATGCGAGGAGAATCCTCATTAATCGGGATGAGTGATTATGGAGCCTTATTCATAATAAGCAGAAACATTGATGAAGATGAGCAAGGCGGACAAGACTTAAGCATAAAGTATCCAATAGTGCAGAGAGTTGCAGATGTGTTG
>LSSJ01000009.1 GCA_001595785.1 Euryarchaeota archaeon SM23-78
CATTATCAACTTTGATACCCCAAGGGTCAGTGGCTTTGTCAACAATCTCTTGTATTCGCTTGGAAACCTCGTCTCTCTCACTAAGCAATTGGTCAAGCTCTACTTCCCCAACAATATTTCTCATAGTGGTCTGCGCCATCTGGCTAACAGCCCACTGGAAGTGCTCAACCTCAATAACAGCTTTCTTGGCATCACCAACTTTATAGTATATAACAGCATTAATACCTACAGTGATGTTATCCTTGGTAATGCACTCCTGATCAGGCACATCCACTGCCTTAACCCTGATATCCACTCTTACCCAGGCCTGGATGATGGGAAGAACCAGCCTAAGACCAGGCTTCATAACGCTGGTAAACTTACCGAATGTGAACTTAACACCTCGTTCATACTCCTTAACAATCCTTAGACTAATAAGCCATATAAACACAATTGCTCCAAGAACATAATAGTACCATACCATTGCACTCACCCCCTGTTTATAAGAGGAGGGCTTACACGGGGATATATAAATGTTTGGGTTTTTTTGTTTTAACAGAAAAATATTTAAACATATCTCAGTAAATTAAGCTTATAACTTATGAAAAGAGGTGCGTACTTGCGTATTAGTAGTTATATACATGAGTTTTCTCATGAAAGAGGGGGTATGTCACCCTTAATAGCTACTGTGCTCTTAATAGCCTTTGCAGTTGCCCTAGGAACCGTGATTGTAGCATGGCTTCCTGAGATTCTAGGGCCTGGCGGAGGGCCTAATTGTGATAATATTTTCCTAGACCTGAATCCTTACCTCTGCTTTGAGAATAACATGTTGAAGATAAGTGTTAAGAATGTTGGTGACCCTGTTGAAGAAGTTACTGTGGAATGGGTTGATGATAGTGGTCCTGGTGATAGATTACTGCCTAATTCAAAGCTTGGTAGTGGGGCTACTCTGAAGAGAGATATTCCTTTTGCAAAGTCAGGGAAAACCTATGTTGCTCTTACAGCCAGTGTTAGTAGTATGGGAGAGGTTGCTCCTTGTTCTGAGCCAGCACTTGAAATAGATGATCTGCCTGATTGCTGATGATAAAGTTTTTTAATACTTGCTACTTCTTACATTATTAACATGGAAATAACCCTTGATATCCGTAAATCATTAGAAGAAAATGCTGGTGTTTATTTTGAAAAAGCCAAAAAAGACAAGAAGAAGCTTGAAGGAGCAAAAAAGGTTGTTGAGAAGTATAAGCATAAGCTGAGCAGTTTAAAAGAGGAGAAAGTAGAGAAACAAGTTGTTGTTAAGAAGAAGGTTAAGAAGGAGTGGTATGAGAAGTTCAGATGGTTTATTTCCTCAGACGGTTTCTTAGTTATTGGAGGAAGAGATGCTACCACTAATGAGATTGTTATAAAAAAATATGCTGAGAAGAATGACCTTGTTTTCCATACAGACATGAGCGGCAGTCCTTTTGTTGTTATCAAGAATAAAAAAGGAGAAGAGATTTCTAAGAGTACGATTAATGAAGCAGCAACTTTTACAGCTGTGTTCTCAAGGGCTTGGAAGCAAGGAATGGCAACCCTTGCTGTGTTTAGTGTAAAGCCAGAACAGGTGAGCAAGACTCCTAAGCCAGGAGAGTACCTGCCTAAAGGAGCCTTTATGATTTACGGTAACACAACTTATTATAATCCAGAGATGAAGTATGCAATAGGAATTTATCAAGACAAAATCATGGGAGGCCCTCTTAGTGCAGTAAAGAAAAACTGCAAGGATTTTGTTGAAATAATGCAAGGCAACCAAAAACTAAGCGATATTGCAAAGCTGATAAAGAAAAAAATTGGTGGAGAACTAGACGATATATTAAGGGCTTTGCCTGCTGGGAGTAAGGTGAAGAAGTAATAATCTTACAAATACTTTAGTTTGCCTTTTGCTTCTTGCACTGAAGCATAACCTTTTCTTTTAAGAAGCTCCTCTAGCTCCTTGTTTATTCTTTCAAAACAAGAAGCCCCTTCTTTTTCAAAAGTAGTAGCTATCTGCACAGCATCTGCACCTGCAAGCAAGAACTCAAACGCATCTGTCCCTGATTTTACACCTCCAACCCCCATTATAGAAACCTTGTCTTTTAATAACTCGTAGAAAGCCCTTACACTTGCTAGTGCAATTGGCTTAATATAATCCCCGCAAAGACCACCAAACCCTTTTTTTGGTTTGATAACAGGTGTTTCTGTTTCAGGGTCAATAATCAAGGTGTTTCCAACAGAGTTTATGCAGCTTATGAATGACACCTTGTACTTTCTAATTAATTCTGCTATTTGCTGGAAATGAGCAAACTCAAAGTAAGGGGGAAGCTTTAGTCCAAGAGGTTTTTTTCCAAGCCCAGAAATCCTGCTTAGCACTTCTTCTGTTTGTTCAAAATCATAGGCTACTTGGGGTTTTGCTTCAAGATTAGGACAGGACAGGTTAACTTCTATTAGATTAACATCGCTTTTTTGAAAAGCCTCAACCATTTTTACATAATCATCAGTGCATAAACCAGCAACACTCGCAATAATAGGCTTATTGAATTTTTTTAGCTGAGGAGCAAATTTAATGTATTCCTGATAACCTTTATTAGGCAAGCCCATACTCTGAATAGAACCCAGAGGAAGCCTAACATATCTTGGCTCTGGATTACCCTTTCTTGGTTCAACAGTGCAAGACTTCATCATAATAGCAGCAGAACCAGACTTAGCAATAATTTCGAGTTCTTCAAGGGTTGAATCATTAGGACCAGAAGCATTAAGAACATAAGAATTGAATTCCACGCCTGCAATCTTTGTTTTTATAAACATTAAAAATAATAATAATCTTATATTATTTATAATTGTTTCTATAAAAGTTAATAATCCTTAGAACCAGTCATCATATAGTTCTTCTTCTAGCTCATCCTCTTCGTCCTCTGATAAGAAGTCCAGATATTTCTTTTCCTTTTTCTCCCCCATCTAGAGAATGGGAAGATTATGATTTATAAATAATTTTCGCTATTTAAGGCTTTAATTCATTTAAAACCCATGCAAACCTTTTTATATAATCATGTATTTTTGCCCCATACAGGTGATGCTTATGAACAAGAAGACTTTTATCATAGGGTTAGTAGTGGTGCTTGTGCTTTTATTATTCACCAGCTGCAAGCCTAGTCCTCCTGAGAGTGATATTGGTCCTCTTTTTAATGAGAGCCTTAATAAGGAGTTAGAAGAGCTTACAACAGTAAAACCTGGAGAGTTTGAGCCTTTCTTTTTTAAATGGTCTGAGAGAAATGAATCTAAGTATGAAATAGCAGAGGATGACATATTCACAATGACCAGGGGTAACTTCACCAGCTCTGAGATTAGCTTCTTTGGATTAATGCTTGGTGACTCTTATGAGGATGTGCTTGAAAGATTAGGAATCCCTGATGTGATGTTTATACTTGCTGATAAGAGTTATAAGAACTTGGAGTACAGGAACAAGATTGGTATTAACGGCACCTTATCAGGCTTAACCTTTCACTTAGAGAATGATACAGTGACCAGGATTACTGTGAAGCCTCCTTTTAAGAAGTACATGCACGGCAATACTAGTGTTGGAACAGATAAAGAGATAATCTACGCCTTATTAGATGTGCCTGATTACCAGTCTTTTTTGAGCAGCTTAAGGGTTTTTTATTATGTTGAGAAAGGAGTAGAGGTTTACTTTAAGAATAGATATGTTGACAGGATATCCTTTCTCTTCCCACAAGAGTTCAAAGGAGTTGAGTATGTTACTGAGGAACACTTGACAAGCGAAGGAATAGTTGTTAATACTACAGAGCCTGTGCTGATAGAATAAGTTTTATCAACAAAAACAAAGTTTTTGAGATAAATACTTTTAACAAAGTATTTATAAAGTGTTTTCTTATTCTTTTTCTTTATGATTTGCTTAGGCATAGAAAGCACTGCGCACACCTTTGGCATTAGCATTGTTAGTGACCAGAAGGTGCTTTCAAACATTATAACTGCTTATAAACCTAAGAGTGGAGGCTTAATACCTGGAAAACTAGCAGACCACCATGTTGAGGTGCTTGAGGATACTCTTAGAAAAGCCTTGGAAAAAGCTAGGGTTAATATCAAGAACATTGATCTTATTGCTTTTAGCCAAGGACCAGGCATAGGGCATGCATTAAGAATAGGTGCTGGGCTTGCAAGAAGCTTATCCATTCTTTTAAACAAACCAATGATAGGTGTTAATCACTGCATTGCTCACCTGGAGATTGGAAGATTCCTTACAAAAGCCAAAGACCCTGTATTACTCTATGTGTCTGGCGCTAACACCCAGGTTATTGCTTATGAAGCAGGAAAGTACAGGGTTTTTGGAGAAACCCTTGACTTAGGTGTTGGCAACTTCCTGGACACATTTGCCAGAGAACTGGGCTTGGGCTTTCCAGGGGGCCCTAGGATAGAGGAATTTGCAAGAAAAGGAAAAAAATACATTAAGCTGCCTTACAGTGTAAAAGGCATGGATATAAGCCTTGGAGGCATGGAGACTAATCTAAGGCAAAAGATTAAGGAGAAAAAGCATTCTAAGAGTGATTTATGCTTTAGTATTCAGGAAACAGTTTTTGCAATGCTAGTAGAGGTTGCTGAGAGAGCAATGGCACACACAGATAAAAACGAATTATTGCTTGGAGGAGGCGTTGCTTGTAACAAGAGACTGCAAAAGATGTGTGAAATCATGTGTAAGGAAAGAAAAGCAGAGCTCTTTGTGCTTGAAAACCAGTTCTTAATTGATAATGCTGCCATGATAGCAATCACAGGCATAGAGATGTTTAAGGCAGGCATGAAGACAAACCTTAAAGATGCAAATATCAGGCCTTATGAGAGAACAGACGATGTAGATGTTAAGTGGCGCTAGACAAATACTTCTTTATTCTTCTTTCTAATATTTATTTCAATTTCAAGGTCTTTCTCCTTGTTATAAAAGGTTAAGCTTGCTCTGTGATAAGTATTGTTATGATTGCTTGTAAGCACAAATTCTTCTTGGAATAACAATTCTTTTATCTTGTTCTTCAAGTAATTCTTTAACAGAATCACATTCTTTATATACTCATTATAATCCTGGATTGTGTTGTTGATATTGATGAATTCTTGTTTCATGATTGATGTGTTGTTATTTGTTTATTTAAACTTCACGTAAACAGATGTCCACTTAAGTACGAAAAATCTAACCCAAATTTCGAAGAAATTTGCAATTAAATAAAAAACCAAAACCTTTATATACTTAATATACAAATTGTTGATAACAGGGAATTGGTACAATTCCCTGGAATGAGAAATCTACAATTTCCCATAATAATACAAAAAGAGCAACGGTGATTATATGAAAAAAACCATACTTTTCTTACTCTTAATCCTAGTACCTGCATTAGTCCTAGGAGCAACCTTAATCATAACTAACCAACCATTAACCCAAGAAGACGCAGAACTCTACTATATAACAGGGAACGCTTTTTACAAGCAAAACGATTATGAAGCAGCAATCAAGAACTACAAAAAAGCAGTAAGCATAAACCCCTTATACGAAGAAGCCCATAACAACCTAGCCTTTCTCTACAACAAACTAGGAGATTATAAGAAAGCAGCCTATCACTTAGCAGAGCTCATAAAGATAAACCCAGCCAATCCAAGCTATCACTATGACTATGCAATAAACCTTGTTCTGAATATAAAGAAAACTAAAAAAGGAGAAATAGAAGACATAGAAACAGCATTACATGAGTGCAGCATAGCAGAAAGCCTAGAGCCAGGCTACTCACATGCAAAAGAGAACATAGCATTTTTGGAAGGCATGAGAGATGAATATTATAGTAAGCAGGGATGAATCATCTCAAGCGTTCTTCAAGAAACTTATATTTAGGATGATTTTTTCCTAAAATTGAAGCTACCATTCCCAAATACTGGGTCTGCTCTTCCTTTAAAAAATATTTCAGGCAGTACTCTGCTTCAGCCTTGTTTGCAAGTTCATCAGATTTCTCTTTCTCAGGACCATTTTTTGCCTCAAAAATCTCATGCACTATGGGTGGCTCCCAGTATTTTTTAGGAGTGCCTGGAGCAAAAAAATTTGGATTAAACCTTATATAGAAGTATTTCTGCCCGGTTGCGTCATCAGTTTCCCAAGACAGACTAATCAGTGTTTCCAAGATCTGAGATATGAACAAGGTATAAACCTCTGTGCCAAAGGAAACACGATACTTTGCTCTGCCAGAACATTCTAATTTGATTTCAGGAATATTATCAAGAGACATTTTTAGAAGAGAAAAATATTCTTATTTAAAATGCTTGTGAAAGCTAAGCACAAATTTTATAAAGTAATATCAATGTTTTTTATTAATAGTTCCAGGTGGGTGATTTGAAAAAAAATACACTAACTCTTATAGTAATCGTAATAGTACTTGTAGCACTAGTAGGAATAGCCATAGGCACAGAGTTAAAAGGCATAATTGTGAAACCAGACTCTGCTGACACTTATGAAGAAGAAAGCCAGATATACAAAGCCCTGGGCAACTACTTTGCACAGAAAGGAGAACATGAAGAAGCAATAATTGCATATGAGAAAAGCTTAATCTATACGGAAGACCAGGATGTGAGGAATAACCTAGCCATTCTTTATCACCAAACAGAAGACTACACCAAAGCTATAGAACATCTAAGAATACTAGTAGACCTAGAGACAGATAATCCTTCATACCACTATGACTTAGCAGTTAACTTGGTGGACAGGTTCAGGAGTTCAAAAGAGCAAAGCCTGCAAGACTTACTGGATGCCATAGAAGAATACGAAAAAGCAGAAGAACTAGAACCAGGCTATGAGTATGCAAAAGAGAATATTGAGGTGCTTAAAAGAATTCTAAAAATAGAATAAGAATAACCTATAATCGAAACCTTTATTAAGTTCTTTTTCAATAGAAAAATAAGGATGGATAGAGACGAGTTTGCTTTTTCAAGTATTTTATTCTTAGCCTTAGTCTTGTTACTTTACTTCATAGGAAGCTCTATTACTGGTCTTACTATCCAAACCATGTATTGTGAGGAAGGTGTGTGCAAGGAGTTCTGCGACTTTTTACCTGATTGTAATGATAAAACCAAGATTTGTTGTGACAAAGGAGGCTTTGGAGTGTGCGAAGACCCTATTAATTGTGAAAAGTCATATGAGTTCAGCCCAGAAGCAGATATGCAGTTTGATATTAGCATCAAGCAACCAATTCTTGAAAGCCCTGCTCATATAGATAATAGCAGGATAGGTCTCACAATATTTCTTATTGTACTAGTTGGTATACTTCTAGGTGTAGGAATACTTCATTTCTTGAAGAGAAGAAAATAGAATTTGCGATATCTTTAAATACTACTTAATCCAAAATTATAATTATATAATAAAAAGTATAAAGCATAAAAACGAGGTGTTAAAATGAATAAAAAAGGAATGGCTCTTTCTATAAATACAATCATAATATTAATAATTGCCATTGTTACGCTGGGAATAATTCTAGGCTTTATAACAGGCTTCTTCCCAAAGATCTTTGATATTCTTAAAGGTTGGCCCCAGCCTCAATTCCCTGCAACACCAGACAACCCCATCAGCTTTATACCCATGACAGTTCAAAGAGGCCAAGAAACCAGGATGACCATAGACTTTTACAACAATGAACAAGCCATAGTTCCAGACACAGTAAAGCCTGTGATAAACTGCGAGGGAATCACCTCTGTGAATGTGAGAGCATCTGGGTTGAATATACCAGTCGGCTCTTCCAAGGAGTACAGAGCCTTGGTCTCAGTGCCCACAGACACAGCAGCCAATGATTACCCCTGCACCATAAAGATAAGCAATACAGAAGACACCTTCTTCATGAAGGTCAAATAATTTTTTCTTTTATTCTTTAATTATTGCTTCACTTACTACTCATAATCTTCTTAAGAACCTGCTGTTTGCCCTTCCAATCAAGAGCTTCTCTTAAAACCTCACTAATGTTATCAACAGGAATAATCTTTATCTTCTCAAGCTTCTTTTTATCAATAACAATATCCTGCACATTGCTCTTGGGCACAATCACTTTTTTAATGCCTGCTTCAATGGCTGCCTCTACTTTTGAAGAAACTGCTCCAACAGGCAACACTGCTCCTCTAACACTTAAACTACCGGTTAATGCAATGTCCTGCTTAATAGGAATCTTCTTAAGAGCAGAAATGATACTAGTAGCAACAGCAATACTAGCACTATCACCCTCAACTCCTTCATAGGTCTGCAAGAACTGGACATAGATGTCATACTTACCCTTTATATCTTGACCAAAGTAACGCTTAATAATAGCACTAACATTAGTGACCGCTTCTTTAGCAATCTCACCCAGCTTACCAGTAGCAATGATTTTCCTCTCCTTACCACCAGGGGTTACTTCTGATTCAATAGGAAGAATAATTCCAGAATAAGTACTCCCACTACCAATAACAGCCAAGCCATTAACCCTTCCAATCCTTTTACCACTAGTAACAATGACTTCATACTCTTTTTTCCTCTCAATGTATTGATCAGCTATTTGCTCTTCAAGACTCCTAGCAATAACCTTTGCCCTGATAATATGTTTTTTCTCAACAACCCTTGCTCCTTGTTCAACAGCAAGGTCACCAGCAGCTCTTATCAAACCTCCGAGCTCCCTGAAAATAAGACTAAGATGACCTTTTCTATTAGCCCTTCTCCTAGCCTCCTCAAGAATATAATCAACAGCATCCTTGCTAAAATGAGGAATCTTCTTATCCTTATTCACTTCCTGAGCAACAAAAACAGCATACTTCCACTGGTTCTCCTTGGTGTCAGGAATAGTCTCCTTCATATAAACCTCATAACCATAACCCCTAATCCTGCTCCTCAAAGCAGGGTGCATGCGCTTAACAGTCTCCATGTTACCAGCAGCCACAAGAATGAAGTTGCAAGGCACAGGCTCAGTTCTAACCATTGCACCTGCACTACGCTCGCTCTGACCAGTAATAGCATACTTGCCTTCTTGCAAAGATGTTAGAAGCTCTTGCTGAGTATGAGGTTGAAGAGTGGCAATCTCATCAACAAACAAAACACCCATGTTAGCCTTATGAATCATGCCAGCAACTATTCTTTCATGAGCAGGAGTGCCCAGACCACCGCTCTGAAAAGGATCATGAAGCACATCTCCTAAGAGTGCACCTGCATGAGCACCAGTAGCGTCAAGAAAAGGAGCATTCTTCTTCTTGAAATTATCAACAATAACCTTGGGCACACTATTCTTACCCTGCTGCAAACCGGCTCTTTTGCCCATGGTCACAGAAAGCATAACCACAACAGCAATAGCAATAAAAGTAACCATTGAAGAAGCATATATAATCGCATTAGCAGTCTCTCCAAGCTGAAAATAATTAACCCTCCACATCCAGTAAGGGATGAGCAGAGCAGCAATAAGAATAATCCATATCAAGATATTCTGGCCCCTGAACAAGCCAGCACTCTGAACCCTAGCCCTAGCCACAATATCCCTGCCCTGACCAGCAGGAGCAGCTCTTATAAGAGGGGTGTTTTCATCATTAGGGTTTTGAAAAGCAAGAACATCCACCAATTTCTCCTTAGGAAGCAGTTCTGCCAAGGCCACGCCAAGCATGCTCTTACCAGTACCAGGTTCCCCGATTAATAAGACATGACGCCTCTGCTTACTAGCCTTCTTAATAACATCAACAGCCTCTTCCTGGCCAATAACCTGATCCACAATCCTCTGAGAAGTCTTAATCTCAGCAGTGGTCCTGAATTTAAACTCACCAACCATAATACACTCACCGTAATAGTCGAAAGAGAATGAGGGGATGTTTATAAAGGTTACTCATATAAAAAAGATTATTAAAATCAGCAACCTTTAAATACTATTAAATCAAAAATGCTTATTATGAGACTTCCAATGCTCTTATTAATATTATTCACTCTTTTTGGCATCTTCTTATTAAAAGGAGGCATCACTAGTTTTACTATAGCTGAGAATTGCTGCTTTCCTCCTGATTGCCCTCCTGAGGATATGTGCTCAGAGGTTAGTGCTACTTTTGAAGCACCCGCCACTTTAACCTTAGAGGATAGTAGTGCTCTTACAATAACAGGCGTGTTAATAATATTTATTTCTTTGTTCATGATGGGAGGCTATTTTAAGAGAAGGATTGATGAAATAAAGGAAGAGTCAAAACAAGAAGAGCCACTAAAACCATAGAATTTTTTATAGTATAACAAATTTTATAAGCCTAATACTGTTCTCTTTTTTATATGAATGAGATTGAAGAATACATTCAAAACCAAAGAGAAACAATAAATAAAATAATTAAATCTGATTTAAAAGAAGAATTCTTATCAGATTATATTCATCACCAAGCAGCAGCTTACACTGTTTATCCACAAGGACGCAGATATAGAAGCATGTTGAGTTTAGAGTTATACCAGATGCTAGGAGGAGATAAACCAAACTTCTTGAAAAGCATTGCTGGGCTTGAATTCATACATCACGCATCCCTAATATTTGATGACCTTCCTTGCATGGATAATTCTAATAAACGCAAAGGTAAAGAAACAACACATGAAAAATACGGAGAAGACACAGCCATACTTACAGGACTATACCTATATAATCGAGGTAGAAAACTAATTTTTAAGAACGCCTACCAACACCTTGATAACACAGACGAAGTAGAGATGCTGGTTTATGATATGACTGATAAGATGCTCATAGGACAAGAAACAGATTTAAGAAAAGAAAAAAGCAATATGGAACTTTTAGACTCAATGTACAAGAAAAACATATTGTTTCACCTAGCTAGTGTGCTACCTGCTTATCTTTTAAAAAATAAAGAAAACCTAAGGAATCTGGATATGATAGGGGTTAATCTATCCATTGGCTACCAATTATTTGATGACTTAAGAGATTATGAAGGCAACCCTCAAATCACTGGAAAGCCTGTAAATGTAGATTCTGACAATTCTATTAATAGGTTAGGACCTGATACTGTTAAAAAGAGCCTTATTGAAAAGAAAAAAATGATAATTGATAATCTAAGAGAAATCCAGCCTGATTCTAAGCTTGAGCAGATAATAGAGTATATGCTGACCAAGCCATCATAGTATTTATGATAACTTTTTTAAACAATTCTAAATAATCTTTTGCTATGAAACTAGCAGTCTTGTTTTCAGGAGGCAAAGACTCAGTCTATGCCTTGTACAAAGCCATGGAAAAAAAAGGGGTTGTGTGCTTGATTACTATTATTTCTAAGAATAAGGAGAGTTATATGTTCCACACACCAAACATAGATTTAACAGAACTCCAAGCCCAAGCCATAGGCTTGCAAATAATTAAAAAAATTACAAAGGGAAAGAAAGAAGAAGAGCTTGAAGACTTAAAAGCAGCAATAAAGCAAGCAAAAGAAAAATTTGGTATTAAAGGAGTTGTATCAGGAGCATTTGCATCTGTTTATCAAAAAGAAAGAATTGAGAAGATATGCAAGGAACTAGATCTTAAATGCTTTAGCCCTTTATGGGGAAAAAACCCTGAAAAACTAATGAGAGAAATGATAGCTAATGGTTTTAAGTTTATTCTTTCAAGCATAGCAGCACTTGGACTTGATGAATCCTGGCTAGGTAGAGTTATAACTAATGAAGATATAGATAAGTTAGTAGAATTAAACAAAAAAATTGGTATACACATAGCCTTTGAAGGAGGAGAAGCAGAGACATTGATGATAGATGGACCAATATTCAAGAAAAAGATAAAGATAATAAAAGCAGAGAAGAAAATGGAGAACGAGCATACAGGGATTTATGAGATTATAAAGGCAGAATTACAATGATTTCGTAATCTATCCGCTTTTATTGAGCTGTAATTTATAAACAACTTCTAAAAAACAAAGCCTATGAAGGACTCCTTACTCCTAAGAATAGCTTTGATAACCAGCATCATAGGATTAGGAGCATTAGCACTAATCTTATCAACCACTGGCTTGCAAGAAATAGATATATCTGAGGCAAAAGAGTTAGAAGAAGACACGACTATTAAGATAACAGGAACAATTGAAAGAGTGACTAATAAAGAAGACTTTGCAATTATTAATATAAGAAAAGAAGAAGAAATAACAGTGATAATATTTGATAATGTGGATATTAGTAAAGGTCAAAGAGTAGAGATTACTGGAAAAACTCAAGAGTATAAAGGGGAAAAAGAAATAATAGCAGACAAGATTATTATAAAGTAAGATCTATTCTTTGTGTTCTCTGGCTTTTTTTACAACACTCATAAAATCTCTGACTCTGTATTTATCTACCTCGTTGTGAGTATCATCATTTTCCTTAAGTGAGGTCCCAACAATAGCTCCATCTGCCATGATTAATTGTTCATAAGCATTTTCAGGAGTCAGACCAGCTCCAACTATTAGCGGATGTTTTCCTAGCATTTTTCTGAAATACTTTATTTTTTCTAAAGGAGTCTCTTTGCCTGTAGCTTCACCTGTTACCACAATTGCTTCTGCTCTTTGTACTCCTTGTTTTAAATCTTCTTCAAGGTTTGAACCTGCTACAGGCGTAAAATACTTTGGATGAACTCCTCCAAGCACGATTATATCTTGGAATTGTTTTTTTAGATTAGAATATGCCTTAAAATCTAATTCTCCTTCAACATATCTTCCTGCAACATAGTCTAACTGGATAAAGTCTGCATTGTATTCAGCAGCCATTGGAAGAGATAATTGAAATTCATTAGGTAGAACATTAACTCCTATAATTATATTTATTTTGAGTTTGGAAACAACTTTTAATGTATGAATCACAGCTTCTAATAAACCATGATAATTTTCAATGATAGCGCCGTCAATCCCTTCTTGTTCAAAGATCTTAAGTTCTTTAATAGCCCTTTTAACAGGATCAAAACCAGCCAAATGAATCATACCCAGGATAGGCTTGTTATTAAAAACCTCATTAAATCTGCTATTAAGTTTCATTTGAGTTAGGAATAGCATATTATTAATAAATCTTTAGTAAATCTTTTTATCTTAAGAGAAACATTTATAAAATCCTCTTTTCTCTCATATTTCTAATTCAGAGCATTATAGTTAAGGGGGTGTGATTTATTGGCTGCTAAGAAGGATTTTGTTCTTGAATGGGATAAAGCCCTAGGCTTCAGAGGAGACCCTTTTGTTGACAAGATATTTGCTCCTATCAACAGATTTCTTGTTAATAGAAAGGACGAGAAGGAGAAGCTTAACTGGTTCTTTATAAAGCATTACTTTTATGGAGCAATGGTTGGAGAGCAAGGAGTGGGCAAGACCACCATGCTTAAATGGCTTGAGGGTAGGCTTGAAAGGTATAACAGGATTCACGCAGTCTACATTAATGCAGCTGTTTTCAAGGAACAGGTTAATATCCTACATAAAATGGCAGAGCCCTTATTGTCCTGGTATGAGAAAAACTTTTCCAAGCCTCATAAGAAATTATTAAGCTCTGAATTCATGGCTTTCCTTAAGAAAAAACTAGGGCATAAATCTGTTGCTCTGCTCTTAGACAATGCGCATCACCTCACAGAAAAGAACCTTGAACTTATAAAGAGCCTGAAAAAAGAGGATTTAAAACTCCAAGTAATAGTTGCAAGCACGCCTAAAGAGTATGAGAAGAGCAGATTAGCAGAGATAGGAAATGATGAGCTAAGCATAACTCTCAGAAGACTCACCTTTGAAGAAGCAAAAGAGATGATTGCCATAAGGATAAGAGCCTTTGGTGGTAGAGGCATCTATCCCTTCTCAGAGGAGGAATTAAAAGAGATGTATGAAAAGGCTGATAAAAACCCAAGAGAGCTCTTAAAGATATGTCGTGATGAGGCTATTAAGATACTCATACACAAAGGAGAGCTGCTTAAGAAGAAGGCTGCTGAGGCAAGACAAGCAAAACCTTTAAAAACCAAGCATGAGAAGAGCAAGATTAGTGATGAAAAAGTGGATATCAAGATAAGAAAAGCAACTGAGGAAGAGGTTGAAGAGGATAAAGAAGAGCAGAAGAAGAGGTTTAGGATAAGGTTTGATTTCAGAAAAGAAGAGGACGAACCCAAAAAAGTGCATCATGTTCATGCTAAAAAAGAGGAGAGAAGAGCAATTCATGATGAGGAGCACAAGCAAAAGCTGCTTAACCAGATGAGTAGCACCAGTCCAAGAAGGAAACCCAAAGAACCTGAAAAAAAGGAGAAAGATGAGGAGGACATGTCTGAGACTGATAAACTCCTTAAAGAGCTTGCAGAAGAGTTTGAGGTGGATTGAATACTTTTTCTGAGCACAACATTTATAAAAACATTTATATATTAAGAATTAATCTTAAAAATAAGAGAGGTAGTGATACTATGGAAGGAGTTGAGATTGTTATCCGCCCAAGACATCTTGAAAGACTTGGTTTTAGCCTTGTAATCATAGCATTAGCGGTTCTCTTAATCCTTAAATGGAATGCAGGTACTTGTGTGATTGCTGATAATGAGACAACAACCACTCCAACTGCACAGACAGGTTTGAATGAGACTAATCAAACCCTTAATGCTACTCAGGAAGAAGACCTTCTTTGTACTAATAATGTGAAAGACCAGGATGAAACTGATGTTGATTGTGGGGGAGACAATTGTGATCCTTGCCCTGAGTTTAAGAACTGTAATATTGATTCTGATTGTGAGTCAGGCTACTGTCATGAGCATATCAAGTGCCTCACACCTACGTGTGATGATAATGTAAAGAATCAGGGAGAAACCAATATTGATTGTGGAGGGCCTTGTAAGAATACTAAAGGAGAGTACTTTTATGATGGTGAATGCCATACAGAGCCTAAACCAGAGTACTCTGGCAGAGTAGAACTAACCATAATTGATGTGGACACCTCTGTTAATGAGGTTTCTGGGTTTGCAAGGATTGATAGTTTGAAGTTTATGGTTGAGAATGGCAAAGAAACCAATGTGCTCTTAACAGCGAATATATATGCAAGGGATAGACATGGACAACCTTATTATGAGAGCTCAATAACTGGTGATGAGATAGCTGTTTCCTCAGTAGAAATACCTCTGTTAAGCCCAGGGGAGAGTCATACAGAAACAGTTGAGATTAAGAGGACGCTTACAGAGACAGAGCCTGATGAGGAGTACCAGCTTGTTATTGAGTTGTTAGATGAAGATGACGAGGTGGTGAGAAGAGCAACCTGGGAGAATACTCAGTAAAGATTATTTTATTTTAAATTATTCTTTCTGCTTTATTTTTAATAACTTTAATATCTCACCAATAGTGCCGTCAAAAAGTGCTTCTGCAGCATATCCTGGTTTTTTCTTGTTCAGCTTATTGACCAGTTTTGATATGGCTAGGTTGTACTCCCACTCTATGCTTACCATTTTTCGTACAATAGAAGAAAGCGATATTTGAAAAGGAGTGTAATCCATTTTTGAATTATACTCTGGTTCTAGTTTTTCATCAACTGATTTGAATTGCTTAATAATTTCTTCTTTTTGTTTTTTAAAATTCTTAATCCCAAGATTATTATGAGTATCTGTTATATAATCAATTGCTCTGAGTACTAGCTCTTTTGCTTTGTTAGGTGCTGGCGGGATAACTGTGTTAGAGATGTCCTGAGTATACCTGGTTGAAAGGATAGGTACTGCTATCTTGTCTCCGAGATCATTTATAGCTCCTCCTTTATCCAGAGTGCAAATATCTCCTACCTTATATGGTTCTCTTCCTATACATGAGATTGCACTGCTCCATTTATACATCTCATTAGCATATTCTTGGATTCGCTTTGCATCAGCATCATTCTTTACATACTTAATATACTTACTTGTAACAGAATAAGCAGTCAGAGCCAAACCAATAGTACCAGCAGCTCTTCCAAACACACGTCCTGTTCTGCCAAATAATTTTGAACCAGTGCTTACTACTTTTTCAATACTTTGGTTTTTAAGAGAGCTAACTACCATTTTTATTCCTCTTTAGTAATAAGTAAGTTAGATGTAAATATAAATCTTTAGAAAGATTTATAAAAAAACCTCTGAGCAAGCCTTTATATATCTTTCTGCTTTGTTCAAGTCAAGGGCTTTCCTATCCTCTGTGCGTAACCTTCCCTGAGCATCTATGAAGAAATCTTCTTGGTATTTCTCTTTAATCAAAGGCACCTTTTTCTTAACATTATCTGCATCAAAACCACCTGCAATCCCAATCCTGGTGTGAGGCATGGCTTGGTTAAGAGCACTCATCAGCTCAACAGAGTATTGAACCTCAAAATCAAGACCTTTGCCTCTTGAAGGATCTATTAAAGCATATTTCACCAGGTTATCATATTCTTTAGCTCGCTTTGCAATCTCTTCCAAGCCCAAACCTTCTGTTGCTCTTGGTGGGAGTTGAAGAACTATCTTAAGCTCTGGAAATTCTTTTATTATATAATTAAGATGTTCTAGTGGTGGCCAGTCTACATTAAGCTGCACAGCTCTGCACAAGTTAGCATCATATAAAGGATCATGGGTAAACAGGCTCAATATCTCTGTGCATAGACTCTCTTTTCTAGGTGTATAGTAGTGTATCATTGGCAAACCCCAAGAAGGAATTTCTTGGAGAATCTCAGGTAACTTGCTTAAACAAGGGCTTTTTTTCCCTTCACTATTAACATCATCTATTCTTTTATATGATGACAAAACACCAAACATAACCTCATACCTTATATTTGGAAACCCAGATTCTCTAAACATTTCTGCCATATCCTTAACTTCTTGTGTTGTCTTATAACCAGTTATTCCGACATATGCTTTTGCTTTCAGAAAATCTTGATTTTCTGAACCAAAAAATCTTTGATTTTTTGATTTCATTATAAACCTCCCTCATCAGGTTTGAAAAAGTAATTGTGATTATTTAATAAGCTTTCCGATTAAGCTTTTAAATTTCCGATTTTAACTACAAGCAGTATATAAAGAACTAGTTTGTGAATTCTAAAAAAATAAGGCGGGCCGCAAAGCCCAGATGAAACTCCCAAGCAATAATGATTAATTCATTGAGCTATATAAAATTTTCCTTTTGTGCAATGGCGCGGTCGCATAATCAGGTTATTGCGCCTGGTTGATGCTCAGGTGAGGCTCCCAAGCCTCTTGCGGGTTCAAATCAAAAATTCTTTGAATTTTTGGTGTTCCAAAAATCAGAGATTTTTGAGAACAAATAAGTTAACCCCCTTGCTTGGAGAGTCCCGCCCGCGCCGCACAATATGATTACTGAAATCTTAATAGCTTTATTAGCAGGCATCCTCTTTGGCATAATCACAGGCCTAACCCCTGGCATACATGTAAATCTAATCAGCTTACTCCTGCTAAGCTCTGCTCCTTTTCTTGTCAAGTTCTTCTGCTTAACCTCTCTTGCAGTGTTCATTGTTGCCATGAGCATAACCCACACCTTTATTGATTCCATACCCAGCATTTATCTTGGTGCTCCTGACTCTGACATGGCACTAGGAGTGCTGCCTGGTCACAGATACTTGTTAAAAGGACATGGATATGCAGCAGTTAAACTAACCTTGATTGGTTCATTAGGAGCTATCATTCTTAGCATTCTTCTCTTTCCCTTGCTCATACCTGTAGTTAAGTATGGTTATCCTTTGATTGAGAATTATATGGGTTATTTTCTTTTACTAGTTGCACTCTTTATGATTTTAAGAGATAAACAGAAGTTATGGGCACTCATAGTTTTTCTTTTATCAGGAACCCTTGGCTTAATAGTGTTAAGCATGCCTAATCTTAAGAATCCTTTGTTTCCGATGCTGAGCGGCTTATTTGGAATTTCAACTCTTATAATCAGTTTATTAAGAAAAGAATCAATTCCAAAGCAGGTCCTAGTAAAGAAAACTCCTTTGGATACAAAGAAAACTTTCAAGGCACTGATATCAGGCCAGATATCTGGTTTTTTAACAGCAGTTTTCCCTGGCTTAGGAGCAGCAACAGCAGCAGTTATTTCTTTGCAGTTTACTAAGAAGCTGGGTGACCACGGCTTTTTGATTTTGATTGGAGCAATAAATACAGTTAATTTCACTCTTTCCCTGTTAACCCTTCTTGTACTGAACAAGGCAAGGAATGGAGCAGTGATAACTGTTCAGAAACTAATAGAGAATATAACTTTGCCTCATATTCTTCTCTTTCTTTGCACTGCATTAATTGCAGGAGGAACAGCATTTATTCTGGGAATACTAATAAGCAGAGGATTTTCTAACTTGATAACAAAAATAAATTATAGAGCTCTTGTTATTGGAATCATTACTTTTATCTTTATCCTAACAATAATTATTTGCAACCCTATCGGATTGATAATCCTAATCATAAGCACAGCCATAGGCTTGATACCACCAGAAAAAGGCCTGCCAAGAATACACTCAATGGGATGCTTGTTAGTGCCGATAATAGGGTATTTCTTGCTGTAACTTAGAACTTCTTAATAGACATATTCCGAGAATGTTAATTACTATCAAAAAGTAGCAACAAAATAGAAAGCTTTATAAATGAAAGGCTTATTCATACGGAATATATTACATAAGGTGCCTTAAAAATGAATGAACAACTTGATACAATCATGGGGGCTCTGCATTCAGATGAAGCCCAATTAGCTTTTCTAAGAAGCATTTATGCTCCTGGCAACACAGAAGTTGCTGATAGAATTCTTGCAATGAGTGAAGATTATTCAATTATTGAAAAGGAAATTACTCATGCCAGAGAATCTGGAGACACTGACAGATTCAGATCAATGGCAAAAAGACACATAGATTATTATGTTACACATGATTTTGATATTCTACTAAGAGATATTGTAAAAGGATGGAATGATCCTGAATTAGCTGATTATGCTATTGTACAAATGACTTCAAAACCAGAAGATGATAGAAAATTAGAAGGTCCATTGCAGTATAGCGCAGAAATTGCTCAAGCATTTGGAAAAGAAGATGTTGCTCAAGCAAACCTTGAAAGATTGTTAGCTCTCCAAGAAAGAGACTCAGAATACAAATTCCCTTCAGCTCAAACTTTGAAAAAACTTGGCAGATTTGATGAAGCAATTGATAGATATTTAGAAGCTGAATGGACATCTGCTGCTTTCAATCTTGCAAAAGAAAAATCACCTGGAAGATTAACTGCAATTGCTGAAATTGGATTTAATGAATATAAACCAGGTTCAGGTTCTGCAGAATTTTATGTTGAATGTGCAACACAAATTGGAAAAACTGCACAAGCTGAAAAAACCTTGGTAGAGTATGCTAAGAAAGTTAAAGTTGATAGCTCACCAAGATTCTATGGGGGTGTTGTTACAGCTCTTGTTTCTTTAGGACAAGAAGGAGTTGCAAGAAAACTTGTTGAAAGAGTTGCTAAAAATGAAGAGCAAGTGAAAGCAAGTGACAGATATTATGAATTTGATAGATCAGAAGAAATGGCTAAGCTATATCATGCTATTGGTGAAACTGATGCTGTAAGAAACATTTATGCTGAAAGAATTGATACCAGAATAAGAGAGAGACATCATCCTTCAAATGCTTTGAATGATATTAAGAAAGCAATTGAATTTACTGGAGATCAAAGCTTTAGAGAAAAAGAGTTAGACATTTTTGAAAGACAAAGAGAATACCAAAAAGCTGCATCATTAGCAACTGAGCTTGGAAAACCAGAATTGGCACAGGTTTATACCACAATGCATGATATGATGCCCAAACAAGAATCTAAGTAATTCTTCAATTATTCTTCTGAAGCTACTACTTTTCTCAATATTCAATCCTATTCTCTCTGGTTCAGAAAGTAATTTATCAATATCCTCAATGGCTGTCTCTTTTCTGATAGTCTCTAATTCAGAACTCTCTCTTAAACTCCTTCCAGAACTCCTTGATAGGCAGATGCTGGGATATTGTGTAAGTAAGAAACCTTATGATTATGAACAGGATAAGGATTGCTATGAACAAATAGAATAAGTCGAGAAGACTTCTCTCAAACAAGAAGAAAGAAGCACTAGCACTAATAGCAGGAGGATGAAAACTGTTAGCCAAGAAAATAAGTATTGAGGTTAAAAATACTGCAAAGAAAAGGTTTAAGGCCAAGGGCAATCTAACCTGAAGATTAATAAAGTATAATAAGAAAGAAATAAGAATAGCGACAACATAAGAAACAATAGCAGTGTGCAGCTTGGTCAAGTGATGAGACTTAATATTAGCTAGAATAGCAGCACTAGCACCCACACTTGCAAAGAGCACAATGTTAGCAACACTGAACTCAAAGATTAAAGCAATTATTGCAACCCCAATACCAGCTATTAATGAAGGAACAAAGTGCTTGTGCCAAATAAGTCTTTCCTTTCTTAAAAACTTTTTAACATCCATTCTTTACATTTAAACTTCTTATTCCTTCTTCATAGAGTTAAGCCAGATAGCCAGAGCCCACACAGCAAACACAATAGCTACAACCCATACAAGCCACCAGATACTTGCCCAGAAGTTTGTAAAGTAAGCTCCTAGGAGGATACCAATGGCAATGCATGCAATCTTCATAATTCCTAGCTGCCAGTTAGCCCAACTCACTTTTTGCTTGCAGATGAACATATTATCACCTCTAATAAGCTTTTATTTTAGAAATATTTAAAATTTCCCCTTATTTCTCCTAATATTATGAAGAAAACCCTAGTCTTCGGCACCTTTGACATCTTGCACCCTGGCCATGAGTACTTTTTAAAAGAGGCTAAGAGGCATGGTGACCAGCTTGTTGTTGTAGTTGCAAGAGACTTGACAGTAAAACAAGTCAAAAAATTAATGCCTGATAATAATGAGCTTGAAAGACTAAAAATTGTTAAAAAGCTTGATATTGTTGATAATGCTCTTCTTGGCTCAATGGATAATGATAAGTACAAGATAATAGAGGAGATAAAACCAGATGTTATATGCTTAGGCTATGACCAAAAAGCCTTTGTAGATGATTTAAAAGCAGAGCTGGAGAAAAGAGGATTAAAGCCAGAGATAGTAAGGATAGGAGCTTATCAGCCTGAGGAGCATAAATCTTCTTATTATAAAGAGAAACATTAATAAAAAGCAAATAATACTCAAATAATTAAAATGGACTTAAACGAAAGAATCAGGCTTATTAAGGAAGTTGGAGAAGAGATTATCACAGAGCAAGAACTAAAAGAATTGCTTTCTAAGAAAAAGAAACCTATTGCTTATGATGGTTTTGAGCCTAGTGGAAGAGTGCACATTGCTCAAGGCATTCTTAGAGCTATTAATGTTAACAAGCTGACCAAGGCAGGGGTTCATTTCAAGTTCTGGGTTGCTGACTGGTTTGCCTGGGCTAATAATAAGATGGGCGGAGACCTTGAAAAGATACAGACCGTTGGCAAGTACTTAATAGAGGTATGGAAGGTGTGCGGAATGGACATGGAAAACGTTGAGTTTGTATGGGCCAATGATGCTATGGGTGATGTGAATTATTGGAAGAAAGTTATGCAAGTTGCTAGGAACTCTACTGTTAAGAGGATTATTAGGTGCGGCCAGATAATGGGAAGAAAAGAAGATGAGGTGCTTCAGGCTTCACAGATATTCTATCCTTGCATGCAGTGCGCTGATATATTCTACTTAAAAGCAGACATAACCCAGCTTGGCATGGATCAAAGAAAGGTTAATGTGTTAGCAAGAGAGATAGGTCCTAGCCTTGGGTTCTGGAAACCTGTTGTTGTGAGCCATCACATGCTTATGGGCTTGCTTTCACCTGCAACTGAAGCCACAGACGCGGCTCAAAGAGCTATTGATATGAAGATGAGCAAATCTAATCCTGACTCAGCTATTTTTATGACAGATACAGAAGAGGAGATTAAGCGCAAGCTTAGAAAGGCTTACTGCCCTGAGAAACAGGTGCATGAGAACCCAGTGCTTGAGTACTGTAAATATATATTGTTTGAGAAGTTCAAGGAGTTAAAAGTAGAAAGAGCTGCAAAGTTTGGCGGTGATATTAGCTTTGCTAGTTATAAAGAGCTGGAGAAGGCTTTTGCAAAAGGAGAAATACATCCTTTAGACTTAAAGAATATGACAGCCAACTATGTTAATCAGTTAATTGATCCTGTTAGAAAACATTTTGAAACCAATAAAAAAGCAAGAGAACTCAAAGAATTAGTTGACAGTTTTGAGGTTACAAGGTAAATAATTCTTTAATATGGGGGAAATGGAATAAGCATGGTACTAGTAACTGCTCACAGAGGCTTTTCTAGTAAGTATCCTGAGAATACTCTTCTAAGCATTAGAAAAGCAATTGATTTAGGTGCTGAGTGGGTTGAAGTAGATGTGTGGTTGTCTTTAGACCATCATGTCATTGTGTTTCATGATAAAAGTCTGGATAGGACTACTAATGGCAAAGGAAGAATTGCATGGAAGACCTTGAAAGAGATAAAAAAGTGCCGTACTAAAAAAAGAAACCAGCAAATACCTGTGCTTGAAGAAGTTCTTGAACTAATTAAGAAGAGCAAAACCAAACTAAATGTTGAGATAAAAACAATATGGGCTGCTAAGCCTGTTGCTGACCTTATAAAGAAGTGCAAAATGGAGCAAAAAGTTATGGTTTCTTCTGGAAAAATAAATGCATTAAGGATTGTTAAGCATGAAATCCCATCATTAAAAACAGCTTATGTCTTTTTTATTTCAAACAATCCTAGGTGGAATTATTTTGTAAGTTCTCTTGCTAAGCTGTCATTTACACTAACCAGGTTTGTGGTTATCCTAGTTGCAAAATCAGCTGAGGTTGATAATGTTCATCTTTCTTATCCCTTTGCTACAAAAGCTTTCATAAAAAGGCTTCATAGAAATGGGTATAAGGTGCATGTATGGGTTGTGAACACAAAAGCACTTATGAAGAAACTCATTAAGAGAAAGGTTGACGGTATAATTACTAATCATCCTGACAAGCTCAAAAAATTGTTAAGAAAGGTTAATACCAAGAAAAAGAAGAGCAGAAGGATTAGTCTTAAAAGATTAAACTTCATTGGCCACAGACGCAAGAAAAAAAAGAAATAATTACTGCTTTAACTTCTGAACAACATCCTTGACACTTAGTAGTTCTTCTTTTCCTGTCTTCATATCCCTAAGTTTTACCTTGTTCTCCTTGAGCTCTTGCTCACCTATAATAACTGTAAAAGGAATATTAAGACTATTAGCATAAGCCAGGTTCTTGCTAATACCTCTACTCATGAGGTCCATCTCTGTCTTTATGCCTGCTTTTCTTAGTTCCTCAGTAATCTTTATACTCTCCTGCCCTGTTTTTATAGGAATAATAAATGCCTGGGTAACACTCTTTTTCTCAAATTTCTTTTTCTTCTTAAGAGCCTCTGTAATCACTTCTAAGCCAAAGGCTATTCCAGTGGCAGGATACTCTTTTCCTACTCCAAGAAAGGCTCCTATCATCTTATCATACCTGCCACCAGCAGCAGCAGAGATTTTTATATCAGAGTCTTTTAAGAAAACCTCATACACTGGCCCTGTGTAATAAGCCAGGCCTCTTGCAAGGCTAGGGCTAAACTCTAAGCTCTCAACTCCGAAGGAGTTGCAATAACTAATTATTTCTTCAACCTCTTTTAATCCCTCAACACCAATACCAGACTTAATTAAACCTTTTAATCTTTCAATCAACTCTTTATTACTACCTTTCATATTAATAATACTCATAATCTTAGTAACAACATCATCAGGAATGCCTTTTTGTCCCATTTCCTTAATAACTTCGTTTTCTCCAAGCTTTTCTAACTTGTCAATTGAAATAATAGCATCAAAGCGCTTATCCTTATTAACACCTGAGAAGTCAAGCACTCCCTCAAGAAACTTCCTATTACTAAGCTTAATAACAATGGATAAGCCAAGCTGGTTAAAAGCAGAGTTAACAACAGCCAGTATCTCAGCATCAGCAAGCATAGAGCTTGCACCCACAATATCAACATCACACTGCCAGAACTCCCTCATCCTACCAGTTTTTACAGGACCGTCCCTAAAGGTTCTTCCAATCTCATAACGCTTAAAAGGCATCTTAAGCTCAGGATTCAAACCCACATACTTGGCCAAAGGAACAGTCAGGTCAAACCTTAAGCCCAGCTTTCTATCACCCTGGTCCTTAAGACTAAAAGTTTCTTTAAGCATCTCAGAGCCAATACTATACTTGCTCTCAAACAATTCATAACGAGTAAGCACAGGAGTCTCCAAAGGGCTAAAGCCATAGAGCTCAAAAACAGATTTCAAACTACTAATAACCTCTTCACGTACAATCTTTTCTTCTGGACCAAAATCCTTGGTACCTTTTGAATTTTCTAGTTTCATTACTATCACCTAGGTAAGTATAAATAGGCGGCGCTCAAAAGCAAGCTTTTGGCGCCACTTTTTTCCTGTGTCAAAAAGGCGGCGCCCGGGATTTGAACCCGGACCGGAAGATCCACAGTCTTCAATGCTAGCCAGATTACACCAACGCCGCCATTTTATTGGATTATACACAAGAAGGTTAAAGTTTTTATAAATATAACTATTTAAATCAAGAATTCTATTGTCCGAGATGAACACAACCAACTCGTTTCATTGTGAACCTTAGATAGGAACAACCATTTATAAAGGTTATGCACTTGGTATGGATTTATCCTCATCTATCCGTTCATAGCAATTGTTATTTATAAATCCATATAAATCTATCTGGAGTGTGAATATAACTTTTTCCGTGCTTGTCTTTTTTTACATGTTTTTTTAGCTCCTTATTGATTTCCCTGTTTATCTCTTTCTTAACAATCTTTTCATGGTCTTCTGGCTTTGTTTGCAAAATAAATGATAACACCCGCTTTGTATCTGAGTTCTTTGGGTCTAATATCCCGTCTACATAGAACCTTTGATCTGGTTCTTGAGTAGAAACTTCATGAGATATGTTTTTTTCCTTTAAGTAATCGATTATTACATTGTAAGAGATTATATCTTTGTGCTTGTAGTAAGGTGAAATTTTTTGTCTGATAGGGAACAAGTCTGAATTTGGGCTTTCTATGATTATACAAGCAAGCCCATTTTTTTTAAGAAAAGAAGGGATTTTTTCCAATGAATTTTTTTCTATTCGATACATTGAATGAAAAAAAGTAATTAAGTCATACTGCTTTTGTGCAACAAACTCTTCCCAAATAGTATGATGTCTTTCGTTGACAAGGTATTCCAGCTTGTTTTTGCAGAAGTTCTTGTTAAAAACATTTAATAATTCTTTTGAGGGCTCGACTACATCTATTAGGATGTAATCCATGTAATCTGTCAAGCCATTTTTTATTATTCGTACTAATTTTGTTCCTGGTCCCGCCCCTACATCTAGCCAATGAAGGTTTTTTGTATTTGTTTTTTCTAGGTATTCCTTTAAAAAAGTATTTGAGTCTATCTCTTCCTCATTTGAATGTTTTAGAAAATAGCTCATATTCTTTAGATATTCACTTGGAGGCGTGGTCATTTTAATCACCAAAATCATAAGAATACATATGCCCAAGTTTCTCTTTCTTAGTTCTGAGCTCTCGTTTGTTATATTTTGTTAAGGGTCCTTCATGAGCAATTCTTATTGCAGGAATATTATTTTTCTTTAGAATTTCTATTCTATTCGGATTATTGGTCAGGATTCTAACGCTTTTGATTTCAAAATGATTTAATATGTCTATTATTGGCCCATAATTCCTTGCATCTGCTGGCAATCCTAAATACAAATGTGCTTCTACCGTGTCCAAATTTTTTTCTTGTTCTACCTGGTAGCCTTTGAGATGATTATCTATCCCCACTCCTCTGCCGTGCTGGTCTAAGCAGTAAATATAGATTCCTGCGCCTTCGTCAGATATTTTTTTCAATCCGTGCTTGAGTTGATACTGACAGTCGCATAGCTGCGAGCCGTAGAGGTGAGCATATGTACATGCTGATTCTATTCTCATTAGAACATTTTCTTTTCCTTTGATATCACCCAAAGTAATTACGTGAAAATGCTCTTTATCTCCTAAAAACTTGTTTTTTGTTGGTGAAGTAAATAGATGCAAAATAAATTTTTCTTCAATGCTTCCATCTACCAGCTTACATGGCATCTTGAACTTTCCATGTAGCCTGCATTCCAAGTCTTTTGTTTTGTTTTTAACCATGTTTATCTCTCTTTTCTTTTGAAGCCCGAGGAGTTTGCGCCCCCCGTGCTTCTGGTTGAGACATTTTAACTACTAGATAGTAACTACTTATTATAAATATTAACTCTCCTTTTAAAGGAGAGTTATAAAAAGATTTATAAACAAAATAAACAATACTTCCTTATATGCTAGAAACAGATGTAAAAACCCTAGAAACAGCAGGCCTCACACATGCTCAATCAATAATCTATCTTACCTTGTTAGAACTAGGGCAAACAAAAATAGGGCACATTATAGAAAAAACCAGACTGCAATCATCAGTTGTTCATAACAATATAAATAAACTCATTGATAAGGGCTTGGTCAATTTTGTCATGGTTGGTAAAATAAAGCACTATCAAGTTGCAGAGCCAGAAGTGTTTCTTAATTATATGGAAGAACAAAAACAAAGGATAGATGAGAATAAAAGAGAAATACAAAAGATAATTCCTAAATTAAACCTGATAAAAGAAGAAAGCAAGAAGAAGACAGAAGTAGAAGTATATAAAGGGAAAAAAGGATTTAAAACAGCATTTATAGAGGAATATTCAAAGGCAGAACCAAAACATACAGTATGTTTTCTAGCCATGCCCTCAGAATATCAAGCAGATCAAGACATCCAAGATGTTTTTGCTAAGGTTAATAAGATTATATTAGAGAAAAAAGGAAAATTTAAAGGATTGGGGCCGAGGAAAGTAAAGAAACTATGGGAAGGGATTTACACTAAGAAAAAAGGATATGAACTACTCTATTTAGATGAAGACTTCCCATGGGATATTAACATATTATCAGAAACAGTTTTGATTTCTTTATGGGGTGATGAACCAACAGTGATAAAAGTAAAAAACAAGACTTTTCGGGATCACGCAATGCGGTACTTCAATTATAAATGGAGACAAGCTAAACCCTAGCTTTTATTTTTCTCCTCATCAACCAGCTCATAATACAATCTTCTGTTATTCTTGCCCTTGTTATCAAGCTTTAAAAGCTTTACACCCTTTATCTCGCTTATATCCTTGAGATGAGTGCCTCCACAAGCCTCAATAGTTACTCCTTCAATCTCTACCAACCTAATCTCTTTTATATCGTCAGAAAAGCCTTTTGCAAGGTTAGTGAGTCTCTCATACCTTTGCAATGCTTCTTCTCTAGGCATAAGGTAAAGATTAACCTTGGCTCCTTTTTTTATTAACTCATTAGCCTTATCCATGTACTCAGCAAACTTGCCCCTGTCAAAATCCTCAAGATTAAAATCAATCCTTGACTTATCCAGTCCTAGCTGGTTGCCTGTTATCAGAGCATTTGCATCTTTTTCAATAATGATTGATATAACATGAGCTGCTGTGTGCATCCTCATAAGCCTGTACCTCCTGTCCCAGTCAATTACTCCTTTGACTTTGTCGCCTGGCTTTAGAACAGGTTTGCCATCCATATCAACTTCGTGGCTTATCATATCACCGAACTTAGCAACATAAACAACACTGTACTCTGTGCCATCCTCTGCAATCATCTTTCCTGTGTCATACGGCTGGCCTCCAGCATTAGGATAAAAAGCAGTTTTGTCAAGCACAACATATTTATCATCCTTAACCGAATCAACAGTAGCTTCGAATTCTTTTAAGTAACAGTCAAGCAAAAATAAGGCTTCAGTCATGAATATCACCTCGATGGAGAGGTTAAGGAGGGTTCTTTTTTATATTTTGTCTTAACCAACAGATATGATTCGCTTCAAATAACCACTTCATAATGAAAATGTATATAAATAGTTAGGTAATTCTGATAAAAATTAAATGTGTAGGTGATAAAATGATACTTTCAGAAAATAAAATATCTCCAGATAAAGAGATTGCAGACATAGTTAACGAGTTAGAAGATCTTCAACTCATACCTCTTGATGAGGAAGCTGATGAAAGAGCAATAGAATTAGTTGATAGTTTAACCCGTATTTCAAAGGATTATAAAGACAGATATATGGTGTACTTATCTGATACAACTGATTGTTTAAATGGAATGATACAATGGTATAATAAACATAAAAAGCCTGTTCCTAAAAACACTGTTTATTTAATGCTATTAAATGATATTTAAAGGTAAGTTCTGATGAATACAGAAATATATACTATTTTTAATGGAACTGGAAGTTATATACCTAAACAAAGGATTCCTAATAAGCATTTTCTAAAAAATGAATTTTATGATTCAGATGGGAACAAAATTGATAAACCAAACAAAGAGATTATACAGAAGTTTGAGGAGATAACAGGTATCAAGGAAAGAAGGTATGTTTGGGATTACCAGAACACCTCAGATATTTCTTATATAGCAGCAAAGAATGCTTTTAAAGACTCAGGTATTGATAAGGAAAGCCTTGATTACATAATTGTTGCTCATAACTTTGGAGATGTAAGAGCAGATAATAAAAGGTCTGAGTTTGTTCCAACTCTTGCTTCGAGAGTAAAGCATAAATTAGAGATAGAGAATCCTCATACACTTGCTTATGACCTTCCCTTTGGTTGTCCTGGTTGGCTTCAAGGAGTTATTCAAGCTGATTATTACATTAAGTCAGGGGATGCAAAAAGAGTTATGGTTATAGGAGCAGAAACTCTTTCAAGGATTTATGACCCTCACGACAGGGACGGCATGATATATGCTGATGGAGCAGGAGCAACAATACTAGAAGCAATCCTGAGCAAAGATCGCCTTGGTATTCTTTCTCACGCTGCAAGAAGCGATACTAAGGAGCATGCTTATATGTTATGGATGGATAAATCATATAATCCTGATTATGGGACTGATGACTTGCTGCTTAAGATGCACGGGCATGAGCTGTATAAATATGCTTTGAGAACAGTTCCCTTGGTTGTTAAAGAGGCTCTTGACAAAGCAGGAGTACACCTTAATGATGTGCGTAAAGTCCTTATACACCAGGCAAATGAAAAAATGGATGAAGCAATTCTGCAGCAACTATTCCGTTTGTATGGTAAGAAGAAAAGTGAAATACCAAAATACATAATGCCCATGACAATATCCTGGCTTGGAAACAGCTCAGTTGCAACCCTGCCTACAATGCTTGACTTAATATTCAAAGGAAAACTTAATGACCATGATTTAAGAGAAGGAGACATTATTGTTTTTGCATCTGTAGGAGCAGGAATGAACATAAATGCAGCGGTTTATAAAATGCCTTTGCTTTCTTTTAGATACTAAACCTCAACTACATAATCAAAATAATCATCCCACGGGTTTTCTAACTCCATCATTTGCTTTATTGATAGTTTTTCAAAGTATCTCCTGAAAGGCCTCATGGAATTGCCATGAGCAGAAATAGCAACATTCACTTTTTCCCTCTTCATGAATTTGAGCAGCTCCTTGATAAAACTTAGCACTCTCTTCTCAACCATCTTAACACTCTCACCGCCAGGCGGCCTCACATCATAAGACCTTCTAATAATCTTAAGCTCTGCTTCTCCAAGCTTCTTAATGAACTGCTTCCTGTCCCAGCCAGTGAGATGATCTATTTTATGCCAGTGAAGCAGGGTTCTGTAAGCATCTGTGCCTTCTCTCTTAACAAAGGACTTATGGGACTTGCCTTGAAGCCTGCCATAACTCCTCTCAAGCATCTTATCATTAGTTATAATGATTTTACACTCAGGATGATACTTAAGCACCTCTTTCAAAGTATCCTTTGACCTAGAAAGGCTTGTCTGAAAAGCAACATCAATCCTCTTGTTCTTCAGCTTTGTGGCAATAACCTTAGCCTGCTTAATCCCCAGAGGCGTGAGCATGGAATCCTTCCACCCAGTAAAGATGTGGTCACGATTATAATAACTCTGGCCATGCCTGAACAAGTAGATGTGTTTTTTCATAAAAAAGATTAGAATTTGATAGTATAAAAAGTTAACTATAATTATTCACTTCAGCACAACCCCAGTCTTCATACTCCAGAGATACAGGTCCAGCTCTGCTGGGCTCATCCCCAACTTGCTTGCAAGTTGCAAAAATTTATTTTCTATTTCTAAATATTTCTTCTTACTCAGGGTTTTAGGGATTTCTTTTATAACCCCATCCTCATACATCAAATTTAATACATGTCTGTCAAGGATTGCAACATCAAAATAACCAACATTTCTTAGGAAATGACTAGCTTCTTTATAGCCCAAGCCTTTAATATTCTTTACTAGCCACTCTCTTGCACCAGATTGTCCATCTTGCTGACCTTTTTGCTTAACCACTTTCTTGATCTTATCCTTTATATTCAAATGCTTCCTTGCTTCAACAATGAATTTAGCTTTATTATTATGAAACCTATGTTTATATTTTTTAATTGCGCCCTTTATATCATTAAGGCACCAGGTGCAGAATCCGTTAGCTCTGACTTCTTTTTGAATATTAATAGCAGTCTTAGCCTTGGAATTAGCAGTTAATATACAAAAACATAACTCGCAGAACCAATCCTTGTTATTCTTATTCTTAAACGCCTCAAATTCCTTTAGTTTTTTATCTATCAATATCTTTACCTTGCTTTTTTTTAGCTTTTTAACAGATTCAGTTAATTTTCTCATTTTTTTCTAAACAAATCATACAATGCTTGTAGAACAAGAATAATTCCTACAATCAGAACAGGTATTCTAAAGCGCATCTCAGGGAACTGTAATCCTAATAAAAGAGCCAATAATAACATTCCTATAAAGCCTATAGCATGACTTATTAATCCTATTTTCTTTTTTTTGTACCAGTTCATAAAATTATTATTAAAATAACATACTAAGAACAAAGTTGATAATAACAGAATAAAGGGCTGGTATCTGCCTAGGCTTAGCCAAAAGATGCTTCCAAGAGAAAACACTATGAATAATTTCCCTAGTAAAAGCAATCCTAAGTTAATTCTCTTTATCTTTCTAACCAGTTTTTCATATCTTTGAAATAACTTCATCATTTCTTTCCTCTCTTAAAAATCTTTTTTGTCATAGTAACAATCCATTTCCAGTGCAGAACCAAATGAATAAGCACAAAGACTCCCATAGCAATACCAGACCAATCATGAATTGTTACAAGATATTGCATTGGAATTATTCTGTAAACCGCTGTAAAATGAATGGTTAGGCTAGGCCACTTAAGTATGCCTGTTATAAATGAAACAAGAAAAGATAGTGCCAACCCAATATCCACAAAGTAGCATAGCTTACCTTTATCCATTTTTAAGCCTTCCATAACCCATGCAAATTACAATACTCTCTTGCAGTTATCTTGTCTGCTTTTACGCAGAACTCTGCTTCTGGCTTATCACCTGGTTTTAAAAACTTTTTATAAGATTTTCCATCAGCAATTATTTCAATCCATTCTATGTAGTGCTCTTTTATCATTGGATGAAGTACAGAGCCAACACTTACCTTTACTCCTGTCTTAATCTTCTCAATCACAGGCACATGCTTCTCCTGAGCAGCATCCACAGTGTTCTCTTCCATAAGAATCATAGGCTTTCCGCAGCAAACCAGCTCTCCAACACTAGCATGCACAACTTCAACAATGTTACCGCAAACACTGCATTTATAGATTTCATTTAGTTTAACCATAAGCATCACCTTTTCTTTTTATTCCCCTACTTCTTCTTTTACCTCTTTTTTACCTTCTTCTAATTCTTTTACCTGCTGTTTATCCCTATTTAACAATAAAGTTTGGAATTCTCCTACATGTGTTTTCTCTTCTTTAGCTACGTCTAAGAGGATGTCTTTGATATTCTTATCTTGTGCAACAGCAGCCATCTGCTCATAAAGATTAACAGCATCCAGCTCTGCAATTATTGCTGCTCTTAGTATCTCTCTATCCAAATCCTCTTTTTTTACCTTTTCAAGGTCTACTGGTATTTTTGATAACATTTTTTTCACCCCCAACTAATTATTATCATTCTTTTCTAAAAAATAATCCGCACCAGCATCTTCCCTGTTTAGCCCACACATCTTGGCTTTTAAAATTACAAGGACAGAGCAATTCTAAATCACGCTCTCTTGAACCATCTCGTAACCTGCAAGGACATAGTTTTAACCCATGATTCTTCTCATTCTCTAGAACTCCATCTGCTAGTGCACTGATGTGTTCTTTATCAGGATTAAGCATAAAATCATTCTTTTCTGCAAATCTTTCCCATACCTTTATTAGTTCTTCCTTCTTCATTACATTTACGGCGGAGGATACTCGGAGTTTAGCCGAGAGGAACCGCCGTCCTCCGTTAATTTTTTCTTTGATGTTTGATTATGATATGAGTGCGCAGC
>LSSJ01000010.1 GCA_001595785.1 Euryarchaeota archaeon SM23-78
TTTACCTTCTTTGTGCAAGGATGAAGCTTTTTTTTGCTGGCTTTTAACCCTTTTTTTGCATGGTTTAAAAGTTGCACCTTCTAATAAAATTTTATTGTAACTAATTCCTGTTAATTGCCCCGAGCCGAAGGCGAGAGCGCAGCGTGGTCGAGGCGAAGCCGAAGAAGTTTTCAAAAATCCGTCATCAAGGGCGAAGCCCCATTAATTCATATTTTTAGAGGGGGAACTTTTTATTTTTTGCATAGTAACTCGATAGTAGTAAATCACCGAAAGATTTATAAATAAGCATCTAATTACTTTTCATATGAGAACTTACCAGAGAATAATTGCAGGAGGATTAGTATTAGCAGGGCTGTCAGGTTTATTTGGTTGTGATAGAAATGGACAAGATTTAGAAAAGAGAGTAGAAAAAACACCCTATACTTCTGTTGAATCTGAACAAGTTGGAGAAGAATATAGACAATTTAGATCCGAAAATAATATTGGGCATTCTAGAAATGGAGCATCACATACTGCCGCAAATCTTTCTTTTGCAGGAGCTTTGTCTGGCAAGAGTTTTGAAGAATTAGATAATCTTTATGATCAGTATAGATCATTGAGCAATATTGGGCATTCTAGAAATGGGGCATCTGAAACAGCTTCAATTCTTGTTAATGCAACTATTATTAATCCAGAATATGGTAATCCTAATACAATTATTCAAAATTATAATTTCTTTAGAGGACAAAGCAATATAGGTCATAGTAGAGATGGTGCATCTGAAACAGCAGCAATGCTTACATATGCTACAGCACTAAATTTTGGTAATCCAAAAAAAGTATTGGAAATCTATAATAAGTTTAGAAATGAAAGAAATATAGGCCATTCTAGAAATGGAGCGTCACATACTGCCGCACAATTAACATTATCAACTGTAATCAAAGAAAATGGTTACAGGTTTCAGAAGCAAGAGTAAATCTTTCGGTTTCTATAAATTTTCTTTTTCATAGAAAAAGTCTCTCTGTCCGCAGGACTAAAAGTTCCCCCTCTTTCTTTGTTTTAGGATTTTTGAAAATTGCAATTAACATCGGGCTTAAACGAAGTTGCGACCGTAGGGAGCAATTTGGGAAAATGCCGAGCTGAGGCATTTTCCGTTTAAGCCCTGTTAAATGCCCTGAAGGAGCGTAGCGACTGAAAGCGCAGCGTGGTCTGAGCCGAAGGCGAAGAAGTTGGGGATTTGGCACTATTGTTTTTTTACCGCAAAGAACCAGCATTTTTCATTGTCATATTTTGGATCAGATTTCCATATCTTCTTGAAGTATGTTAAGAGGTACTTGTGTTCATCACCAAAAAAAGGGTCGTGAAAATAAATATTTTTAGCGTCAATATTTTTCAAGACAGAATAATGGTCAACTTTTTCTGGAGGATAAAAGTAACAGATTATTATGGCAAAACCCTTTTTTTGGTATTCTTTCAAATTATCAATTGTTGCGTTTCTCAATGAAACATGGTTTAGTTTGAACTTCTCTGCAACAATTGGAAAATTCTTATGCCAAGTACCTCTTACTTTATTTGTACCTAACAATTTTGCGACCTGCTTTTCGGATTTTTTAATACCGCAAAATTCGAGAGCCATCCTCATAGCGGCGGCTCCGCAAGTGTACTTAGTTTCTTGTTTGTGAAATGGAAATCGTGTCATATACTATTGCTGGTTCTTTGCTTTATATAAATTTTGCCAAATCCCCAATTGCATTTAACATCGGAATTTAACGAAGTCGTGAGCGTAGCGAACGATTTGGGAAAAATGCGAGCTGAGCATTTTTCCGTTAAATTCCTGTTATGTCTCCCGACGACTGAAAGGAGGAGAGCGCAGCGTGGCAAAATCCGAAGGATTTTGAGTTCAGAATTCGGGCGCATCTATTATTAACTTCTAAGTAGTAAATAAACCGAAAGATTTATAAAGATTGTATTAATTATCCTTTTCAGAATGACAATCTCAAAAGATCAAGCGAAAGCAGACTTAGAAAAAGTAATGTCACAGTTTGGAACTGTTGGCGCTGGTACTGAAAATGATAGAGCAGCACAATTAGTTATGCAAACACTTGAAGTTCTTGAAAGACGATTAGGAAATCCTACTGTTATCAAAATGCTATATATTGATAATCCTGAAGCATCTAAATTAATTCCACCAACAGCATATGAAGTAGCAGAACAATATATTGGTGGAACTATTGATGAAGCACAAGCAAGAGAACAATTACAAGATGCTTCACGACAATATGGTGAAGTCTTTCAAGAAATGGGAATAAAACCACAAGGAAGTGCTGCGCTTTTTGGAAGACAATAAATCTTTCGGTTTCTATAGTAAGATACTTTTAGCCCGAATTCTGAATTAGACATAACATCGGGCTTAAGGGAAGTTTTTTTCTCCTCCACGAACGTAGTGAGTGAGAGCTGAGAAAAAAATTTGGGAGAGCGAAGTGCAACGAGCGAACCCTTTAAGCCCTGTTAAATCCGCCGACGAACGAAGTGAGGAGAGTGCAACGTGCCCGAGCGGAATGAAATGGAGCGAAGGAGTAATTTTTTGAGCTCGCCATTTGTTTTTATTTGGGGTGGAAAGAGTGCTCTTTAGTAACTTCAGAGTAGTTAATAACCGAAAAGTTTATATAGTACCTATCTATTCTAAACTTAAGATGAAATCAAGATTATTTGCACATTTTGACAGGAACTCAGAAGGAGATTATGGTCAGAAATTAGAAGATGACCTAAATGAATTTTTCAGAGGGGTAAATGTGCAAGATGTTCAATACCAAGTTTCTTGTATAAATGGTGAAGAAGGCACAAACTATTCTGCTTTGGTTCTTTTTGAGGAAGGAAATTCCAATGGAACACGAGGAAGAATATTGACTCATTTTGACCATACTTCCGTTGGAGATATGGGCAAGGAATTAGAACAAAAAGTAAATGATTACATTGCAAATAAAGAAGTTAGCCCTACAGATGTTAAATTTGCAATGACAATGATTCCTCCGAAATATGGTGCCCTATATTCAGCTTTGGTATTGACTAGAGAATAAAACTTTTCGGTTTCTATTATTTTAAAGAGCACTCTTTGGGGTGGGTTAATTATATCTGCGAGCTCAAAAAATTATTGGATTTAACCGTGTTATATTCTCCCTTCCTCGTGAGCTCCGAGGCTGAGCCGAAAGGCGAAGCACTCCTGGAGCGAACAGAGATGAAGGGACGAGCAACCGAAGGTTGCGAAGAGTTTTTTCTGGGGCGTTTAATCAAGCGAATAAATTGAGCCATCAGTAAAGAGAATTTGGGGCAAAAATAATTAGTTATATCTCTATTTTCATTAAGTCTTCTGCCATTATAGTGTTCTTGAAGATTAGTCTAGTCTCTTTAAGTCGGGTTTCTTTAGGGATAGGATAACAGTGTGTTATTATTAGTTTTTTAACATTAGCATTCTTAGCGATTTTGCCGCATTCCTTAGGGATTAGGTGTCCTTCAACTTTTTTACTGTTGTCAAATGAACATTCAAGTATCAAAATATCTGCATTTTTCGAGAATGATATCAATTCTTTATCATAATCCATATCCCCGGCAATAACCAATATCTTTTCATTTTCAGTAAATTTGTAAGCAAGACTCTCATCTGTATGTGGGGTTCTGTGAGTTTCCACAATAAAATCCTTAAACTTGATTTTGTCTTTAATTTCTATAATTTTTATCCTAAACTCTTCAAATGGTTCTGAGAATACAATGGGTTTAACATAAGTATCGTAAAATTTTTTGAACCCCGGCGGACCAACAATTAGTAAGTCTTTCTTTCTATTTAGATAAGGATATTTCAAAGCCCATAAAATTGAGTATAAATCTAAGATGTGGTCAATATGAAAATGAGAAATAAAGATAATATCAATATCTTTAAATGGGATTCCTGCTTGGTCTAATCGAACAAGAGCTCCGCAACCACAATCAACTAATACAGATTTATCTCCTATTTTGAGATGATTTGCAGTGGAAACTCTTTCTTTTGATACTTGACTAGTTCCTGTTCCTAAAATTCTAAGTTGCATAAGAATAGATTATATATGCATCTATATAAAATTTGTTAAAAGTAAACGAGAATTATTTTTGCCCTTTCGTCTATTAGCCCCAGAAAAAATTGAATATAACCGTGTTATGTGACCGAGCCTCGTGAGCGACCCCGCACGAATGATAGTGAGTGAGGGTGGAGCGAACAGAGGTGCGAGGCAAGCAACTCGGAACGAGTTGCGCAGAGTTGATTTTTCCTTCTAAGCGCATGAAAAAAGCCTATTTTTTTGTTGCTGAAGTAACTTAGCCCTTTAAGTTATCGCTCTGTGAGAAAAATCAATTTTACATAACTCTTTATATGCGAAAAAAGCAGTTTTCGAGGTTTTAAGGGGGTCAAAATGATGGTTTTTTGTGGGTTTTAACTTGTTTTTTTGTAGTCTTAATTGAGTGGTTCTTTTGTGGTTTTCTTTGATTCACTGGACATTTTCGGAATTTTTTCGTGATCGCATAATTTGTTGTGTTATGCGAGTCAAAAATTTTGCTTTTTCGTAAAATTTTTGTTCTTGACTGGACTTGTTGGCGTAGGGCTTATTAATTTGTTTTGGGTTTGGAGCTTTATGGACGAGCTTTATTTGCTGAAGAAAGAGGCTCTGCGTAGGGGTTTGAGTCATAGGACTGTGGTGACTTATTGCCAGTGTGTTAAGCAGTTTATGAGGAAGTGCAGGAAGGAGCTTTTGAAGGTGAGTAAAAAGGATATTACTGATTATATTGATTCTTTGGTTGAGAAAGAAGCTTGTGGTAATACTTTGAATGTTCATATTAATTCTTTGAGGTTCTTGTTCCAGGAAGTGCTTGGTAGGAGGATTATGTTTAGGATTAGGTATTCTAAGACTCCTAAGGCTTTGCCTGTTTTTCTTACTAAGGGTGAGGTTGTTAGGTTGTTCCTAAGGCTTTGCCTGTTTTTCTTACTAAGGGTGAGGTTGTTAGGTTGTTTGAAGCTGTAGAAAACCCTAAACACAGGCTTATCCTTGAGTTTATCTATTCTGCTGGCCTTAGGGTTAGCGAAGTGGTTAGGCTTAAGAAGCAGGATTTAGAGTTTGAGAGACGTATTGGCTGGGTTAGGAAGGGTAAGGGTGGTAAGGACAGGCCTTTTATTATTGCTAGGTTTCTGGCTCCTAAGCTTGGAGCGTATATTAAGGATTCTTGTAAAAAGAGTGATTACTTATTTCTGGGGTTGAAAAATACTCATTTGAGTGTTAGGAGTGTTCAGGAGATTGTTAAGCATGCTGCTGTTCGAGTTGGTATTAAGAAGAATGTTCATCCTCATACTTTAAGGCATAGTTTTGCCACTCATCTTGTTGAGAATGGCTATGAGGTGTGTGTTGTTCAGCCTCTATTAGGGCATAATAGTGCTGAGACTACCATGGTTTATGTCCACATGGCTAGGCCTGCTTTGCTGGGTGTTGAGAGTCCTTATGATTCTTTGAAGAATTAGAGAGAGTTTAAAAAAATAAAAAAAGCCTTCACCTTTGGATCGGGTTTGGGGGGTGATACAAAATGGTGAAGGCCAGAACTCAGTTTAAAAGCTGACCATAAATGTAATAAGGGGGTAAAGGAAATGCTTTA
Organism: Euryarchaeota archaeon SM23-78; assembly: GCA_001595785.1. Taxonomy (GTDB): domain Archaea; phylum Nanobdellota; class Nanobdellia; order Woesearchaeales; family SM23-78; genus SM23-78. Next base: position 5,647 of record LSSJ01000010.1, read on the forward strand.
CCCTCTTTAATCAAAAATTTCTATGCCAAGCTCTTCTGATAGTTCCTGCCTGGCTTCTTGTTGTTGCTTGGAGGTGAGCCTTCCTAGTATCCATGGGCTCTTAACTCCTGTTATAATAGTCATCACTGTTAGTTTTCCTTTCATGTCGTCTGTGACTCTTGCTCCCCATATCACGTTTGCATCATCGTCCATGTTCTGGGTTACTAGCTCACCTGCTTTGCTTATCTCATCAAGAGTCATGTCTGGCCCGCCGTGGATGTGGATGATGGCTCCTGTTGCTCCTTCATAGCTGATGTCTAGTAATGGGTTGCTTAGAGCGCCTTGCACTGCTTCCTCTACTCTGTTGTTAGTGTCAGAAGCTCCTACTCCTATGCTTGCTACTCCTCCTTCTGTCATTATGGCTTTTACATCAGCGTAGTCCAGGTTCACTAGGCTTGGCACCGCGATTGTCTCGACGATTCCTTTTATCATGGTGGCTATTAGTTCATTGGCAACTGCAAATGCTTGCTGCACTGGTAGGTTGCCTGCGATTTGTACTAGCCTGTTATTGTCTATGACTATGACTGTGTCTGATGTTTTTCTTAGCTGTTGTAGCCCAAACTCAGCCTTATCTACTCTTGCCCTTTCTATCTTAAAGGGCATGGTTACTGTTCCTATCACTATTGAACCAACGTCTTTTGCTACTTGCGCTATTATTGGGGCTGCTCCTGTTCCTGTTCCTCCACCCATTCCAGCACAGATGAACACCATATCTGATTCTTTTAGAGAGTCTTTTATCACAGTCATACTCTCTTGCGCTGCTTCTGCACCTCTTTCCGGGAAGCCTCCGCAACCTAGTCCTCTGGTCACGTCTTTTCCTATCAGGAATTTCCTATCAGATTCTATCATGTTCAGGTGTTGCTGGTCTGTGTTGCAGCCTATTATCTCTGCTCCTTTAATGCCTTTTTTGTAGAGCCAGTTAACCATGTTGTTACCTGCTCCTCCGCAGCCTATAACCTTTATATTGGCCTGCTTTACTTCTATCTCTTCGTACGCGTTTGCTCTTGGTTTTTCCTTCATTGCGTTGTTGACGACAAACTCCATTTTTCCTTTACCCCCTATTTTTTATTGGTTTTATCTATCCTGACACCTCTTCAAAATATATCTTGTAAAATATATTTTGTAACGTCAAAATATTTATAAACATGGAGTACCTTCTCCACTACTAGAAGCCATACATTCTCTCGAGCCAAATCAGTTCGCCAAAGCTGATTTTTCTCGTCTTTTCGCCATAGAAGCGTGCTTAAAAGTTATTGTTAAAGCCAACACACACCCTTCTTTTATTAAATCATTTAGTCTATATCTAATATATAAATATTGTTGTTTTTGAAAATATATATTTCTGATAGAGAAATAAATATATTTGATTTTACCGAAGAGCTTCCCACAAAATAACCTTTTTGCCAGGGAACAAGCCCATACTTGACATCTGATTGAACTGCACAGGGTCAAGTACAAGCTCAATAATATTAAAGTTATAGTTCTTCTTGATATCCCCTACCTTCTCCTTGACAACTCTAGCATCTATATTAGAACCAATCACAATAATATTAGTTTTGTCCTTTGACTCCTCACCATGCCTTACAATCATCTCCACACCCTCAAGCTTGGAAACATACTCAATAAACTCCTCTATAACAGTCTTTTTCTCCTCTAAAAGCTCGCTCAGCATCTTTGTATTCTTATTATGACTTAAAGAGTAAAGTTTGGTCTTCTTAATCACAGTCTCCTCTATAACACCCATATCTTTGAGCTTCTTAATGATTCTGAAGGTGGTGGCCACAGGCACCCTGGCCTTCTTGGATATCTCCCTTAGATAGAACTGGCCTTCCTCATCAAACAAGAAGAGCTTAAGAATAGAGAGCATTTTGGGATCAAAAAACTCCTCAATTATGTTTTTAGGAGACATAATTCTATATATAATAAGAGAACTCATATTTAAATTTTTTCAAAAATGGAACGTTGTTTCAAAAATGGAATTATTGTTTTAATTCAGGCACGTTTTCAGCTAATTTCTCCTCAAGAATTTTAGAATCATAAGCGATTTTTTGCTGGCTAATAAGTCCTTTTATAAAAGCTCCATGCTCATTACCAATAGAAGCTGTACTAATCTGTCTTATTTCCATCATCTTATCATAATCCAATAATCGTGCCCAAACATACATTCCCTTTTCATCACTAAGCCCGGGGTAACCTTGTACATGGATTACTTGAGATGGTTCTTTAGAAAGCCTGTAAAACGCATGAACATCATGTCCTTGATGAATATCTGGCTCAACAACCCCTCTTTCTTTGTAATGCCTTCCAACTTCTTCAAAAACAGATGTGATTTCTTCTCTCATGCTAAGTAGAATAAATTGTATATTTAAAAATCTTTCGATGATTTAACTACTAACACATAGTTACAATACGAAAGATTTAAATATTAAGAAACCATCCCCTTTACCATGCCAGCATACCAAGAAATCCTAGAGAACAGGGTAGAGCAGATATTTGAAGAACTAGATATAAAAAAGCCCTTTAAAGACAATATTAAGACCTTTATTGAACCCCTTAAACTCAAAGATATCGATACTTACCTACACTCATTAAGGGTTGCAATTCTTTCTGTAGAAATAGCAAAAGGTCTTAGCAAAGACCTTGGGATAACAGATCTAAGACCTGCTGCATATGGAGGATACGCTCATGATGTTGGGAAACTTGCCATTCCTGATGAAACCCTTAAGAAGAAGGAGGATTATACCAAGCAAGACATGGAAAAAATGAAGCCCCACACAATACATTCCTTTAACATGATCCATGGAACCTTTCTCTTGTCCTCTTATCTGGCACTTGAACACCACTCTGATAAAGCACACGACCCTTATCCATCAGAAAGAGAGAGAAAAAAGCAAGAAGCCAAGCTTCCTCCAGGAGCAAAAGAAGCATTTGAGAAATGCAAGCCTGTAGTAGAGATAGCAGACGTATATGATGCAATGGTCACCCGAGATAATCAAAAGTATGGAGGTAGAATGGACCCCAAGGATACTAAACCAATAATGCTAAAAATATACCCTCAGTACAAAGAATTAATACAAAAACTTTACAATAAAAGAATCTTAGGTGTGGATTACAACAAAACCCTTGGAATAACAAATAATTAACTTTACTATTTCTGCCCCTTATACAAATCCTCGACCAGTTTAATATCAGAAACATCACTCAAAGCCTTATCTTCTCTTAATCTTACAAACCTCGGGAATCTGAGGGCATAACCGCTTGCATATGTAGGGCTCTTCTGTATTTCTTCGTATTTGACTTCTATGATTATCTCTGGCTTAATCCTCACAGTTTTACCTTCTTCCTTGATAATCAAGGGCTTTAGCTTCTTGGTTAACTCTTTAAAACTAACTCCTTGGTCTTCTAACTCCTTGATCCCAGTGCCTACCTTGCCAATCTCAAGGAACTTGCCGTGCTTTCTGCAAGCTAATACATAAGAAGTAAGCCATCCGCTCCTCTTGCCAGTGCCCCACTCAGCACCCACAATAACTAGGTCAAGGGACTCCATTACAGGCTTAACCTTTACACCATAACCAACCCTGCTTCCAGGCTTATAAATCCCTTCAAGGTTCTTTGCCATGACTCCTTCTTCACCTACTTTAAGAGCTGCTTTGTAGAACTTTTCAGCTTCTTTTAAGTCACCAGTAACAAGCTGCTTTGCAAGCACCAGCTTCTTTGTATGTGGTTTTATTATCTTCTCGAGAATAGCCCTCCTCTTCTTAAAAGGCTCTTTTAGCATGTTCTTGCCTTCATGACTCATAACATCAAAAACATTAACTTCAACTGGAAAGTTTTTAGCCATCTGATTAATATTATATTTCCTCTTTATCCTCTGAGAAATAGCTTGGAAAGCAAGATACTTGCCTGTTTTATGGTCAAAACCAACAGCCTCAGAATCAAGGATAAATTCCTTTGCATTAACATACTTCTTAACATACTCAACCACTTCTGGGAACTGCTTGGTAACCTCATCAAGCCTTCGTGTAAATATCTTAATATTTTTTACTTTCTTGTGTATTTGCATTCTAAAACCATCATACTTGAACTCAAAAGCACAAGGCTTACCAACCCTTTCAAAAGCCTCTTCAAGGTCTTTGGCTTTTTGATAGAGCATAACATTAATTGGAGACCCAGCTTCAAGAACTAGTTCTCCAAAAGCCTTTTCTCCTTTTTTCATAATCATCCTTGCTACTTCTCCATAATCAGCTTTTAAGTCAAAGGCATGCTGAACAGCCTCTACAAGTCTGTTGTATTCCTCTCTGTTATCAGGCTCAATGGTTTTCTCCTGCTCATTATAATTAACCTTTACCTTCTTGTCAAAGAAAGCCCATACAAGAGCATCTCTTATGCTTCCAGTGCCAACCCCAACACGCAAATCCTCAAGCACAGTTCTTACAACATATCTTGCTTCCAAAGGCTTTGCACTTGATAATAATTCTGCAATAACCTTTATCTTCTGGTCAACACTGCCAGCACCTTCAATAGAAGGGAGTTTTCTTAAGTTATTAAAAACCTTATCAGCAGTAAGGTCTTTTGAAAAGAGAGTGGCCTGAGATTTTTTCTGCACCAGTTTCTCAGCAACCAAGCCCAAGTCACCAAGGGTTTTCCACTCATCATCAACCTTAACAGGAGAGATGCCAGTAGCAACACTTATTGCCTTTATAACCAAGCGGTCGCTCACACCCAGTTTTGTTTCATCCCATAACGGAAACAATCTGCCCTGAATAAGAAGTACAAGCTTGTCAATATCCTCTTGCTTGGTCTTCTTAAGCAGCTTTGATATGATAAAAGTTTTTTCAAGCCTCTTACTTGTCTTTTCAAGGGCTTCATATATTGATGCAAGGTCAGAATATTTCATCCTAGAAGATAAATAGGATAAAGAGGTTTATATAATTTGCTATGATAGAAATTTTTATTTATGCTTGATGCTGGTTTTTCTTCCCCCACTTCTCATGAGCAATAATAGCTGCTCCTAGGGCTACAACTATTTGTGGGTGCTCTGTTAACTCTTTATCCCAAAAGGATGTATATAATTCCGAGAAGGATTAAAAACCCTCCGCTTACATATGGAATGACTTTTTTAAATTCTTTTTGCTTTGCAAACCAGCCTGAAAAAAAGCCTAGGATTATGATTGGAGAAATTACTGTGCCTATTCCAAATAAAAGCCCCATTAACGCGCCTGTTAGTGCTGATTTTGAAGTAGCAGCCAAGGCTAACAAAGCAAGCAGAGGAGGACACGGTCCAAGGCCGTACACAATGCCTGCGAAAAGAGACATGAAAGGCCCTGTAATCTTAAATTTAGACTTAAGGATACACCTCCCTTGTATCTTGAATAAAACTGCAATTCCTAATAAGATGAAAAAAATTCCTAAGACTCTTCTTGGCAAGAAGAATCCCAGTTCTTGTCCTAAAAGGCCAACAAGAAAACCAAGGAATACATAACTAATTACACGTCCAACACCAAAGATTATGCTATAGATAACCCCTTCTTTCTTGTTTTTAGAGGCATACATAATTAAGGGAACTACTAAGGGGGCGCACGAGATAGTGCATGGTCCAAATCCATATTTGAACCCTAGAATTAGGGCAGTTATTATATCCAACATTTTATTTGTTAGAAGAACAAAGAATAACATTTATAAATCTATTGTTATAATGATAGAGTATGTTTTTACTAGCAAAAAGAGGAGTGCTTATCCAAGTTTTTATTCTTTTTTTTCTACTCTTGGCTAATTTTATCTCTGCTCAGGCATGTAGTGATGATTCTGATTGTAGTGGTACTCCTAGTACTCCTTATTGTAGGCTTAGTGATGGTGTGTGTGTTAAGTGTTTAAGTGCTGGTCATTGTGATGATGGTAATGATTGTACAACAGATACCTGCTCTTCCAACACGTGCACTCACTCGAACTTAGCAGATAATACTAGCTGTACTAATTGTCAGGGAAGTAGTTGCGAATGCCAAGATGGTTTTTGTACGTGTGCGCCTGATTGCTCAGCTAAGGAGTGTGGTGATGATGGATGTGGAGGCTCATGTGGAAGCTGTTCTTCTTATATTAACAACACTATATGTTATGATGATGGAACCTGTAATAATGGGGTGTGCTCTTTTTCAACCAACACACCTATTCAATCAAGTGATTGTTGCGATAATAAATTTGTAATAAGGAATTCAAATTGTGTTGAAGAGCCTGTTCCCAACTCATCTAATTGTCGTAAGGATTATCACTGTTCAGAGGACTGTGAGTGTGTTTTGAATAAATGTAGTTTCTACACTAATGAAACGTCTTGTTCTTCAAGAAAGGATTGTGCGTGGTGTCCTATAGCATCCAGTTGCTATCCAGAATCAGAAGTACAGTGTACTGATCAAACTGTGTGTTATGAAGACCACAGGATTTGTAATGATTATTGCAGGATTCTCCAGTGTTCTGGAACTGTTGATTCATGTGGTTGCAGAGAAGGTGAGTGTAACTCGTGTTTAGATGGAGAGAGTTGTGAGAATAATACATGTGTAGCTGGGGAGTGCATTCCTAGATGGTTTTGTAATCAGTGGAGCGCATGTACACCTAGTGGTCAGAAAACAAGAACATGCTCTGATCAGAATAACTGTGGCTCAGTAGCAAATAAGCCTCAGACAACAATGACGTGTAGCTATACAGATGAAGCCAATATAAGCACTGGTGTTACAGGTGAGAGAGGAATAGGAAATGATACTAATCTTAGTGCTCAAAATATGTCTGGAGAGGGTGCTGTGGGTGTTGAAGAAGAGGTTGGTAAAGGATTCCCTTGGGCAATTACTGCTTTAGTGTTTGTAGTAATTCTTGCTGCAGTAATCCTGATTATTCATTATATTAATAAAAAAAAGCTTGCTCCTGATATTTCTAAACCTTCTGAGCCAGGCTTAGTGATCCCAGAAAAACAAGCCAGTCAAAAGCCCGCACCTCCTGAATACCCTTTATCTGCAAAAGAAAAACAGTTATATACTTATATTAAAGACTGCTTGGCAAAAGGCTATTCTGATGAGCAGCTTTGTTCAACCCTTCTAAAAGCAGGCTGGAAGCTTGAGACTATTAATGAGATGATGAGGAGGATTAGGAGTAGCTAAAGGAGCACCTAACTCCCGTAATTCTTCCACCTTTACTTGCAAAAACTATTTAAACCTCTCTTTTATTTCTCTTTTCTATGGGCTTATTTGACAATATTCTTAAGGAGGGTGAGAGTCTTATCAAGAATGAGGATGCTCTGGACTTTGAGTTCTTGCCAAAAATGCTTCCGTTCAGAGAGAAGGAACAGAGATTTATTGCTGAGTGCATCAAGCCTTTGTTCTCCAAAAGGAATGGCAGGAATGTTGTGATTTATGGTCCTCCAGGTATTGGCAAGACAGCAGCTGCCAGACACGTTATCAAGGAGCTTGAGGAGCAGACAGATGAGATTTATCCAATATATGTTAATTGCTGGCAGAACAACACCACTTATAAGGTCATGGTTGAGATATGCGAGCACCTAGGTTATAGGCTTGTTCAGAACAAGAAGACAGCTGACCTCTACAAGGTTGTTGCTAGTATGATTAATAAAAAAACAGCTGCTTTTATTTTTGACGAAGTTGATAAAGCAGAAGATTATGATTTCCTCTACTTTATTCTTGAGGATATCTATAAGAGAAGCATCTGCTTGATTACTAATTTCAAGGAATGGATTACTACTTTAGATAGTAGGATTAAATCAAGGCTTATGCCTGAGATGCTTGAGTTCAAGCAGTACAATGAGCATGAAACCAAGGAGATTCTTAAGCTCAGAGCAGGCTATGCCTTTCCAGAGGGTGTGTGGGAGGACTCTGCTTTTAACAAGATTGCAAAAAAGACTTTTGAGTTAAAGGACATTAGGACTGGCTTGTTCCTTATGAGAGAGGCAGCTCTTATTGCAGAGGAGCAGAGTAAGAAAAAGATAAATCTCCCTGATGTTGAAAAGGCCATTGCCAAGCTTGATGATTTCTCTGTTAAGAGTAGTGCTGAACTTGAAGAGGATGCTAGGTTTATTCTTAGTATTGTCAAAAAGCATTCTGGAAAAAAGATTGGGGATTTATATAAAATATACCAGGACAAAGGAGGAAAGCACACCTACAAGACTTTCCAGCGCAAAATTTCAGACTTGGATAAGAACAAGTTTATTTCTACTAAGAAGCAGAGAGGAGCTGGAGGGAGCACAACTATTGTTGAGAAGAAGCTCACGGATTTTTAATTCGGAGGATTTCACATAGTGAATATCCTCCTTAATTGCATTTCAACAAAATCTGGGATTTTGTGTGCCAAAAATCATTTGATTTTTGAGCATGTCAAGTTTTTTGCAAAAACTTGGTTGAGAAGAAGTTGACTGATTTCTAGGTTTAGATAGAGATTAAATAGATCCCTGCTACTACTATTATCGTTCCTATCATTCTATGCCACATGAACTTCTCCTTTAAGAAAAGGGTTGCTGCTATGAATATGAGGACTGACTGCAGTCCTGCAATGGGATATACTTTTGATGCGTCTCCTATTGAAAGAGCAGAGTAAAGGAGAAAGGTTCCTATAGCTCCAAAAAAGGCAGCAATGGCAATCTTAGGAATATTAGATTTATCTCCTCTTAGGATATCTAAGGGTTTTCTTTTTGCTATTGAATCATAGATAAGCAGGATTAGAGTGGTTGAGAAGTACATCATTATTGCTAAGTTGATGGGTTCCACGTCAAATAACACCTTTTTAACTAGGAGTGCAAAAACAGTGCCTATAATAACATTTAGTAAGCCGAAAAAGAAGGCTTTATCCAGCTTAGGAATATCAAAGCTTTTGCGTGATAACACCAAGTAAACTCCCAGCAGGATTAATACAAGGCCCACATAATTAAAGGTTTTTGTAATCTCATTAAACACTATTATTGAAGCAATAAATATGAGCAAAATCTTTGAAGATTGAAGATAAGGGATGATTTGCCCAGCATCCTTTAATTTCAAGGTGGTAAAGTAGGTTATTCCTCCAAGAGCATATAGCAGGCCTAGAGCTAATGACCATAAAATCAGGGTGAGTGTAAAGTTTAGTTCAAAGAATATCAATCCGATTATTAACAAGATCGCCCCGTCAAAGAACATTTTGAAAGTATTGGTTCTAAGAACACCGTACTTGAGATTCATCATGTACTTATCAATAGAAGTAGAGAGTGCAAAAGACAAATAGCTTAGGATTCCTAATATTAACCAGAGTTTCATATATGTTCTTTTTTATTAGAGGTTTATAAATATTTCTAGCACTGGACACTTCCTCCCACCCATTTTTTCTCATCTATAATCTTGTTCAACCACTGGACATCCGTGCGTAGGGTATTTAAAGAAAATGAGCTTATATTCTGTTTAGAGCAACGCCCTCCTTTACCCTCTAACCTTTTCCGCCTTCGGCGCAAAAGGTTCAACAAAAGCATAGCTTTTGAGCGCCAAAAATCTTTGATTTTTGAGCGAACGAAAACTAGGCGACTCCTAGTCTTCGACCGGAGTCCCCTTATAAGGGGTTCCGGCACGTTTTTGTGCTAGGAATGTTCAAATTTTAATTTGAACCAACAAAATCCTTGATTTTGTGTCCCAAAAGCTATGCTTTTGTGAATTCAAAACGGGCGAAAATCTGAGGTGATACAAATGATGGATTTACACGAAAACCCAAAGTATATTCAAAGCTTGTTTTTTGTACAGATAAAGAATTATACTAAGAAGAAGAGAAAGCTCAACACAAGAGACTTTTACTAAACCAAGGAGGTGATTTTATGGCGTCAGAAGCAAAAAGACACCAAGACACAAACTATAATCAGGAGTTGGTGCAGGTCATGAAAGAGCATGATTTGATAGGCTCAGAAGAAGAGGAAGAGCAAATATCCTCTTATTTATTTATTACACAATGAGGTTTTTAAATTTTTTAAGAAGGAAAGAGTATCTTAATTGGGAGAGCTATGCTAGGAAAATTGATTTTATAGATAATTATTACTGGCAGCAAAGCGTTCGCAGACAGAATATTAAAAATTTATAGACTGTTTTCCTAAACTTTTTAATCATAAAAATTCTTAGAATTATGAAGGTAAAAATACAAAGTATTTTTAAACACATATTTATTTCTTGCTTTTAGAGATGAGAATAATCAATAAAGATGAACTAAAACACGATGCTAAGCTTATTAATGAGCTAAAGAAAAGTATCTTTGTGTATCCAACAGACACAATTTATGGTATAGGATGCGATGCGACTAATGAGGAATTGGTTAAGAAGATAAGAGAGATAAAAAGAAATCCAACCCATCCATTCTCAATCATAATCCCAAACAAGAACATGATATACGAGTACTGCGAGACTAATGAAAAAACAAAAGAGCACGTTGACAAGCTACCTGGGCCATACACCCTTATACTCAAAGTCAAAAAGAAGTTCTTTGCACCTAATGTGAACCTAAAAGATGGCACAATAGGGATAAGAATACCAGTCCACTGGTTTTATAAGTATATCAAGAAAATGAAGGTGCCTGTTATAACAACCAGCGCCAATATTTCTGGAGGGGATGTAATGACCAATATAGAAGACCTGGACACAGACATAAAAAATAAGGTCCAATTCATAATTAATGATGGAGAGCTAAAAGGCAGGCCTTCAACTCTTATAAATCTTACAAAAGAAGGTGTGGCGGTGAAAGAGCGGTAAAGAAAAAGCCTGTCCGGCGTTTGAGGACCGAATAAAAATTAAGTTTAAAATTAAAATCAAAGAAAGAAAAATTAAATTAAAATTATTATTTGCTCGCTCGCTATGCTCGCGAGGTAAAAACTAGGAAAAATGAAAACCAAAAACAAAAATGTTTTTGGATTCACAAAAAGGTGAACTTTTCGTGAAAACTAAAAAGAACAAACTCAGAATCTTTAGTGCAGGTGACATTCATGGTGATACCAGGGTGGCTGAGAAGCTTGCAGAGCAGGCCAAGGAAAAGCACGCAGACTTGGTTGTTCTGTGCGGAGACTTAACTTTTGCTGAGAGAAGCACAGATAATATCATTGGTCCTTTTAAGAAGAGACACTTGAAAGTGCTCTTAATACCTGGCAATCATGAGACAGTAGCCACTGCTGACTTCTTAGCTGATGTTTATGGGGTAAAGAACATTCATGGCTATAGTGTGAGGTATAAAGGCGTGGGAATCTTTGGAGCAGGAGGAGCCAACATTGGTCTTAGTCAGCTCTCAGAGGAGGAGTTCTATGACTTGTTAAAGAAAGGCTTTGAAAAGATTAAGTATCTGGATAAAAAGATAATGGTTACTCATGTACACCCTTCAGGTACCAAGATGGAGAAGTTCACACAGTTCTTTCCAGGTAGTAGTGGAGTTAGAAAGGCTGTTGAAAAGTTCAAACCAAACATCTTGTTATGCAGTCATGTGCATGAAGCAGAAGGCTTAGAAGAAAAGATTGGGAAGACAAGGGTTATTAATGTGGGCAAGAAAGGGAAGGTTATTGATATATAAATTTTAGCTATTCTATGATTGTACCAACAAATTCTTTTCCTTCTAAAAGATTATCAATGTTCTTAAGCTTATCCCCATCAAGAATATAAACAGTTAAACCAAGCTTTTCTGCTTCCTTGCTTGCAACAGGGTCAAATGGCGTACTAAGCCCAGGATCCCATTCATCTCCTACGAGCCTTCTAAAGTCAACCCATTTCATCTCTTTGAAAGGCTTTGCATCAACATGCTTTGAAGGATCCTTGTCATAAACATAATCAATGTTGCTCAGGTTTATCAGTTTCTTAACTCCTAATTGTTTTGCAAGCAGGACAGCAACATAGTCTGTGCTGTTGCCTGGTTTCCAACCAGCAGCCACAAGTATCTTTTCATTAAAATCAATTTTTTCATTGGGATCATTTATAACCTTTGGATTAGCATGCTCTTTGAATATGATTCTGAGCAGATGAGCATTAATCCTGGTGCCATGAATCCCTAACCAGTCAAGATCCTCGTTATCCAAGTCTCCTAGCTCCCGAGCAGCTGCTTGGTAGTTCCTGCTTATCCTCCCTCCGCCTGTTATGAGCACAAACCTGGTGCCTTTTTCAACATGTTTTAGAATGATTTCTTTGAAATGTATCAGAAAATCAACATCCAACTTTTCAGGATAGATAAGCGAGCCTCCTACACTGATTACAAATATTTCATTGTTCATTCTTAATATATATCTGGTTTTTTCTTTTATAAATAATTTGTGTTTTATCCTAGTAAAATATAAAAATAAAGAATGTTAAGCTAAGTGATATGATGAAAAAATATGTTATTACAGGGGGTCCTAGTTCTGGTAAGTCCACTCTGCTCAGAGCTCTTGAAAAAAAGGGTTTTGCTGTTATAGAAGAGTCTGCTAAGGAAGTTATCTTTCTAGAGAAGCAGAGAGGTGTTAATGAGCCTTGGTTGGAAGAGACCTTTGTTGATTTTCAGACAAAGATTGTTGAGCTACAATTAAAAAAGGAGGCTGAGATTCCTTCTGATACAGATATTGTTTTTATTGATAGAGGAGTTCCTGATGTTCTAGCTTATTTTAAACACAGAAAATTTGAACCTTCACAGAAACTATTGGAATGTGTTAAAAACCGCAAGTATGAAAAAGTATTTCTTCTTGAGCAGTTACCAGTGCATAAGAAAGCTGATTATAGAGTTGAGGATGAACAAGAAGCAAAAAGAATCTCCCAGCTTATAAAACAATCATATCAAAGTCTGGGTTATGATTTAATAAGTGTGCCTCCTTTAGGTGTGAGAAAAAGAGTTGAGTTTGTTCTGAAGAATATGTGATTATTTTTTTGGCTTTTCTGCGTGTTTCCACATAAAATCAAAGTATGATTTATATGCTTTTGCAGCAGCTGCATTCTCTATGATTATTCCTTCTGGCTCATCAGTCCAGATAAGTATGCAAATTTTGTCTCCGTATATATTTGTTACTGCAGGACTTTCTGTTACACTCGATATATATCTATATTCCGTTCTTTTTGTATCTTGCTCTCTTTTGCCTTTTCTTATTATCATTTTTGTTCTCATATTCTTTTCTCTTTTTAATCTGTCAAACTGCATTGCGAACTCAGGCATTCTTTCAGAAAATTGTCCTTCTGATCCAAACACCACATTGTCTTTTCCTGTTCTTGCCATGTCTAGGAAAATAGTTTTTATACCTTTTATTCCTTTGAACAACCTCACTTGTCCTTCTATTTTACTGGCTTTATGCCTTGCATGCAGTAGGGGTATTATTTTTTTGATATCTTCCTCTTGCTCTTTGATATAATCAAGCAGTCTTTTAGGCCCTGTTGCTTGGAACCATTTAACTTTTCCTATGTGCACATAACTTACAAGTCCTTTTTCCTGCAGGCTTTTCAAGGAATTGTAACAGCTGCTCCTGTCTATTTTTGCTAGTTTTGCTATTCTTCCTGCTTTGTTTGACCCATGATCGTTTAGGGTCAGATATACCTTTATCTCGTTAGGGCTGAAACCTAGGTTTTCTAGGGTTTTTTCAATATTCATTACATTTAGAGGATACCTTGCACTTTAGTGCAATGGTAGCCTATGCCTCCATAAGTTTTTTCTAACATTTTGAATTAAAAATGAGCGCGAGAGGATTTTC
>LSSJ01000011.1 GCA_001595785.1 Euryarchaeota archaeon SM23-78
TGGCTGTTTCCTCGCCAATATTATCATTATAACTAATACTAACCTTTACAACATAAATACCTCCTATGTTTGGAGCAGTAAAGGAATAGTTATAGTCTCCATTACTGTCAGTGAATGTGTTTGTTTGGTTTTCTATGTAGTGGTCTTTGGTTGAGTTATAGATTGCAAGGATTTCGTCATTTGATAGGCTTCTGTTGTAAATGCGGATTTCATCCAAGAATCCTGTTAGGAAATCAGCAGCTCCACTCCTCCAATTGGCAATACTTAAAGAGTAACTACCATAATTAATATTCCCTGTTTCATCCTCAGAGTTCTTTAATTTACCATCAACAAATATACTAACAACAGTGCCATTGTACCTTCCGACAACATGGTGCCATTGGTTATCCCATACATTCACATTGGCAGCCACAGAATCACTCCCGCTTGCACCAATATTATAGAAATAATATATATTTGTGTTACCTCCGTTGTCACTAAAACAATAGCTACACCAACTACTTCTTGATTTTGATATGAACTCAATCCAGTTACCACCAGCAGAATTATTGGCTTTCATCCAGGTCATGAATGTTATTTCATTGGCTGGTGTTAGCGGGGTGTCATTGGTTGACACGAAATTATCATCTCCATCAAAGTAATAGCATCCTCCTGTTCTGCACGATGGATTCCAAGCAGGGTCTCCTGTTGCTGTTGCATTGTTTCCGTTCTTGCTGAAGTCATATGTTTTGTTATCCTGCTCTCCATAAGCACTTGAATTATCAAAGTGCATATATAGTACTAGACTATTATCAGGGTTGGTATAATCTGTTGGTAATGTTGCTCCGCTGTTACCATAGTATGCATAGATTGTTGTGTTTGAGTTGCTTGTTAGGTTGGTCCAAACCCAGAACACTGTGTTGGAAGTATTGCAGGTGCTTGTTTCTAGGGTGTATTGTAGTTCATTACTGTTGCTATCACCAAACCTTACATCTCCACAATCAGACCTCATCTTGTTATTAGCAATAAAACCAGTTGTTGAGAAGTTTATCAATACCAAGGTGTTACTAATATTAGTTGGTATAAATGATTCTTGTGTTTATCAAGGAGTTATTGATGTATATGTTTATGCTTGTGTTGCTGATATTGTTTCCTTCACTGTCATTGATGTGTCCGTACACTGTTACATTCTGGCTGCTGTTGCAAGGATTAGGGTCAAGATTAACACTTACATTGATGTGATAGAATTTTACTTCTAGGTTCTTGGTTGTTTCTGCACTTTTGCCTCCGTTGGTAGTGTTGACTTTTACTATGTAGATGGACGGTATGGTTGGTACTCTTAAGGTGAAGATGTAGTTCCCGTCACTCGTGGTTCTGGGCAGGCTAAGGCTTGAGTTTGCTTCTAGGTATCCTGTTTGGTTGTTGTAGTAGTACTGTGTATCATTCAGATATATATTAAGAGCATGCAGAGGCAGGCCTGTTCCGCTGCTGTCATTCAGATGGCCAGATATATCCACATAATTGTTTTCATAAGTAGAGTTTGGACTTACATTCAGGGATATGTTTAAGGGCAAACCACTAAGGATAATTGTTACCAGCTGGTTGGTGCTAAGATTAACTATGGTGCTATTAAAGGTGTATCCTGCTCTAGAAGCATTTACTGTGTAATTGGTGTAGTAGCCATCTGCTGTTGCATTTCTCCAGTACTCTTGGAATACTCTTCTGCTTACCTCTCCGCTTCCATCACTCAATGCATTATATACAAGGGTGCCATTAATATCAGTAACAGTAACATTAGCATCTGACACTGCGCTTCCTGTGGTGTCACTAACATTGATATCCATGTACCAGAACACATTGATTGTAACATTTGATGTTGAGCCTATGCTTATGTTGTTGCTTGTAAGGGTTGTGTTGGTCAGATTCATTACTCCTTCTGTATCATTGTTTACTATAATATCATAGTTGCCTGTTGAGTTCAGAATGCTGTCATTCATTATTATTATCTTAGTTGCAGCAGAGTAATAGTCTAAATCATTAATAAAAGCTGCTCCTCCAGAGACTATCTTGTTCTTTTTATAGATGTCATAGTATGATAGAACCGTGTGCTGAATTCCATATCCTGACGTATATATATTATTTCCCTCAATAATTGTAGGAAAGCCGTTCATTCCAGGATACATATATATTCCCCCTGAATTCGTTGCATTAATAGTATTATTATAAATAAAGTAATGAGCATAGCCTTGGGGCTGGACAATAGTTACTTGGTTTCCTGTGTTCTGAATGCTGTTATTGATAATAGTGATATTCGTACAGCCGCCTACTCCTATACCTATTGGATAAGTGTTTTGCGAGTGATTAATGAAGTTGTTCCTGATAGTCATGTTTTGTACTCCATAGAATTCCAGGGCTGTTACCTGGCTTGACTGAATAGTTGAGTTTTCTAAGCTGCTCTTAGTAACCTCGTCTCCAAAGAAGATGTGGTCAAGGCTTATGTTTATGAAGGACACATTGGTTGTATTAAAAACAGAAACACTGTAATTAGTCCAGTTAGCATCCTGATATATTTTGTTGCTTTCCATGGCAATGTACTTTATGGACATATTATTCAAGAGATTATCCTCTCCAATAGTATGGTTGAAATGAGCTGTTTGATTGCCTCTGATATCAAGAGCAGACCACCAGTCTGCATAGAAACGATTATTATAGAGTTCTGCGCCTTCTGAATTATCTAATTTTAATGATTTAGCAATCCCTCCATTACCAGTCATGCTCCTTTGTTCATAACAAGTTAGGTTGTTATTAGAGAGTGTAATGTTATCTGATGAAATAATATATAAAGGCACTAGCCATCCAGTTATTTCAATGTAATTGTCACTGATATTAGCATTATGACAATTAACATCAAGGTTTATTCCATAAGCATAATAAGCTACAATAGTGTTATTAGTGATTCTTGGATTTAACGAATGATTAAAATATATAGCATGACTATAAGTCTCTCCATAGTATTCAGGTTTTTCAAACACACAGTTCTGGATAGTGATATTATCATATTGGTCGCTGTTATTAACACCATACCCCACAGATGACCCTGCCCAGGTAATATTATGTCCTTCACAGTCAAGGATTATATTATGTGCTTTGATAAAGAAGCATGTTCCACTGCTGTTAACACTCTGGTTCAGATAGTACTCTGCGTTCTCTGTTGTTAAGTTTCTGCAGGAATCAACATAGTTTCTTGAGAGTGTAAGGGTAATAGCTCTGTTAGTAGACATGTTTACTTGGGTGGTGTTGGTAAAGTATCCTCCTTTGCTAGCATTCACAGTGTAGTTGCCGTAAGTATACCTGGTGTTAGTATTCTGCCAGTACTCTAATACTTCCTGCCTTGTTTTTCCTGTGCTATTGGTAAGGGTTAAAAACCTATAAACACTGTTGTTATCCCAAACACTCACATTAGCACTAGGTACATCATTGCCAGCACTGTTATTTACATAAACATCCAAATACCAGAAGACATTGAGCGTTGAAGTATTGGATGTGTCAAAGGTAACATTGTTTTTATCAAAGCTGACATTGGTGAGGTTAACTGCACCAGTATAAGTAAAATAATCATAAATATATACATCATCTCCAAGCGCTGTAGTGATGGTGCTGTCCTTTACTATTGTATCATTTGCACCACTACTTACCAAGAGTCCGTGGGCGCTGCTATTGGTGGTGTTGATTATGGTGTTCGAAATATTATTGAAGTCACCGCTTACAGAAATTCCGAATCCATATGGTCCTGTTGTTGTTATCTTGTTGTTTGATGCTAGGTTATTGTTACTCCCCAGATCAAGCGCGCTCCATCTTTTACTTGTTATGTTATTGTTACTTATAGTATTATTATCAGATGAGGACAAAGATATTCCGTATGTATATTCTCCAGATACGTTTATGGTGCAGTTTTCTATTAATGAGTTATGAGTATCAACAAACACAAGCGCGTCTTTGTCAAGGGTTAGGTTTCTGATGGTTATGTTATTAGAAGATGCAACTATTAGCTGACCTATGTTATTATCATTTTCTATTGTTATTGAGTCATTTTTAAAGTAATAATATATTGGCTCGCCTTTTTGGATATTGTTCTTTATGGTGTGGTTATACCAGGAATCCACCCAACTGCCGTATATATAAATAGCCATTGATTCGGTTGAGAATGTGTTAAAGGTTATATTATTATAACTGCTTGTTGGTGAATATATCCCCATACTTTTACCTGTTGTTGTGATGGTGTTATTGAAGATGATATTATTAGAGCCTATAAATATTGCTGCGCAATCCCCACCTATGGTTGTTATGTTGTTATTTCTGATAGTATGATAACCAGAAAAACCACGGATTCCATAATTATCATTATTGCCTCCAGGACCATAACCAGGGCCAGTCATAATCGTGTTGTTCTGAATAGTGCTGTTATATGTAGTATAATTTAAGAATATTCCATAACAACTCATTAGGTTAGGGGTCTCTGCTTTTATCTTACAGTTCCTAATGGTTGTATGGTTAGCATCTCTTAAATCAACACCATAACCCTGGGTGCTCTGAGAATAATTAATAGTATAATGCTGGCAGTCAAGGGTTATGTTATTGGCTTTTATCACCATACATGTGCCTGCGCTACTAATATTCTGGTTCATGTAGTAGACACTGTTTGCGATGGTAAGATTCCTGCAGGAGTCAACATAGTCTCTTGAAAGAGTGAAATATATTTGTTTGTTAGTGCTTAGATTCACTTCTGTGGTGTTAGGATCATATCCTCCTTTGGTAGCATTAACAGTATAGTTGGAGTAGGTGTGCTTGTAGGTAGCGTTCTGCCAGTACTCCAGTAAAGCCTGTCTTGTTTTTCCTGTGCTATTGGTAAGAGTTGTGAATCTCCTAATGCTGTTATTATCAAAAGCAGACACATTAGCACTCTGCAAATCAGTTCCCTCAGTGTTATTAACATGTACTTCCAGGTACCAGAAGACATTGAGTTTTCCTGTTGCACTTGCTCCAAAGCCTACATCGCTCTTATTAAAGCTTACATTGGTAAAGTAAATATACTCCATAGCTGTTTGTTCCAGAAGTATTGATTATTAAGTTTGTGAAGTTATTATTATACGCTTGAGAGTTTATGTGTATTCCAACCCCGCCTGTGCCTGTAGTTGTTAATCTAGAGTTGGTAATAAGATTATCCTCACTATCCTCATAAAATATACTTAGGGCATTCCCTGCTTGCGTGGTTATGTTGGTATTATTAACTATGTTGTTTTCTGAGCGGTAAATAACTAAGCCTTGTGTGTAATTACCTGATGGAGTTATGTTTGTGTTCTCTATTGTTGCGTTAGGTGTATCTATAATATGGATGTTGTTTACACTCATGGTTAGGTTTCTTATTGTGATGTTATTGCACCTTGCCAGTATTAGCTGTCCAATACTCTTGTTATTCTCTATTGTGAGTGAATCATTATTATAATAATACAGGATTGGCTTTCCATTAACCGTGTTATTCTTAACTGTGTGGTCGCACCATGTCCAAATACAACCCACAGATACGCCCTCACTGAGAGTTGTGATTGTATTCTCAGTTATGTTGGTATACCGATTTGTTATTAAACTAATACCTGCAGAACTCCCCGCAGTTGTTGTTATTGTGTTGTTAAACACTGTGTTGTTATCTGCATCATACCCTAAGGATATTCCAGCAGCTCTATAACTTGTAGTAGTGATGTTATTATTAATTATTTTGTTATGATTCCCGCCATTTCCAGAACCATAAATAAGAATTCCATTATTATCATTGTTAGATGAACCTGTTATTATTGTGTTATTCCTTATAGTACAATTATTACTATAGGCGTTAATGAAAATTCCTGAAGCAGCTGATGCTGTGCTTGTATCCTTTCTTACTATTTTACAGTTCCTAACAGTGCTTAAATTCGAATTGTAGAATGAAACACCAGGATTACCATATATGCTTTGAGAATAGTTGATAGTGTAATGATTACATTCAAGGGTTACATTATTAGCAGTGATGTTAAAGCAGGTGTCTGCACTACTCACATTCTGGGTTAAGTTATACACTGTGTTTGCTGTATCTAGGTCTCCGCAGGCAGTTAGTTGATTAGTAAGTGCGAGGTGAACTAATCTATTAGTTGATAGGTTTACTTGTGTTGAATTGCTTCCTAATCCACTCTTAAATGCTGTGACTGTGTAATTAGTATAATAGCCATCAGCAGTGGCGTTTTCCCAGTACTCTTGATACACTCTTTTGGTTATGGTTCCGTCTGCTGCTGTTAGTTCAGTGTATACAAATGTTCCGTTAACATCAGTTATAGTTACATTTGCACCACTTATGGGAGCGCCTGTAGTGTTAGTGATATTCATGTCCATATACCAGAAGACATTGAAAATGAAATTGCCTTGTGATGATATGCTCTTATTATTATTTGCTATTGTCACATTAGTAAAGTTAGTGACTCCGTCAACATCACCCTGAATCATAAAACTGTAGTTGCCTGTAGAGTTAAGTGTGGTGTCGTTAACTATTATTATTCTTGTACCTGCATCATAAGTGAGACGGTTTAATAAAGCCACACCAGAAGAAATAATTTTATTCTTTTTTAGAATTACTAGGTCCAGCATTGTGTTTAATCTTATACCATAATGGTTTGATGCTCCTGCTGTGTAGATAGTGTTGCCTTCAAATATATTTATTGTATTATCGTTTGGGTAGCTGTATATTCCAGGAGCATTTGTTGCGTTTATAGTATTATTATAAAGGTTAAAATTAACTCTTCCTCCACTCTGGTATATTGTTGTTGTATCTCCTGTGTTTCTGATAGTATTATTAATAAAGCTTAGATTATATGTGCTGCTTCCTCTCATTGCAATTGTATAAGTATTTTTTGTGTGATTAATGAAGTTGTTTCTTATCTCAATATTTGTTACTGGTTCTAATTCTAGGCTTACAAAGCCTGATGACCTAATGGTAGAGTTGCTTAGGTTAACCTGGTTGGTCTCATATCCAAAGCAGATATGGTCAAACGTCATGTTAGTAAAGGTTATGTTGGTTACATTGAATACTGCAACACTGTAATTAGTCCAGTCAACATCCTGATATGCTTTGTTGCTCTCCATAGCAATGTATCTGATAGATGTTCCATTAAGAGTGTTATCCTCTCCTATGGTGTGGTTGAAATGAGCTGTTTGAGAACCTTCAACATCAAGCGCGCTCCAGTAATTGCTAGTCACAGCATTATTATACAGTTCTGCTCTTCTGGAGTTGTACAAGTATATAGCTTTGTTATTCCATGAAGGCCATAGTCTATTTCCATTACTGGTAAAATTATTATTCTGTATTGTTGCATTGTCAGAGCTAGCAAGATAGATACCATTAAAGAATTCTATTGGATTAATATTATTATCAGATATATTGGCATTATGGCTTCCGCCCTGAAGCCTTAAGCCATAACCATAATAGTTAATAATTGTGTTGTTAATGAAAACAGGGTTTAATGAGCCAATAAAGTACACAGCATCACTTAAAGTCTGGCCAACAAACATTGGTTTTTCAAACACACAGTTCCTGATAGTAATATTGTCATAGCCAGCAGTGTTGTTAACACCAAGACTAGCAACTCCTAGAGCCCAGGTAATGTTATAGCCTTTACAGTCAAGGGTTATATTATCTGCTTTAATATTAAAGCAGGTGCCTGAGCTGTTAACATGATTGGTTAGCTCATACACCCCGCCGCTGCTAATAACATCGCAATCAGTGACATTATGGGTTCTCCAGGCCTCATTGCTAAAGCTGACATAATCAGATTGGTTGTTAACTATTAGATAAGACATATTAATCCAGTTAAGACTCCTGGAAGTATTTGACACTCTTACCTCGTCTATGGTGCCATTGAAATCGCCTTCCCATCCATCACCATAATAAACATCCGCTATGCCTATACGGAAGGTTTCTGTATTACCAGCTGATATATTATCTGTAACATTGGCAGAACCAATATAGTTCCCGTCAACATAAAGAGTCATGTTCTTTTCCTGATTCATTCTAGCAGTTATATAATACCAATTGCCAATAGAAGTAATATATCCTGAATGAATTGATTGTGTACCTGAATTAAGTCTTAAATAAAGCACTTCATTGTCTACCCAGAACTTAACACCTGTGTTGTTCCAAAAATTTCCCAAGTTGTCTGATTTTTCAAATAAAGTTTTCCAATTACTAGTATTTTCTGCTTTAAACCAAGCACTTATAGTATATTCATCACCATCATTAAAAGTAAGTTGTGAAACAGTAGCACTTACATAATCATTATTTCCATCAAACTTATAGCCAGGTCCTATTCTTCCTGAGGCATTAAAAAGGTTGCCTGTTGTTCCAGTGTTATTATAAGGTGTTCCATTATTAGCGTATTGTGTAGAATCTATTGTGCAGTTAGCTGATGCACAGTTCTCCTCTAGATGATGAACCATCACATAATTGTTATCCCATACTCCTGTTGGGTTTTCCCCACTGCTTATTTCTGTGTTGTTCTTATAATAGATGCTTATTGTTTTTCCTGTTTCTGGTAGGCTTGGTATTCTTACCCATATATGCGCTCTACTATTAGTCGTATAATTCTCTATTTCATAATCAAGTAGTTGCCCTCCGTTCTCGCATTCAAAGCTGTAGAATCTTATATCCTTGAAGTCTGGTAGCATGTCATTGTCATAAGTAAGATTGATATAAGCTGGGAAGTTGGTTAGGTTCTCACTGCCAGAGTTAGCAATAGTGATATTCATGCACCTGTCCAGGTTATTATTCATCCACCACTTATTCACTATCCATGATGAGCCAGTCTCAACATCATCAACCCAGTAAGCAGCACCTGTTGTATTATCCATAATCTTTGTATTATTAAAGTAGGATTGATTAGTGATGAGCACAGCACTGTTATTCACATAAACCTTTCCATTGTTCTGCTTATAATAATTAACACCAACATCTGTTCCATTATAAACATAGCTAAGAATAGCTGAGTTATTAACACTTATAGAGTTATAGCTCCATGCTTCGTCTATTATAAAGGTACTATTATGAGTTCCATTATTATGTATATGTACATTATCTAAGGAACCAAAGTCATTGGTAAGTTCGCTTTTGTTTAAACTTGAAGCAACAATCCAGTACTCATTAGTCACATCATTATGATTCTTGGATATTATGTCTCCTCCGCCCCAAGAGAGGTTACCCACAGCCAGATTGACAGCACTTATGTTAAAACTAGAATTTACAAATTCTATGAGGATGTCATCTCCATACAAGCCAACATCATAAGCACTAGTGGTGTTCAGTATGGTAATGTTTACAAAAACAGCATCACTACTCCAACCACATCTTAAGTAATTTATATCATGCATAATAATGTTCTTAAAGTTGGTTATAGTCTTCATAGGATACACAAAATTTGATGAATTCCTAAACGTGGCATTGATTATGTCTAAGCCAGTTTTCCATGAGAGAAAAGCTCCAAACTTCTCAAAGATTACATTCCTAGCATAGATGTTTAAATAAGTGTTCATGTCCCAACTATAAGTTCCAGTGAATAACACTTTATTACTAACATTTCCTAATATGTTGAGGTATCCGCCACAGTCATAGTCAAACCCCTCGGTACTACTAAAGTTCAAAAGGGTTCCAGCAGTTAGATTAATAGTGCCATTACTATGTACAGAACCAACAGTTATGTTGTATCCTAATATATTCAGGGTTCCATTCCTTATTATCAGATTATTATTAATAACAAAACCTGAATCAGGCTCTAATATATGTGATGAGTTGCCTGTTGATATCTCAAGATTATATAAAACACCTGAACTAGCATTAAGGTCTAAGCTTGTATTAGAGCTAGTGTTGATAGTCACTTTCCCAGAATTATGATTAAAGCTTCCGTCAATATCAATGGCATATCCTCCACTGGTTTCATTAGTAATAATAGTAGTCTTACTCGTAGCATTATAAGTTCCACCTGAGTTAATGGTTAAAGAGCCAAACCATTGGTTTCCGCCTAAAGAGGCTTCAAGGGTTCCATTAATCACAAAATCACCTGTAGCATTTATTGAGTAGATAGAAGTATTTAGGATAACATCTTCAGGAATGAACATGTCTGCACAGGTAATATTTTCTGTTAAGGTAGCATTTATGGTTGGGTTACAGTACTGATTACTTTCAGAGCCATAAGTTACATAATCAGAGTGGTTAGCTACTATTAGATAAGATAGATTTATCCAGTTTAAACTTCTTGGAATACTGGAGTGTCGCACCTCATCTATTTGTCCATCATACTCATCAGCCCCATTAACCCTGGCACCAATTGAAAAGCTATTATTCATGGTAGTGCCTAAATTATCAAGGCTTCCATTAAGCTCAATACCATCAACATATCCTTTTACACTAGTATTATTTATTACAAGAACTAGATGATGCCATCCATCACTAGCATTTCCTGAAACTCCTTCCCAACCAGTACCAACAATATAACGGAACATGGTCCACACACCATTACCCGTGTTCTTAGTGCCTATACCAACTCTATGAATATTGCTAGAGACATGATTCACAATGTATTGGTCTCTATCAATGTTATCAGAGTCAGTCCAAACAGATATAGTGCCGTTCCAAGTAGTATTATGCTGAATATCAGTACCATTAATGTATTCAACACTACTAAAATCAAAGTCCTGGCCAAAAGCAATTCTTCCTTCAACCCTAGAAGGAGTGTTCACACCAGTACCATTATAATTATTACTAGTAGAATCACCATACTCACCAACACTATCAGTGCTAGTCTCCTTAAGATGCCATACACCAAGATAATAAGAGTCCCACACTCCTGTTGCATTTTCCCCACTTCCAATACCTGTGGTATTCTTGTAATAAACAGAGATTTTTCTTCCAGTGCCAGGCAATGAGGGTATTCTTACCCATGTATGTGCTCTTGTGCTTGTTGTGTGGTTTTCTATTTCATAGTTTAGTTTTGCTCCTCCATAATCACATGCTGCTCCATAGAATCTTATGTCTTTGAAGTCTGGCAGCATGTCATTGTCATAGGTTAAATTAATGTATGCTGGGAAATTGTATAGGGTTTCGCTTCCAGAGTTGGTTATGGTTATGTTCATACATTTGTCTAGTGAGGTGTTTGACCAGTTTCCTGGTCCTTCTCCTCCACCACTTCCTGTTATGTTTTCGACTAGATAGTAGGTTTCTGTGTCATAGGTTATTTCGCTTAGTGTCATTCCATTATTGGTTTGTCCTAGTTCTATGCTTGTCTTGTTCAAACAGCTGGTGTTTACTTGTGACATGCCTGTAGCATTTTGGCATACATACACTCTGCCACTATTATCAACTCTTGGTATTAGTAGTGAAACATTTACTTTATTACTGATCTGCGAGCTGTTGTGTAAAACTGATTTTGTTAGTGAAAGGCTGGTGTTCAGTACTAAGTCACTCATATCAATGTCATCTGTGAAGTTGAGTACAAGAATGCCTGAATAGTTACCTGGTGTTGTGTTTAGGCCTACAAGCACTTTTTTTATTCCTGTCTGGCCACTAGTTGTAACATCAGTGCTGGTATTGCTCTCAAGCACCAGCCTGGCTCCGGTTGGAGGATTAAGGACAAAGTATCCCTGCCTTGTTTCCTCATCACTGTAACTCACAAAGTCAGAATGGTTGACCATTATTAAGTAACTCATATTAATCCAGTTGTTGCTTCTGGGAGTGTTTGAGACTCTGAATTCATCAATTAAACCGTCAAGCCAAGGACGGTCTAGCTTTCTGCCAATGTCAAATGGCCTATCGTTGTCAGGAGGGCTCGTTGACATGTTATCTGGGGCATCAAATACACCATCCCGACTGAATATCATATCTCCGTTGGAAACATTAAAGCTGACTGCATAATAAGCCCAAACACCATAGTGCTCGGTATCAAAACTTGAAACTTCTGATTCCCAGCCTCCATTTTCATGAGATATACACCATCCCTCCCAATCGTTCCATTCAGACCCATAACAATTTCCCCCAACACCTGGATATCCTTTGTCATAAAAAGAATAGCCGTCTCCAACTGAATCTTCTGGTTTAAACCAGAATGAGAATGTATAGTCAGAGTTGTTCAGGTCAAGGCCTGTCTGGTCACTATCATTAATCATTAAATAGCTTTGAGTGTTGTTTTCAAAGTCAGTGGCTCCAGCTATCACTCCTGTTCCACTGAAAGTGGTATTCATAGGGGTGAGGTTGTTCTTGTTGCTTGTGGAATCATACCTAGTTCCAGATGTTTCTGTCATGTGCCATACTCCTACGTAGTTGTTGTCCCACACTCCTGTTGGGTTCTCTCCGCTACTTATTGCTGTGTTGTTCTTGTAGTAGATTGATATTGTTCTTCCTGTGCTTGGTAGGCTTGGTATTCTCACCCAGATATGTGCTCTTGTGCTAGCGTTGTAACCTTCTATCTCGTAGTCTAGTGGTGCTCCTCCATTATTGCATAAGTTAAGTTAATATATGCTGGGAAGTTGTATAGGTTTTCACTGCCAGAATTGGTTATAGTTATATTCATACATCTATCTAAGTCATCATTAGCCCAGGTTCCAGGTCTGGCTTCTTCGCTACCGTAACTAACATAGTCAGATTGGTTGGCCATTATTAAATAACTCATATTAATCCAGTTAGGGGTCCTATTAATACTTGATATTCTCCACTCATCAATAACTCCTTCACAACTACTTTCGTTCCTGTGTCCGCCAATATAGAAGTTCTCTGCGCTTAGACCAGGCCATGAACCCCATTTATCTGCATTATCTGCTGGTTCTCCATCAATAAAGGTCCTTGTTTTTCCATAAGGAGACTCAGTTGTCCATGTTAACACTACATAATGAAAGGAGTCATCCCATAAGTCAATTGTTATGTCGTGGTACTGGTCTTCTGTATTAATAGTAGGGATTATCTGGGTTGAATTGTACTTAGCCATTGCAAATTTACTTGCATTTTCAGTTGCATAGAATCTGTCCCACTGGGTCATGTTGTCAGTTTCCTTATACCAGAAACTAATAGTGCCGTTTTGCTTGATAACGTCTTCTGTTTGGTTGGTTATGTTAAAGGATTCATTCTGGTCAAGTTCTACACCTAAACTAATCCATCCCTCTGTAGTAGAAGGCTCTTTTACATCAGTTGCATTAAAACCATTACTAGTAGAATCTGTTGCATTAGCCTCTGTCATGTGCCATACTCCTACGTAGTTGTTGTCCCACACTCCTGTTGCATTCTCTCCGCTACTTATTGCTGTGTTGTTCTTGTAGTAGATTGATATTGTTCTTCCTGTGCTTGGTAGACTGGGTATTCTTGCCCATGTGTGTGCTCTTGTGCTTGTTGTGTAGTTTTCTATTTCATAGGCTAGTAGGTTCCCTCCGTTGCCGCAAGAAGCATTATAGAACCTGATATCCTTAAAGTCTGGCAGCATATCATTATCATAAGTCAGGTTTATGTAAGCTGGGAAGTCTATTAATGTTTTTGAACCACTATTAGTAATGGTTATATTCATGCACTTATCAAAATCAGAGTCAGCCCAAGCAGCACTAACAGGGCTGGCTGAAACAAGAATAAAAATTAGTAAAAAGAATAGAATATTAACAGGCTGAGAGCTGGCGCCAAAAGAAGCAGGATTAGGGGTTTTGTCCCCTTTGTTGGTTAGAGAGCTATATATAAGAGTAGTTCTACTCCTAAAAATTGTGTTTCCTGTTCTCATAGCTCTCCAACTCTCAACCTATTTTTGTGAATTAAATCACAAAAACGTGAACATGAATTTGTGATGTGTTTATGCTTTCATGAACTAACTCAAATCAATAATTACATGATTAGTGGCTTTAATCGTTAAATTACCATCTGAGGTGACTGAAAAATTACCATGATTATTATCATCATAACTAAGCATTAGCTGGGTAGAGGTGGAATTGCTCTGAACATCTAGAACAGCATCAGGGGTTTTGTCACCAATGCCAACAGTGCCGTCATTTCTGAATATTGCGATTACCTCCTGATTTGCATCGGGGTAAACTAATGTATCGCCTTCAGATGCTTCTTCCTTATATATGCCCAGAATTTCACCATCAGGCTCCATGAAATCTGTAGCAGTAAACCTGTGTGACCAATATTGGCCTGTCCCTCTATATGCAATTCCTCCGTCATAATCAAAATATAAGCCCTCACCAGCATCAGGAATATAGATAGCGCTATAACCAAATGTGGAATTATTTCCCACATTATCAATTGTAATTTTTGCTGTAGTACTTGTTGTCCCAATTCCTAATTTATTTGCACTACTATCCCATTTAAGGTTATCACTGTAGCTTATGGTGCTTCCTCCTGTAAAGAAGGCTATTCTGTCTGCTGCTCCATCTCCTGAAATATTTCCTCCGCCTCCTGCGTCTTGGTCTGTTGCGCATTCAAAATGAGTCCCATTGTATGTTAATTTATCTGTTCCACTACATGTTGGTATGCTTATGTTTATTACTACGTTTCCTGTGGTTGGGCTGGCTGTCAGGGGTGTGCCTGGTGCTGCACTCACACTTGAAACATTGCCTGTGTTATTGCCTCCTAGGCAATTGGTTCCATCTGCTAAGCAGATGTCCTTGCCATTCACTGTGGCTATGCTGCTCAAAACATTAAGGGCTCCTGTTATGGTCACATTCCCTGTTACATTCAGGCTTACTGTGTCTCCTGTGGTTCCTAGGTATATCATTGCTCCTCCTCCGCCTCCTATAGCGTTCAGATATATGTTTCCTGGGCTGTCAATGTAGAGACTGTCTACTAGACCTGCTATTTGGCCGTAGGTTGGTGTGGGCAGGGTTCCATTAGCATATAGGTCTAGGTAGCTTTGTATCAATGATTTTCCTCGTAAGAAAGTGGTTTTGGTTATGTTTAAACTACCGTTCAGCTCACTATCCCCTTGTTCTTCTATGTACAATGTATCGTGTCCTGGATCATTCTGTCCATAAACGTATATTGTTATTAGTATTATGATAATCAAATAAACGAAATTTTTGGGTTTGGTAATGCTTTTTTGTATCATCTTAGCTTTCTATGATGTCTTGTTCCTCTCTTTCTTGTATCAGGTTTCCTCGTAGATACAGGTCCCCTGTTCTTCTGTCAAAGTAGCCTAGATTGGTGCCTTTCCTGTTCTGGATTATGAAGGCATCTCCTCCTGGCACTAAGTCGAATTGTTCTTCATACAATTTTCCTCTTAGATGCAGGTCTCCTGTGCTTGTATCAATCCATGCTGTTGCTACCTCTGTTCCTTCATCTGGCAAGGAATAGCTTATTCTAAAGTCATTTGACCCAGGATTTTCATCAGAATTCTCTATCAGGCTTCCCTTGATTATCAGATTGCCAAAGGCTGTGACCCTTGCTATTGGCTTTCTATCAAGGTTTTTGAGATGGATTGATTTGTCTCTGAAGTATTCTTCTTCATTTCCTTCCAAGCATTCTATTGGTCTTTCATTAGGATTTGGGTGTTTGCATGGGTCTATTACTTCTGGCTGAGTAGGAGTGCTTGGTGTAGTTGATGGCTCTGGTAGGGGTGTTGTTGGTTGCTCAACTCCTTCTTGGGTAACAGTAATATGGAAGGTGTTGCTAGTGGTTAGTTTGTCTCCATCAGTTGCATACAGATAAGCCATGTAGATGCCTGGCATGTCTGAGTTTAGGGTTAAGGTGCTTGCTTGTATGTCTAATCCTATTTCTGGTATCTCATTTATATCATAAACCAGGGTGTCTTGGTCAGGGTCTGCAAAGTACTCATCTAGGTCTAGGACTGTTGGTTGGCTTGTTAATACTACTAGGTCTGGCACTATTTGGGTTTGCCTTGGTGCCTGGTTTTCCTTGGTCTGGGTTACTATGAGCTTGGTTATGGTTAGCTTTGAGCCTTGGTCTACTTCTATTATCAAGGTTGGATAACTGGTCTCTGGCAAGGTGCATGTTTCTATGCAGAGCTCTGAGAATTCATAGCCTTGAGGGGTTTCTGGTAGTGGTTCTATTGGCTCTACTGGTTCTGGCTCTACTCTCTCATTGATGGTTTCATTTATTGTTTGGTTAAGGGTTTCATTGAGTGTTTCATTTGTAGTGAGGTCAATGCTTGCATTTGTTACTGTAAAGCTGGTTTCTAATCTAAGAATATCATTGGGTAACACTATCAAGGCTATTACTTGGTGTTCTCCTGTTTTCTGTGTTATGTATGTGTTTTCTTCTAGTTTGTGTCTTTGTTCTCCATCTTCAACATAGATTGATTTGTTTTCTGTTTCTGGCTCTACACTTATGTAAACGGTTTCTCCTAAGGCATATTCTGCTTTGTCTGTGCTTATGGTGTACTCTGGTTCTGGCTCTGCTATTGCTAATCCTGTTATCAGGTTTTCTTGTTCTGGCAGGGTTATCTCTGTTACTAGGTATTCTTTTTCTCCTACTCTTAGTTTGATGCTTGCTCTTGTTCCTTCTAGTTCTCCGCTTATTCTTAGACTGGTTATGTTGGTTAAATCTAGCACATTCTCTGCGTTTTGCTCAAACACTCTGTTGTAAGCTATTCTATGAGTTTCTTGTTTTTCTCCTATTACAAAGCCGGTTGGACTCTCAAGCGGGATTTGAGAGAAGATGCTTATAAGCACAAAGGCTAGGAGCATTGCTCCTGCTATTGCCAGCTCTGTCTTCTTTTTCTTGTGTTGCTTGTATTCTTCTTCTAGCTCTGTTATTTCTTCTTCTATTTCTAAGAGTGCTTCTTCTTTGGTTTTGCCTTCTAGTTTTTCATTGAGCAGGATGTGGTATTCTATTCCATCTATTTCTTCTTTTATGAGTTTCTCATCTATTTCATCTAGGTAGCTGAGTAGTTCGTTCCTGTTCTTTTCTAGTTCCTCTAGGCTTTCTTTATAGTTCATCTTTTTCGTTTAGTTTTTTTCTTAGCATTGTTATACACATTCCAGATGGTTCTATCATCTCTGTTAAGCGCGTGTGCTATCTCGCTATATTTGAGTCCTATCTCATCTTTTAGATACACAACTACTGCTTCTAGCACTCCGAGCTGTCTGTTCTGTAGAACTTGGATTGGGATACTTATGGCTTCTTTGTCGTGCGGTGCTATTAGTTCTATTACTTCTCTTGTGTTTAGATCATACTTTTCTTTTAGACTTTTAAGAACTAGTTGAAAGGCGTTGTAAAGACTGTCTTCTCTTATTTTCTCCCGCTTGACAAAGTCCAATTTACTTATTATATAAGTTTTTTGAGTTTTATTATACTTAAATAAAAAGTCTTTTCACCCTAAAAAAACGTAATTTTACTTATTATGTAAGTTCTTATTTATATATTTTTCTATTTTTTACTTAATTGATTAATTTTATGTTAATATTTACTTAT
Source organism: Euryarchaeota archaeon SM23-78 (assembly GCA_001595785.1). Classification (GTDB taxonomy): domain Archaea; phylum Nanobdellota; class Nanobdellia; order Woesearchaeales; family SM23-78; genus SM23-78. The sequence continues at coordinate 17,447 of LSSJ01000011.1, forward strand.
TATATAAGTTTTTTTCTTCTATTTTTGATAATTAATACTTATTTAATATTATAAAGCAAAAATTTTACTTATTATATAAGTTATTTTTTTCTAATTAACTTATTCAAATTTAATTTAAACTTATTATATAAGTGATTTCTTCATGTTTTATATGATAAAATAATATAATTTTACTTATTATATAAATATTTTTTCCTTTTGAAAAGAAATAAATATCTTAACATAACTCTAACTATTAATGATAACCCAACCCATCAAAAATAAAACACATTTTTTGGAGTTCAGAAAATCAACAATTTCTAAACCCAAAAGAAAAGACCTTGAAAAGCAAGGCTACAGATTAGTAGGAAACCATTCAGCCATCAAGGTATGTCTTTGGACCAAAAAAAGCTTAAGAGATGAAGGAGTATGTTATAAGCAAAAGTTCTATGGTATTAACAGCCATAGATGTGTGCAAATGACTCCAAGCCTGCCTTATTGTACTCTAAGATGTCAGTGGTGTTGGAGAGATATAGAGCACACCCTGCCTAGATGGGTTGGGAAATCTGAAGCTTCAGAAAAAATAATTCAAGAATGTATAAAAGCTCATATTAAGTATTTACAAGGCTTTGGAGGCAATAAAAAGACTAATAAAAAAAAATATATTGAAGCAAAAAAACCCTTACATTTTGCTATCAGCCTAGCAGGAGAACCAACCATGTACCCAGAACTACCAAAGCTAATAAAAGAACTAAAAAAACAAGACATAAGCTCATTCCTAGTAACCAATGGAACCAATCCTGAGATGTTGAAGAAATTAATGGATAAGAAAACTTTGCCAACTCAATTGTACATAACCTTGCCTGCACCAAATGAGCAGGTATTTAAAAAAATGTGTTCTCCACTAATAAAAGATGGCTGGAAAAAAATTTTAGAATCATTAAATTCAATAAAGGAGTTAAAGGAGAAAACCAGGACAACCATAAGACTCACCCTTACAAAAGAACTGAACATGATGTATCCAGAACAATATGCAGAGCTTATTAAAATAGCAGAGCCAATGTTTGTTGAATGCAAAGGATATGTTCATGTAGGATATTCTAAGAGGAGATTAGAACATAAGAATATGCCTAGGCATAATGAGATAAAAGAATTTGCAAAGGAGCTAGCAAAACACTCGGGATATAAAATGATTGATGAACAGCAAGCATCAAGAGTAGTGTTGTTAATGAAGAAGGATAGGAAGGATAGGAAATTAAAGTTTTAAGTTCAAAAAAAGTAAGTGCCAATTTACGAGGGCTCACATCGACTTCATAATCAAAGCGGAACAGGGGGTTGCCCCATCCGAGGATGTGGAGCTCTCGATTACATAAGTGGACCCGAGCTGGCACTTTTTTGAACTTTATGTTTATAATTAATATTAGAAAGGATAGGAAACTAAAATGGAGCACGTAGCGATAATGAGGAAATCGTGGGGTTTGACAAAGAAAATTTTGTCTGGTCAAAAGAAAATAGAGTCAAGATGGTATAAAACAAAATATCCTCCTTGGGATAAAATAAAAAAGGGTGAAACTGTTTATTTCAAAGATTCAGGCGAACCAGTAACTATCAAAACAGAAGTTGAGAATGTTATTCAATTTTCAGATTTAACCCCTCTTAAGATTAAACAAATTCTTTTTAAGTACGGCCCTGGCGACGGGCTTGGCATCAAGGACATCCCAAATTTTTTTAAGAGGTTTAAGCATAAGAAATACTGCATCTTAGTTTTTTTAAAAAATCCTAAAAAAATAAAGTCATTTAATATTGATAAAACTGGATTTGGAATGATGTCAGCCTGGATAAGTATTGATGATGTTGATGAGATAAAAATTAAATTATAATACCTAATAAAATCAAAGGATTGCCTTGCTCCAAAGAATTTCAAATTGTTTTCTGTATCCGTCAGCAACAATTTTGTCTTTTATTAAAACTCCGTAAGGATTCTCTGTAAAAATTGCTATTCCCACATAATCCTTTATTATTATTGTTTCTTGGAGCTGGGCGTATTCTTTTGGTAAGAACTTAATTTTCGTGAGCGGTCTTTTGTTTAATTCGTCTCCAAATTTTCTTATTGTTTCGTCAAAAACCTGCCTACAAGGTATTTTTTTTGCTATTCTTTTTGTGTGCAGACTTTTCCACCAGTGCTCTCCCATAACATCATATGTTACTTCTGAACCACCGCCAAAAGTATTGTATTCCTTTCCTCCTGAGTTCAGAAGAGTCATGTACATTTCATTAATTCCTCTTTTTCCTTTGAAAACCTCTGCAGAAGTGCTAATTTTTGCTAATTGTTGTTTCTTTTTTAATTCTGGCAAAAGCTCATCAAATCGTTTTATTTTTTTCTCAATAAAATCATGGAAGTTCTCTGGATCTGTGGCTTTGTAAATCCTTTTTTTACCTTCTAAAATGTAGCTTATTAAACCTTTTTCTATTAAGCTATTCAATGCCCGATGAACAACCGAGTTTTGTAATCCTGATTTTTCTAGTATCGGTCCTGCTGAACTTGTTCCTGTCTCAAGTAATGTAATGTATACTTTTATTTCTGCTTGTGTAAGCCCTATATCTTCTATTACTGATGTGTCCATGTTATGAATTAGATTTGCTCTTTATTTAAATCTTTCTATATATAGTCCCAATTTGGAGGATAAATATTTATATATCATAACTACTTTTTAGTAGTTATAAAATATCTCAACCTTGGAACCTGGGAAGAATTACTCTTCCTGGGTTTTAGAAAATGGAGGTGTTAATATGAGATTCAACAAAAAACCAAAAATATATGTGTCCCAACATTATGTTGGTGCAAAAGATAAGGAAAAAGCCAAAAGAAAACCTGTTGAGATTTATTGGGATTTAAGAAAGGCACTTGATGAAATATCTTTAGCTCAAATTCAAGAGGCATCTCATAATCCTACTCATATGGATCTTCATGAAACATGCAATTTAAAAGACCATTTAGAAAAGCGTGTCCAGCATTTGGACCCTTGCCCAGAACACACGTTTACTTATCTATTGCCTAACAATGTAAGTGTAAGGATAAACCCTACATTGCTGTCGGTAAAAGAAGAACCGAAAATAGAACTTATAAAAGGAAGAGCAGAGACAAGAGTTCATCATAGTTATAGAGATGAATTATTCATTGATGTTCTGGTTCGAAGAACAACAAGAAAAGAACCAAAATACCTTAAACATATGTTTAAGGAAATAGGTCGTATAGAGTAATTTTTTAAATTTAAATAAAAATTAAAGCGCCTCAATCGTCGCACGGGCTTGTAGAATTTTCTAAGTTCAAAAAAAGTGCCAGCTCGGGCACGCTTATGTTTCCGAGAGCTCCGTATCCCCGGAGGGGGCATGTCCCCCTACTCCGCTTTGATTACAAGGTAAATGTTGCCCTCGTAAATTGGCACTTACTTTTTTTGAACTATACCTCTATCAACTTCCCTTCAGGCCCAGGATTAATTATCAATGTTTTGCCAATCTTGTCCTGCACATTCTCGTTCTCATGCAGATGACCGCAAACAACAATTAAAGGTTTTTCTTGTCTAATAAAGTCTCTAAAGCTCTTATTACCTGCGTGTTCTCCCATTATCAAATCTGTTTTATTACCATAAGGAGGCCCATGTAGCAGTAAGACCAACTGCTTACCCTCTCTTCTTTTCTTTATCTTTTCAGCAAACTTCTCAAACTTCTCGTCTCTTAATGAGAAGCCACCTCCTCCATAGCCCACAAATATTATATTTTCTTTTTCAAAGAACTTCTTGTGCAGAAAGATAAGATTATTATGTTTCTTACAATCCTCTTTTAAATTTTCTTCAGATTCATGATTACCATGAATTACTAGAACCGGCTTGTTAAAGCCATTAATCTCTCGCAATATGCTCTTCATCTTATGCTCAAAGATAGTCATGTCACCAGCACACAGAACAAGATCTGCTTTAGCAGCTTTTTTCTTAAGTCTTTTCAATACATCAGTGTCTCCATGAGTATCCACAAAAGCCAAAAGCATCATTTTATTAAGGTATAGTTAAGAAAGGGTATTTAAAGTTTTAGGAAAAGTTAAGACCCTCTTAGAGGATGAGGGTAGGGGTAAGGAGTGTAGCTTGGTTTTTCATATTCAAACCAGTCTCTGCCTTCTTGAAATAATCCTATTGGTTGGCATTGAGAAGAGGATCTGGGTGAGTTGTATGATTCTCCATTAACAGTATTTTCCCATACCCATACACCTGTAGTTTGGTCTGCTTCTGGATATGGACTGCATGTGTCTGACATGCAACATCCGTTCTGGAAAACAATGAATTGGTTTTGATATTTAATATCAGTAACAACGTTATTATGGACAACTCCACTCCCACTGTGGAACCCACACACAAATTCTTGGGTGACACAATTTACAGTGTTATTGTAAACTTCAAACTGTCTTGCCCCCCTTGACGTTCCAGGGTAGTCACCGTGTGTGTCAATACTATGGTCATAACTATTTGCTGTTATTGAATTATGGCGAAATACATACCTTGCTCCACGCCTTGACATTATATAATGCCTGCTATTTTCAAAGGTACAATCTTCTATGAAAACAGCGTCACTTGTTCCTAGAGATAATGGCTGATTATATGACCAATCACCCATAGAAGAATCGCCTGTCTTAGTGCCCATAACCTGAACTGCGTAACCATAACCAGGCATCATATTATCTTTAAAATCACAGTTCCAAATCACTCCAGTACTATAATAATTGATACCTATTCCATAATAACCAAAGCCCTCAACCTTCATGTCATGAATTCTGAAATTGTCACTACTCGCATCAACCAAGATACCGCTTTCACCACTTTGAGTATTAGTCCCTCTTATGGTTAAATCTGATATCTCCCATTCTTTATCACTAGATGACGGTTCAAACTTGAAGATAGGACCTGCAACTGAACTTCTTTCCAAAACCGTTGTGTCTTTTCCCTGCCCCTTTATATGAATTGCCTTTGTAACAGTAACTGTTCCTGCGAAATTGCTGTTGGTACCAGATGGTAAAATAACTGTATCACCATCATTAGCAGCATCAACCGCAGCCTGGATGTCTACTTGGCTCAGGCTTGCTGCATAAATAATATTTCCTATGGGTGGTGGCTCTGGTGGTTCAGGAGGTGTTGTTCCGAATCTGCTAGCAATATATACAATGTCAAAGATGTCAATCACATTGTTACTATCAGTATCAACTGCTTGATT
>LSSJ01000012.1 GCA_001595785.1 Euryarchaeota archaeon SM23-78
TCCTAGTCCAAAAAAGGACCGGAACCCCTTACTTAAGGTGCTGCCTTTGACTAATCTCTGATTAGCCAACTCAAAAATACAAAGTATTTTTGTTGCCCCGGATGAGGCGTCCCCCGGCAACGCACTGGATTACTTTTCAAGAAGAAATTTCGACCTTAGGCCAATAATAACAACAATGCTCATATACCCAAAATTCGCCATCATTTTCAAAGCACACTGAAAAATAAGTAAATTATTTATATCACTATTCTAAAAATTAGTATTATGGCTAATATTATGAAAAAAGTGGTGAGTAGACATGATTATAACATCTTTAGGGTTCTTGACAAGGTCACTTTTTTCCATGTGTTCTCTTTTTGGATTATCATTATCTTGTTCTTTGGATTAATCTTCTTTTTCCTCTCATATGCGCCTAATCACTCTTTGAAGTACGGGGGCGAGCTTATCATTCCTGATGCTGAGGGCTTTATTAACAGCTTGTACTTCTCTTTTATCACTGCTACCTCTCTTGGCTACGGTGATGTTATTCCTATAGGTATTAGTAAGTTCTTGTCAGGCTTAGAGGTTATTTTTGGGTTAATCATTTATGGTGTGCTTATTTCTAAGCTAGTAGGTGTTAAGCAGGAAGTCCTGCTTGAAGAGGTGTATGATATTAGTTATGAGGATGTTATTGACAGGTTGAGGAGTGGCTTGTACTTGTTCAGAGCAGATGTGAACAGGATTCTGGAGAAGATTGAGACTGGTACTATTCAGGAAAGAGAGATTAATGATTTGTGGATTCTTTTCTCTACTCTTGACACCACGCTTATTAATATTGAGAGGCTGGTTAAGCCTGGTATGAGTGAGAAGTATTATCATAAGACTCTTGATGTTTTTAGGCTTGAATTGTTTCTTAACAGCATCCAGCTCTCTATGAACAAGGTTATTGAGCTTGTGAGGACTTTGAAGGTTCATAAGATTAAGTGGAAGAATGATTTGTTGCTCACCAGCATTGAGGATGATGTTAGGGTTGTGAGGGAGGTTATTGAGTATCAAACCAAGAAGAGTAGTGAGAAGAAGGTGATTGATAAGCTTGATGAGCTTGAGAAGACTCTTAATGAGATTGAAAGGGAGATAGGGGCAGGGGTTAAAAAGAAGAATAAGAAAAAGAAGCATAAGAAGAGTTGATGATGATTACATTTTTTCCAGTTCCTTTATTCTTCTTCTTATCTTCCTCGCAAACTTCTTCTGGTCTATCTCTTTTTTTACTCTTCTTGCCAGGGTCTTGTCTCCCAGAACATTTAAAATCCAGTTATAGAAATCATTCTTTTCCAGGTTTACATGGTATTCAAAGACATTTTTATCACAGGACTCCATAGCACTTACTAATTCATATATATTCCTGGCTATTGTTCCGTTGGCAAACCAGAAGGCTAGTCTTGACTCAGGAACATCTGATAGTATTCTGTGCGCATCTGTCACTAGGCTCACCTCTCTTCTGTGTTTATTTGTAGTTAGGGTTTATAAATGTTTTTTTAGTATGTTGCTAAAAAAGCAAAACATTTATAAATTTCAACATATTTATAATATTTAGAAAATATTAAAACTTGTAAAATGGACCCCCTTGAACAAGAAATGCTGGACTTCTACCGAACAGCTGGAAGACTACAAGGAGTAGATGACTCTTTATGTACAATTCTCGGGGTGTTGTTTCTAGAACCCAGAGAAATACCAATGGATGAACTAGCAAGGAAAACAGGCTACAGCTTGGCGTCAATATGCAATAAGATAAGAATATTTGAACCAGCAGGGCTTGTAAAGAGGATAAGAAAACCAGGCACTAAGAAAGTGTATTTAATAGCAGAAAAGGATGTTTTAAAAATTTTAAGAAGAGGTTTGATTTTAAAGCAGGAATCAGTAATCAAGCTAGCCAAGGAAAGAATACCAATAATATTAGAGAAATACAAAGATAAAAAACTCACACAAGAACAAAGAGAAAAACTTAAGATAATAGAAAACTATTATAAAGGAATGCTGAAATTTGAAGAAATAATAAAGGAAATATTAAAAAAATTTGATGAAGCCAGGTAGAAATGAAAATGACAGGAAGCCATACAAACACAATAATAGAGCTAAGGAATGTATGGAAGACATATACGATGGGAGAGGTAAAAGTGAATGCTCTGTGCGGCTTAGACTTAAAGGTAAGAAAAGGTGAGTTTGTCTCAATCATGGGTCCTTCTGGCTCTGGCAAGAGCACAGCCATGAACATGATAGGGGCTTTAGATATACCGTCCAAAGGCATGATTCTGCTTGAAGGTCAAGACATAGCAAAGCTGACAGAATCAGACCTAGCACAGATAAGAGGCAGAAAGATAGGCTTCATATTCCAACAATTCAATCTTATCCCTACCCTGTCTGCATTAGAGAACATAATGCTGCCAATGATATTCCAAAACATACCTAGGTATGAAAGAATGGAAATAGCAAGAAAACTGCTTAAGATGGTAGACCTAGGTGATAGAATATATCACAAGCCTACTGAGCTTTCAGGAGGAGAACAACAGAGAGTAGCAATAGCAAGGGCTCTTTCAAACGACCCAGAGGTTGTATTGGCAGATGAGCCAACAGGAAACCTGGACTCAAAAACAGGAGAAACAGTTATAGATTTCTTAAAACAATTACACAAAAAAGAGGGAAAAACAATAGTTATGGTCACACATGATCCAAACGTGGCAAGAAAAGCAGATAGAACAGAGTATCTGCTTGACGGCAAAATAATAAAGAGCCTAAAAAATCATACAAGGTAAAAAAAGGTGATAAAAGATGAGAAAAGAATACGTAAATATGTTAATAAAAACAACAGTGATAGTGCTAGTATTCTTAATGCTAGCCATGAATGTGAGTGCACAGATATCTAGTTTTTCACAAATAACAGTCACACTCATTAACCAAGAACCAGACCCTGTGGCTCCTGGCAACACAGTTGAACTTAGGTTCAGAATAGAAAATGAGGGAGGCAAACCAGCTGAAAACACACAAGCAAAACTAGTGCTAAAGTATCCTTTCTCGCTTTACGGAGATGAAGAATTAAAGAACCTAGGAACCATAGCAGGCAGCCAGACAGGAGATATAGGTGTTAGAGAGAAATGGAATCTATTCGTTGATACTGGTGCTACAACAGGTGACCACACAGTCGAGTTCTGGTACAGTATAGATGGAGGCATATGGACCAAGGCAGGTGACTACACGGTAACTGTGAGGTCAAGGGATGCTGTGCTTGCTATTAATCAGATAAAAACTGATAGGGATAACATAATACCAGGAACCATGACCCAGGTATCATTTGTACTTGAGAACCTTGCAGACAACACCCTGAATGACATAAAGCTGAACCTTGATTTATACGAGCAGATAACCCTGACAACCACTGTAAGCGTGATAGAGCTACCCTTCACTCCTATAGGCTCTGGAAATGAGAAAACCCTTAAGAGCCTTAGAGCAGGAGAATCCAAGGAAATAGTTTTTAATCTTTTCACAGATGCAGATGCAGAGTCAAAGGCATACAAGGTTCCTTACACCTTAACCTATTCAGATTCATCAGGAGAAAACTTCTCTAGAGAAGGAATCCTTGGATTGTTGGTAGAATCAACACCTGACATATCAGTAAACATTGAGAGCACAGAGATATACCAAGCAGGTGCTAAAGGAAGAGTAGAGATAAAAATAGTAAACAAAGGCTTCACAGACATAAAATTCCTTGATTTAACCATGACCGAAACAGAAGACTTTAAGATAATATCAAATCCAGAGGTCTATATCGGAGAGCTTGACTCTGACGATTATGAAACTGCTGAGTATGATTTAATGGTGTGCAAAGAGGCAGAAGACAGTGTTATCCTGCCCTTAACAGTTGAGTACAGGGATGCCAATGGAAACCTGTACACCAAAGAACTGCCTCTGGAGCTGGAGCTCTTCACAGGAGAAGAGTTAAGGCAAAGAACCAATGGAGGAGGCTTTCCCTGGGGAATCGTAATCCTGGTTGTGGCGATTGTTGCAGTTGTTGTGTACATAATCAGAAGAAGAAACAAGAAAAAGCAAAAGAAAGCATAAAACTCTTTTTCATTTTTAATTCATTTATATCATTTCATTTTTAAAATGATTGCTGATTATTTCAGAATAGCTTTTAGAAGTCTTGCTAAGAGAAGGCTAAGAACCTATCTGACCATGATAGGCATATTCATAGGCATAGCAGCAGTTGTTTCTTTAATAGGGCTTGGTCAAGGCTTAAGGATAGCTATAACCTCTCAGTTCGGCTTTCTAGGAACAGATATTCTAAGTGTACAGGCTGCTGGAGTTAATTTGGGGCCTCCTGGCTCAGGGGCTGTTAATCCCTTAACAAGCGATCTTGTTGATAAAATCGAAAAGATAAACGGGGTTGATATGGCTTTTGCAAGGTACATTGATACAGGAACAATGGAGTTCAATGATGAGCAAGTAATAGGATATTTTGGTTCTGTTCCAGAAGGGGATAGGAGAAAAGCATTTGAGGAGATGTCAAACCTAAAGGCAGAGCAGGGAAGGCTTTTAAGGGATGATGACAGAAAAGGTGTTGTTCTTGGAAATGATTTTAGTAAGGATGATATTTTTGGCAGGGGTGTAAGCTCAGGTGATGAGATAACAATCAATGACATGGAGTTCAAAGTTGTTGGAATAATTGAAAGAAAAGGAAGCTTTACCATTGACCAAGTGGTACTAATGAATGAGCAAACCATGTTTGATTTTATTGAAACAGATGTAGACGAGGTTGATGTTATTGCTGTGAAGGTAAAGGATGAGAAACAGATTGATGATGTTCAAGAAAAAATTGAAGAACTCCTGAGAAAAGAAAGAGATGTTGATATAGGAGAAGAAGACTTTGAGGTCCAATCTCCTCAGGCAATCCTTGAATCCCTTGATTCAACCCTTTTTGCTGTCCAGCTCTTTATCACAATAATAGCCCTTATATCCCTACTTGTAGGAGGAATTGGAATTATGAATACCATGTACACAGCAGTGCTGGAAAGAACCAAGGAGATAGGAATAATGAAAGCAATAGGAGCAAGGAACAGCACAATATTCACCCTCTTCTTTATTGAATCAGGCTTTCTGGGGATGGTAGGAGGAGGTATTGGGATAGCTCTGGGATTAATATTTGCTTATGGCCTGGCAGCTATTGGAAGACTGGCTCTTGGCTCAGAACTCATACAGGCAAACGTGAGTGGTGGCTTAATATTTGGTGCATTAATGTTTTCATTTGTACTTGGAACAGTATTTGGGGTGCTGCCTGCGTACAGGGCTTCAAAACTTAACCCAGTAGATTCTTTGCGTGAAGCAAAGTAAAAAAGCAAAATGGCAATAATAAAATTAGATGAAATAAAGTATTCCTTGAAAAACCTTAGAAATAGAAAACTAAGAAGTGGGCTCTCTATCTTATCAATACTCATAGGAATCACAGCCATATTTGCTCTTGTCAGCTTTGGGCTTGGAATCCAGTACTACATGGACACCATAGCAGCAGAAGCAGGTGCAGATAAGTTATATATCCAACCAAAAGGAGTAGGGGTTCCTGGATTAGATGAGAACTTCTATTTAACCCAGAATGATATTGATTTTGTAGCAAGGATTAATGGGGTTAAGGATATTACAGGAATGTACTTTAAATCAGCTGAGCTAAGATTCAAAGATGAAGTCACGTATTACTTTGTGATTGGAATGGATACTGATGAACTGGAATTCTTTATGGAAGGCTTTAATATTGACATAGAAAAAGGCAGGGATTTAAAAAAAGGAGACCTGAATAAGGTAGTGCTTGGATATAACTACCTACTTGAAAAAAGGATATTTGATAAACCACTAAAAGTTGGAGACAAGGTTGAACTTAATGGTAAAGATTTTGAGGTTGTGGGTTTTTACAGTGAGGTAGGGAATCCTGGGGATGATGCTCAGATGTACCTAACCTTGGAAGCATTTGAAGAATTGCATCCTGAATACGTAGGCCAGTTTGGTTATGTGATGTTAAGCGCAGAAAAAGGTGTTGACCCAACTGAATTAGCAGATAAGATAACAGAGAAACTAAGAAAGCATAGAGGTGAAGAAGAAGGAAAAGAAACCTTTTTTGTGCAGAGCTTTGAGGATATAATAGAAACCTTTGGAATTATAATAAACGTTCTTAACGGGGTGCTTGTATTAATTGCACTAATATCATTAATAGTGGCATCTGTGAATATAATGAATACTATGTACACAGCAGTGCTGGAAAGAACCAAGGAGATAGGAATAATGAAAGCAGTAGGGGCAAGGAATGAAAACATATTATTCATCTTCATGTTTGAGTCGGGAGTGCTGGGGCTGGTTGGAGGAATAATAGGAGTGTTGCTGGGCTATGTTGTAGCAAGCATAGGAGGAATGGTCGCAGCACAGGCGGGTTACAGCCTGTTACAACCAGCCTTCCCATGGTACTTGATAATCGGATGCATATTATTCGCATTCGTGGTAGGAGCAGGCTCAGGATTACTACCAGCAGTAAGAGCTTCAAAGCAGAAGCCCGTGGATGCATTGCGTTACGAGTAACGCAATGCCCAAAAATGGTTAAAAACCATTTTTGATGCTTTGAGGTATGAATAGAAAGAGATTAATAATTATTTTGAAATTTTTTCATATTCTTTATGATTCATTATTACTTCTATGCTGTCATAGATGCTGATTTGACCTTTTCTTTTTATATCAAGTGTGTATAGTCCTGTGCAATTATCATTCAATCTATAATCCAATCTGCAAATTTCTATCTCATACTTGATTGAAGATATTGGTTCTTTTTGTTTATCACTTTCAGCTACACTATACCAATGTCTGTCCAAGTACCATGGATTTTCTTTACATATATTTTCAGGAAGATTTTTTTTCATTAATTTCATAAAAGTATCTTTTTCTTTTGTTCGTTGTTGTAGAGGAGTAAAGGTCCTTTTTATTTTTCTAAAATATCTTTCCCAATAAGTATCTCTGAAATGAACATGAACTAAAAAATGTTCATGTTTAATCTTTTGTTCTTTTTTGGTAAGATCGATTTTTGCATTAGCAATCTGGCTGTCATTTGATTCATAATACTTAATATACTCTTCAATAGGTTTGTAACTACGAAACCCTATTTTCCATTCTTCCTTAATAACAAACAACTGCTGAATTAATCTTACCTGTTGAATAAATTCTTTTGTTTTCTTATGCATTCTAACATCCCCTATTATGTAATCATTATGTGGTTATAACCATGCCACTATTTAAATTTTTGTTGTAATAATATTACTACAATAAAAAGATTTAAATATACTAGAGTCTCTTCTAAAAACATGAAGCCAGAATTACTTCAAAACCTCGGTCTAAGTAAAAATGAATCTAAAATATATACAGCACTAGTAAAACTAAAAATAGCTTCTGTAAATGAAATATCTAGAACAACAGATGTACCTAGAGTCAATACATATGATGTTCTTGAATCTTTAAAAGCAAAAGGTCTTGTTGCTTCTGTAACAAAATCAAACAAGATGTACTTTGAGCCAGCAAATCCAGATCGAATAATGGATTTGTTTGAAAAAAAGCAACGAGAGATGAAGGAGGTAAAAAAACAAATAGAACAACTCTCCGCTATATTTAAAGAAGTTTCAATAAAGAAAGAAGTAGGTTTGTACAAAGGAAAATTAGGATTAAAGACAGTTCTAAAAGACGTGTTAACATCAAAGACAGAAATCTTGAACTATGGTTCCTCAGGGATGTTCCCAAAATTCTACCCAGAATACTTTAACATATGGGAAGCTCACAGAATAAAAAAGAAGATTAGTATGAGGATAGTAGCATCAAAAAGTGTGAAAGGAAAAGTGCCAAAGAAAAAACTACAAACTATAAAATTTTTGAATCTTGAATTCAAAAACCTAACTTCAACATTCATCTATGATAACAAAGTAGCTATATTTATGTGGACTGAAGATCCTATAGCCATCTTAGTAGAAAACAAAGAACTAGTAGTTTCATACAAAAACTATTTTGAAGTATTATGGAATTTAGCAAAATAGGAACAAAAAGAATAATTTTATTAAGAAAGTAATTTTCCATAACACATGTGAGGTGAAGTGAATGAGTGAGCAAGACTATCTAAAAAACGAATTAGAAGCCTTACAACTAGCCATAAAAACAGAGCTGGAAATAAGAAAATTCTACCTAGATAATGCTGAGAAGATGAAGAATGAGCTTGCAAAAAAAACCTTTATCTTTCTTGCTGATGAAGAGCTAAGACACATAGATGCAATCCATGCTTTTAACAAGTCTATAAAGGAAGGAACAGAGCCAGAGATTGATGCTGGCACAGAGGATGAAGCTATTAACAGGGGAAAAGAATTCTTTGCAACCAGCATGAAAGCAATAACTGAGAAAACAATAGCAAGTGAGGATGATATCAAAGTGTATGAGATGGGCTTGCAAATGGAGCAGAACGGATATAATTTTTATCAAAAAGCAGCTAACAAAGCAAAGCACCCTAATGTTAAGAAACTCTTTGAATTCCTTATGAAAGAAGAGAATGCTCACTATGCATTGATAAGCAATGCAATTAATTATTTAAAAAGCCCTGATGACTTTTTCCAAGACCAGGAGAGTTGGTTTTTTGAAGGATGATTTAGCTCAGAAATCCTGGCCGTCGTTGCCACTTGTTGCGCAGCAACAATGGCAATTGGCACGGCGAGGCTTACCAGGTTACCACACGAAGTGTGGTGTTCTGGTAAGACGAGTAGGACAGGATTTCTGTAAAGCTGGAAATTAACAAAATTTAAATAATCCTAAATCAGAATAAAAAAAGGTGTGATGAAGTGGATGGTGCCAAGGTTTCAAAGTATATCTTTATAGCACTACTCTTAATCCTACTATACCTTACTTTCAGATTATTCCAGCCTTTCTTCAATTACATCTTTCTGGGAGCAATTCTTACAATAGCTGTTTATCCTCTTTACAAGTGGTTTGCTAAAAGAATTCATAACAAACAAGTCAGCAGTATAATAGCTATTATTCTTATCCTACTAATCCTTGTGATTCCTTCATCCATAATCATTAGTGCTTTGGTCAAGCAAACAGCTAGTTTTATCAATAATTTTGATGCAAAATCACTAGAAAACATTAATACGTATGTGGTAAAAGCCTTGGGGCCTAGAGCTGATTTACAGGAAAATCTTAATGAGTTCCTTAACGAGATTAAGAATTTTGTTATTAAATCTGCTCCTTCAATCCTTGGCTCGGTTGCAGAAAGCGTTCTTGGCTTATTCGTGATGTTCTTTATCATGTATTACGGCTTTATAGAAGGAGATAGGTGGATGAAGAGAATAAAAGAATTCATTCCTTTTACCAAGCAGAGAAGTGACAAATTAGTAAGGGAAATCAAGAACGTTACTCAAGGGGTTATTTATGGACAGATATTCATTGCTATTCTACAAGGAACCTTGGGAGGCATAGGCTTCTTTATAGTAGGCTTACCCAACCCTGTGTTCTGGGGTTTTGTAATGACCATCTTGGCTTTCTTGCCAGTTGTTGGAACAGGCTTTGTATGGGGTCCTGCAGGAATTATATTGCTTTTTGAAGGAAATATATTAGGAGGTATTTTTCTGCTTGTATACGGTTTCTTCATAGTAGCAGGCATTGATAATATTTTAAGACCTAAGATTATCTCTGGCAGAGGAAGAATACACCCAATAGTGGCCTTGATTGGTGTGCTTGGAGGCTTAAAGGTGTTCGGCTTCCTAGGAATAATTATTGGTCCCTTAATAGCTGCTCTGTTCATAGCCCTTGCAGAATTCTTTTACGAGGATTATGTGAAGGCTAAAGCATAGGTTAATGGCTCTTCATCTTCTTTAAGTAAGCTCTTAATTTCTGCTCAATCTTTTCTTTTAATCCATCATTTAAATCCAGCCTTGCTTGTCTCTCAGCCTCTCTTGCTTGTTTTGAACCAAAATATTTTATTGCAGGAAACTTGCTAACACTGTTTGCTCCTGCTCCTAGGAGCTTGCCAACATAACCTGCTCTGTCAACCCAAATACCGCACTGAATATCTATCTTTGGAAAAGCCTGTCTTGTTCTCTTAATCCATTCTGCTTGGTACTCAGCACTGGGTGGCTCTGCATTCTCAAAAATTGTTCCTTTCTGAGGGTTTAAGCCATAGATATGAATCTTTTCAATGCTATATTT
>LSSJ01000013.1 GCA_001595785.1 Euryarchaeota archaeon SM23-78
GCTAAGGCTTTAAAAACAACTATTGAGGAATTATTTATTTTTGATGATTAATCGTGTTTTTTCTGGTTTTCTATCATAGCATTATTTAAATCATTTTATTAAAATCTGTTTTTGGGCTTAGAAACAGTAACATTTATATATAACTTCATATAATCATCTATATAAATTTATATAGGTGATAAAAAATGAAAATAATCCATTACCCAAACCTGAAAACAGTGTTAATGATAGAATCAACATTAAAAAAAGCAAACAAGCTATTAACCAGAGAACAACTAAAAAAGAAACTACCAAAAAAAATAATGCACCAAACCCTGAACATAATCTTAGAATACCTAGAACAAAGCGGAAAGATATTAGATGGAAGAAAAGGAATCTTATGGATATACAACCCAAGCCCAAAACTAGAGCAAGCAATAAAGAAAGGAGTAGAAGTCTGATGTTCAAAGGAAAACCAGTAAGAGTAATAATCACAGGAGAAGCAGAACAAGAATACAATGAACTCAACCAGACAGTAAAAAAAGAAAAATCAGAAGGAATACAAAGCAGCGAATACCAAACCTTACTAAACTCAATAAACCAAAAAATTGATTTTCTAAAAAAAGACCCGCAATACGGGATTCACATACCCAAAAACAGGATTCCAAAGGAATACATAATCAAATACAACGTCAACAACTTATGGAAAATCAACCTTCCAAAAGGCTGGAGAATGATATACACCCTAAGAGGAAACGAGGTGGAAATCATAAGCCTGATCCTAGACCTCTTTGACCATAAAAGATACACAAAGAAGTTTGGGTACAAAAAGGGATAGATGAATTATTTTTCTTCTCTAACAAAAGCATTTATAAATAATTACATTATCCTAATCTCTACTACGGGGTGGAAAAATGAAAAAGACCATAATATACCTTTTGGTGCTTGTTCTATTAATAACAGCAGTAAGTGCTCTAAAAACAATTGAAGGAGAAGAAATCTCAATAACAGAAGAGGTAAATGAAAACCTGTTCGCCACAGGAGGAGAAGTTACAATTGATGCGCCTGTAAACGGTGATTTAATAGCTTGTGGAGGAAATCTAGATATTAACTTTCCAGTAGAAGAAGATACTTATGCTTGCGGAGGAAACGTGAACATAAATGCTTTTCTTAACGGTGACTTGATAAGCGGAGGAGGGAATATCAGAGTAAAAGAAAATGTGAACGGAGATGTAAGAATAATGGGTGGTAACATAGAAATAGATGAAAATGTTAGCGGAGACATCCAAGTAATAGGAGGAAGCATACTGATTAAAGGTGATAGTGTAGGAGGAGATATTTCTGTTCTTGGCGGCGCACTATTAATTGACAGTGATGTGAATGGAAATGTTGAGTTTGAAGGAGGTGACATAAACATTAAAGGAATAATCTATGGGGATGTCACAGTAACAGTAGATAGTCTCAAGCTCTCAGATGATGCACTAATAAAAGGAAACCTGAAGTACACAAGCGAAACAAAGCCTGTTTTCAAAGAAGAACAAGTTGAAGGTTCAATAACTAAAATAGAGGTAAAAAAGAAGCCAGTACAACCCTTTGCAGGTATTGTGGGAAAAATCATAGGTGCCATAGCATTATTAGTGATAAGCATAATCATAGTGCTACTCTTTCCAACAACCTCAAACACTCTAGCACAAAGCATTAGGAAAAAGTTCTGGAAAAGCCTTTTGTTTGGATTAATTGCACTCATAGTAGTGCCAATAGCCTCTTTAATCATAGCAATAACAGTTATAGGGTTGCCAGTAGCATTAGTGATTTTGGTGCTCTACTTTGTGGCATTGTACATCTCAAAGATATTTGCAGCTCTTTGGCTAGGAAAACTAGTGCTTAGGAAGCAAAAGAATCTAATACTGCCAATAATAGTGGGAATAGTTATATATGCAATCCTAGTTAACATACCTTTCATAGGTGGCTGGGTAAGGTTCATAGCCATACTCTTAGGACTAGGAGCAATGACCTTAATGATTTTTAGAAAGAAGAAGGCAGAGAAAAAACATTAATAAGGTAAAAATTTCCTATAAAAAAAGGAGGTGAAATAATATGTATGACAACAATGTATACAACCTTATGCTGCAGCTCACTCAGGAACATAAGAGTCTGTGGAGAATAAAGAACATGTACAAAAAGGATGCTGAAAATGATGAGGAAAGGGCTTTCTGGGATAAGCTGGAAAAAGACAAGGAAGAACATATAAAAGAGCTCACAGAGCTTATCAAGAGCCGGGTATCTGAGTAAATTATTCAAAAATTATAAATATGTAACAACTGAATAAGGATTTGTGGAAGAGATAGAATCAGAAACCAAATTCATATGGAAGACTGTTCTTCACATATTACTAACACCAGTCACCTTAATCTTAATACTGTTCGGGAAGAAAGAGTTCAAAGACTTGTTCCAGCCCTTTATTGATATTGTTAAGTTCATATTTGAACCCAAGTTCACCATAACCATCATAATCATTAACATCATAATATTCATAATAAACTATCTCTTAGATAACTCATTAACAAAAACCTTTGCTAATTACCCTGCAGACCTAATAGGTCTTAAGCTTTACACCTTGGTAACAGCAGGTTTTCTACACGCAGACCCAATCCACTTGTTAGTTAACATGCTAGGAATATTCATCTTTGGCAGAGTAGTTGAGAGAAAACTCGGGCCAATAAAAACAGGCTTAATATATTTTGGAGCATTAATCATCTCAAGCCTGTTCTCATCCTTAATAAACCTGTTCATTCTTAAAAACAATGTTCCAGGCATAGGAGCTTCTGGAGCACTAATGGGCTTAGTAGCAGCAGCCATATTATTAGACCCTTTCTACATAACCTATGAATTAATCATTCCCTTGCCAGTAATGGTGGTAGGATGGATAGCCATCTATGCAGACCTAACAGGCATAATAAACAGAGTACAAGACAATATAGGCCACTTTGCACACCTAGGAGGCTTCATATCAATAGCCTTACTAATGTTCTTATTAGGAGTTGATGATAGAAGAAAACTAGCCAAAGGCTTACTCATAAACCTAGTATCATTAGGGATAGGATTGATAATATATTTTTTTGTGATATGAAGAAAAAAAAGCGCCACGGCCCGGACTTTCAGGAACTTGCAATCGCAATATTCTCTTTGAACCGGGAATTCCTTACGGAACCGGCTAACCTGGTTTCCTCTGTGGGGATACCACTCAAGGCTTACGCTTACCTATTAGGTAATCGGCGCAATACCGGGTTATGCGACCGTGGCATGATGTTTTGAATGCCTAAGGTTGCAAACAACAAAAATTCTCAAAAAATTTTTGAGTATGCGACCGTGGCAATAGATATGTTAGAACTAGAACAGGTTTTTAAATGTTTATCTTTTGCTAGGAATTCTTTCCCTGTATTCTGAAAGATTAATCATCTCTTCTCTTGTTGGAAGATCTAAAGTTATTATCTTGCATCCTTCTTCCACTCTAAATTTATCCAGAATAGGCTTAACTAAGTGATAGCCTCCGTTGTAATATAATTTTTGTAAAAAACCATAATTATTATGTAAAAATTCTTTTATAGTATGAGGGTATTCTATATCATTAAAGTCGTCTTTTCCTTTATTTATTTCTTTTTCAAAGTAAGTGGCAATCCCTTCGTTTATTAAACAATTTCTTGCCTCCCACCACTCAGTAATATGAGGTTTCCCATCATATTCTTTAGTTTGAAAGCCTAAACCTAATTTCTTGCATAACCTGTCAAAATAGAAATGGCCTAGCTCATGATATAAATACTCTTCATCCCAGTATTGTAAATATATTCTTCCATTCTTGTATCCTGGCTTATCATGAATATTCATGGTTACTATGAGTCTAGGTAATCCAAAATGTTTTACATCTAATCTTTTTTCTTGAGTTCTAATCAATTTTTCTAAGCGTCCTCTTAATAATCCTTTCTTTTCTAATTCTTTAGTTTCTTCATATGCTTGTCCTACTGTTTTTACCATTCAGATAAGGGATATGCTAACTATATAAAAATCTAATGTTAACCTACTTGCGCTTCTAGAATTCTTCAACTAAACAAATTATTTTTAAATGTTCATCTTTTCATACACTATACCTAAACATATTCAAATAAGCCTTTATCTCTTCTTGTACTTCTTTTGCATCTCTTACTAGTTCTTGCTCATACTTGTCTGTGTATGATTTGTATACGAACTTATCCACAATAGCTCTGTAGAAATAATGAGTAGGCCTGCCTTCCCATCTATTCTCATAATCTGTTTCTAGGATTGCGTCAAAGGCTATATCAATGTCGCCTTTAAGTAGTTTCTGCCTTACTCCTTTTAATTCTAGTTCTACCTCTTTGAGGTTCTCGCATGTTATAAACAATCTTATCTCTAGTTTATGATAATCTGTGACTTTCTTGTAGGGTATTAATTCGCAAATGATTTTTTTCCCATCCTCATATACTTCTTCATAGTTCTTATTCTCAAACATGTCATATCCTCGTTCACTAAACCATTTACATATGAGCCTGAATAAGTCTTTTATGTTAAATAAGCCTTGAAAAGACACAATTTTATCCTGATAAACAATTTTTTTCTCAGCCATTATTCAAATACCTCTTTATTATTTATTATTAACCAACACTACTAGGATGAGTTTCCATTTTTAAAAACTTTTTTATATCTGCTTCTAGTCTGTGCAAATCCTTATCCAGGACGTCAATATGCTTCACTTCTCTTTCATACTTTAGTACCACGTCGTTAAGGAATTTTTCCATGAGCTTATGAATTATGTTTTCATCTGATTTGTAGCGTTCCTGCCAATCAGTTTTAACTATAGCTTTAAGCTCTATGTGTATTCTGCCTCTGGTCCTCTTCACCTGTTTACCATCAATCATAACAGGGATTTCCTTTACTTCCCAGAGATGATAATACACATCAACTCTATATTTATAGTATTCTGTTACTTCCTTTTCTCCCCATACATTCACTTCTAACTCATTTCCAAGAGGAGTATCAATTTTATCCTTGTAACGCTGCTCATGAAAGCGGAACTGTCGTTTCTTAAACCATTCACACACAAATCTGTAGAGTTCTCCCCAGTCAAACAAGCCTTTATATCTTATTTTCAGAGGAACTGGGAAAACACCATACTCTTGAGTCATAATATTTTATTCTACCAATTAGGATATTTAAAGGTTGTGGAAAAGTTATTTATTTCTTTGGCTTGCCCATATTCCATAATAATTCAAAGTATCTTCTGTATTCATCAGCAATGGCCTTCTTTTCAAAAACTATTGTGGTTATTGGCTTTGTCCAATCAGATATTGCTACTTTATTACCGTATATCTCTACATGCAAAGGGCCAAAGTACTCTGGAGGCAAAAATCTTACCTCAGCATACTTGGATATTAGTTTGATTTTGCTTCCTTTTTTAAACAATAACCTTTCAGGAATCTTTCTTCTTTCCACGGCAGCATTAAACTCTTTTAATTCTTCTGGTGTCTTCTCTTGAAGCTTGGATTCTTCTAGTCCAAAAGCAAAAATCTCTTTTGCATTCTCAGCCATGTCTTTTAATATCATTTTAGGGCCTTTAATGCCTGTGTAAACCCATGTCTGCTGGTTCCATAGTATATCAAACTGGGTTTTGAATGAGTCTGCTACTTCTTTATTATCTATTACTATTATAAGGGGTTGTTTTTCTGTTTCTGATGGAAATATTATAGTTTTATCTCCAAAAATGTTTACTGCTGCTGGCATTGATAGTTCTTTAGGCATGTACTTTATTTCTGAGAGCGGATTGTTTTCAGGCAGAGTTTGTAATTCTCCTCTTGCACTTTCATCAAATAATATTTTCATTTTTATTCCTTTGTCTGCTCTATCTTTATTCCATCTTACAAAGAAATAGTTTACTTTTTCTGATCTTTCTGGCACACCAAAGACTCGCCAGGTTTCGTCTTTTCTATCTGGTTTCAAAGCATCATAAAAAGCTGTTTCTAAACCTCGCATTCCTCTATATATGGTTGCTTCTTGCTTGTATTTTGACATCTCTTTTCTCATAACTAATTGGGGTAGCAGTTTCTCAACCTCTTTTCTTTGTTTTGTTAGTTCACTTTCTTTTTCATTTATATAATCAAGGATTCTGTCTGGAAAAGCTGCTTCAAAGTATTTGGTGTTTCCTTTCATCACATAGCTAACAAGGCCTTTTTGGATTAGTCTTTCCAGGATTTCATATATCTTTGAACTTGATGCTCTTGATTTATCTACAATAGGGCCTGTGGTAGTTGAGCCTAGTTCTAGAAGAGCTAAATAGACTTTTATCTCTGATTTTGTTAGGCCTATCTTCTCTAGTACTTCGAGGTTCATAAATAGGCTAAGGTGATACCTGTTTATATGTTTTTTGAATTTCTCCCCCCTTAGGGGTAGGTAATATTTATAAATATTATCTACCACATAGTAGTTACAGATAAAAAGAGGGGATCAAAAATGATAAGAAAAACCAAAATCAAAAAACCAACTCAAGAAGAAATAAAAAAATGCCAACAAGGCATAGAAAAAACAGGGCTACTAGACGCCCAAGGTAGAGAAATCTTCAAAGACCATGACGGAGCATACATAGCTCTGGAAGAAACAGTGCCAACAACCCAAACAGGACTACTAGATGCAGTTGATATAGGAGTAGTAGAAAAAGACCTTGTATGGGAGCCAAAGCAAGAAGAGAAAAAACAAAAAAAGAGGATAGACCTAGGAAAAATAGTAAAATACGCGGCAGCAGGACTAGCAACTGCAGCAATAGCAACAATGGCAATAATGCCACCAAAAGCATATGCTGCAGATGATAAAGATACCTTAAGCGGAGACGTAGAATATATAATAACCAAGGACAAAGCAGATCACTACCTAAGACCAAATCTGTTCTATACACTGCCAGGGGACATACAAGGATTCACCTTTATCGAGCTGTACAAAGGAGGCGGCTACTACGGAAGAACAACCCTTGATAAGATGATAAAAGGAGATATAGGACTAACAGGACAGATAATCCATGCAAGCCATCCAGGAAGCGAATTCGGACTAGGACTAACAGCAATCATACCACACCTACCAAAGAGCATGTTTGGAAAGGTTGCTGTCAGACCACTATGGATAGACAAACAAGGAAAACTAGTAGATAAATTAATGACAGATTATTTTGTAGATATAACCCTACCCAAAGGCTTTAAGATAAGCACCTTTGGAGGATGGGACCTAAGAGCAAAAGGCGGACCACAATGGGACTATGGAGAAATCTTCATAGGAAAAGAATTTGGAAAAGTAAAGATTGGTTATTGCGGAGCCCTGATAAATGATGGAGACGCACTGCCAGACCTACAACATAGAATAGCAGTAGGACTAAAGCTTTGATTAAATTATTTTTAATTCTCTTTATCTTTTTCTTAAAACAAATTAAAAAATAAATTAAAAAGAATAAATCAATGAAAAAAATAATGAAAAGCCATTCATAGGAATCGTTTAGACTCGTTCTCAGAGTAAAACCTCTGACCAAATATTAAATGAGAGTTGGACTTATTAGTAGCTGCATGCTGAACACCTCGTTGCCTTGGTGCTTACACACCAGCTCTATCAACCCCATCTTCTATGGGCGTCCATGAGCGTCTCTTTTCAAGGATGGCTTCGTGCTTAGATGCTTTCAGCACTTATCCATTAAAGCGTAGCTGCCCGGCCTACCCTGTCGGATAACCGGTCGACCAGTGGCTTCGAACCCTCGTTCCTCTCGTACTAAAGGGTCCTTCCTCTCAGACACTCAACACTCCCAGTAGATATCAAACAAACTGCCTCGCAGCGTTCTGAACCCAGCTCACGATCCCTTTTGATAGGTGAACACCCTCACCCTTGGCCGCATACAGTACCTATTTGCAAGGTTTTTGACTACAGGGGACTCCGGCTGTTTTTAGCTAGGAGTCGCCTTATTTTCGTTAACCCATCAGAAATGCATAGCATTTCTGGGGGTTCCCAAAAATGTTGATTTTTGGTAACCTTTTCCAAAAAGGTTATTCTGCACGGCCAGGATAGGAAGAGCCGACATCGATGTAGCAAACCGCGCCGTCGATAGGAGCTCTCGGGCGCGACAACTCTGTTATCCCCGGAGTAACTTTTCGGTCATACCCGTCCCCCATTCAAGGAGGTACGGGGGTTCGCTAGGCCTAACTTTCGTTTCTGAGATTTTTCATGTTTGAATCCCAGTCAGGCTAGCTTTTGCCCTTGCACTCAACATCGGATGCTCAGCGATGACGCTGGCACCTTGCCTTCGTCAACGGTTTCTGACCCGACTGAGCCAACCTTAGGGCGCTACTGATATAAAGCGAGCAAAGAGATATATCTAAAACTCATATCTTTTCAGCAGCGTGCCACCCCAGCCAAACTGTCTGCCTATTAGTGTCTCAACTCAAAAAGAGCAGATAAGCAACGCAAAACTAAATGAGTAGTGTTACATTGACGTCTAAACTTACACTTGCGTGCAAGCATCAAACAACTCCTACTTACGCTATACACCCAGACTCACGCCACAATAACAGGTTACAGTAAAGTTTCACGGGGTCTTTGCTTCCCACTGGGAGTCTCTGGCCTTTGCACCAGAATGGAATGTTCAGAGGGTTCTGGTTGGGGACAGTGGAGATCTCGTTACGCCATTCATGCAGGCCGTCAATCAAACGGCAAGGCATTTCGCTACCTTAAGAGAGTTATAGTTACTCCCGCCGTTTACCTGTCCTTCGCTCCCTTGAAAAGGAGTTTGAGATACAGGCACTGGGCAGACGTCACTGAGTATTCTAACCTTTACAGGTTCGCACTCAGTTAAGTTTTTGTTAAACAGTCGGACCTCCTTTGTTAGTGCCCCCTACGATCGCACTCATACGAATACAAAGGTAGGGACCCCTTAGACCGAAGACTTAGGGCTAATTTGCCGAATTCCCTCAACCAGATTATCCCTTCCCGCCTTGGGCTTCTCACCCAGGGGCACCTGTGCTGGTACTGGGTATAGACATCAAGGATTTTTCCTTGCTCCCTTTTCACGGGCTCTAGGTATGAGCTGAACGATGCTTAAGCACCGCTGTTCTAAAAGTTACTCAGGTTCTCACCATTACAGTACTCCCCTGACCTGCTCTTATTAACAATTCCGAGGAGGATTGTCAGCCTAACCAAAAGCGTCAGAAGCAAGGCTTGCGTTACCGCACATACCTTTATGGTACAGGAATATTAACCTGTTTCCCTTTCCTCAACTGACTCAAGTTATGAGTTGAGTTAGGACTAACTTACCCTTGGCTGAACTGCATTGCCAAGGAACCCTTGCCCTTTCGGCGGCACTGATTCTCACAGTGCTAAGCTCTTACTATTACCAGGATTCTCATTCCTGCAAGGTCCACTTCTCTTTTCAAAGAAGCTTCTAACCTAGCAGGACGCCTACCTACCGCAACCCTTACGGGTGCCAGTGGTATCGGTGATTGGTTTAGCCCTGTCCATTTTAAGCGCCCATAACCTCGACGAGTAAGCTGTTACGCACTTTTTAAAGGGTGGCTGCTTCTAAGCCAACCTCCTCGCTGTTTTTGGTCATGAACAACCTTCACCCTTTAACACTTAACCAATACTTAGGGACCTTAACCACTGTCTGGGTTGTTCCCCTCTCGCGACTCACCCTTACGACGAGCCGCCGTCTCCTGAGGTCTACAGTGCCTAGGACTTCGGAGTTGGACAAAGAACCGAGCCCTTTCGAGCCCTAAATCCTCAATCCGAAGCTCTACCTCCTAGACAACCTCGCTCAGGGCTTGACTACGGC
>LSSJ01000014.1 GCA_001595785.1 Euryarchaeota archaeon SM23-78
GAAAATCCTCTCGCGCTCATTTTTAATTCAAAATGTTAGAAAAAACTTATGGAGGCATAGGCTACCATTGCACTAAAGTGCAAGGTATCCTCTAAATGTAATGATTAAAAAAGAAGATATACGAGGTGCTTTTTGGAAGTTAGACAGGGATGTAAAGTTTAATAGGAAAGAAACACAGCAATGGGGGGAGTACCTGACAAAAGCAGTGTACAAGGAACTGGTTAAAAGAATTAAAAAAGAAATTGAAAGAGAGGAAGGCAAAACACCAAAAGGCGAAACAATACCTCATCTAATAAAAGACAGGAAAATTGAAGATCTCTTTATTCGTGACCATGATCTTACTCATATTTATGATGATGACTTAGGTTCTCCATTGAGGTACGCATATTATTCTGAAGACCCCGAAGTATTACAGATGGGAATTGATATGTGTGTTTTTAAAAATAGAACTTTATCTAATGAAGAAAAAAAAGAGCATTTTAAGGATACAGAGATGTACTTAAGAGGAAAACTAACAGGAGCACAAGAATATATTAATTACTTCATAGCTAAGGCTACAGAAGAAAAAGCAAAGAAAGAGGATTATAATTTAATAGTAGAACGTTATGCACTTCAAGCAATTGACCTTTTAGAGCACCACAAGAAATTCAATGCAGCACTTGAAGTTGCAGAAAGATTCTTGTCTCCTAAAGATGTTACAAGATGTGACTTGCTTATGAAAGTAGATAAGACCCAGGGAATGAGAATGCTACTAGATCACTATAAAAAAACAAATAATGTACTTAATTATGCATTTGCACTTGCAGAGCAGCAAGGAAAAACTAGAACCTAAATCTTAATTAGTATCAAGAACAAACAGCAATATATACTTACTTTTTTTATCTTTAGGCATTTCTTTTTTAAAAAAATAAAGCCCTCTGTACTTTTCATGCTTATAAATCTTACACCCTGAAGAACCAACAAAATATTTATTGTGTTCTTTAAAACCTAAATCTTCCAGCTTATCATTACTTAACCCGAACCCTTCAAGTTTATTCTCTAAATTCTTAAAATCATTAGGCATAGAAACTCCCCTATCCCTCACCTCACTTCTTCCCCTTAGCCATCTTCTTGGTTATTCCTATCTTTTTGCCGCAGCCTTCGCACATAAAGACATAAGCCTTTACTCCTTCCCAGCTCTTTCTCTTGTACTCTGTGGTTGTTTCTCCGCTATGCCCACAATGAGGACAGGTGTAAATTATCTCAACATTTAGGCTTTCTTCGTGTGCTTGTTTTGGCTCTGAGAACTTGCACGCAGGGCATTCAAAAGTGTCAGCTCTGACCTTGGCTTTACCTGTTTTCTCGTCAATTGGCTTGCCCATCTTCTCCCCACACTCAGGACAAGTCTTTCTATAAACCCAGGCAATGATTTTACCATCATTCTCAAGTTTTCTTCTTGTGAAATAAATGCATTCATCCATTGACCCAGGCATTTTTAAAGTCATTAGTACCACCTATTTTCAGATTTTTTCCTCGCGAACAAAGTGAGCGAGCAAATAATAATTTTCTTTTAAATTTTAAATAATAAATCTCGAGTTCTCAAACACCGGACAGGCTTACTTCCTCTTAACATCAAAAAATCTTTGATTTTTTGGGCCAAAAGACGCTAGCGTCTTTTGATCTCAATACAAATAGCCCTCTCCTTCACCCTTATTGCTCGTGGGCAAATCGTGTATTCTAGCTTCTCATTATTGCAGTAGTTTATTAATCTTTCTCTTTCCTTCTCAGTATAGTATCTTATAATGACATTGATGCCTTGTTTATTCCTGTGGATAATCTCATAATCTTTTAAATCATCAAGCACTTTGTCCCTAATAAGCTTATAATAGTTAAGTCTTCTGTTAAGGTTATTCAATCTTTTCAGAAGTGTATCATAATCAATGTTGTACTCAGGATTATTTTTTTCTAAGAATTTATAATGCTCATAATTATCTGTTGCAATAAATCCTCCATGTCCAAGATTAATAGGCTTATCATCTCCAAAGCTGCCAAAAATCATATCTCCTTTTTCTGCTTGTGCTGTGCCAATACTACCAGTAACATCATTTATCAAGAATATTTTTTGTTCTTTACAAACCTTTTCAAACAGTTTCATGTTCTGCAAGGCATGGTATCCTGGCATTGAGTTCATAAGAAGGACGCAATCAGAATAGTCTTTTAGTTTAGTATATCTAAGCATCCCATAATGAGTTCCTAACTCTACTGGCTCAAGTTTTTCTTTTTTAGAAGAACTCTTATAGGTAAGCCAGCCCCCCTGATCCTGCATTAATACTTGTTTATAACCCAGGCTTCTCATAAGTTTTAGAACTAATATTATGGCTGTATTACCTCTCTTCACAAAAAGAATGAACTTCTTACCAGCGAGGTCTTTAAGGATACTGCCACATTTCTCCCTCATAACAAAAGGGTAATGAAGCTTATTTTAAAAAATTATTTAAACCAAGCATTAATTATCCCAAAAATACGCCTCTGTAGCTTAGTGGTGGAGCACACGCTTGGTATTTACGTGCGAAGCACGGAAACTCAGAAATCTTAGATTTCTGTTGTCCGTAGGACGTTTTTGTCCGAGGGCCCCAAAAATCTTTGATTTTTGAGGGTAGACAAAAAGCGTGAGGTCGCGAGTTCAATTCTCGCCAGAGGCTTTTTTACCAAACATTTAAATACTCTTCTGGATTTATCCTCTCATATTCGGGGTGATTTTAATGGTTTTAGGGACTCCTGAAATCTTAGTAATAATACTGTTGATAATATTATTAATCTTTGGTCCAAAAAAGATTCCTCAATTAGCAAAGGCTATTGGTAAGGCTGTTAGAGAGTATCGTAAAGGACTACATGAGGAGAAGCCTAAGAAGAAAAAGAAGTTGAAAGGCTGATTCTTGAGAATGGTTGATAAACCTGTTATTAGTCATGTGTCTGAGCTTCGTTCTAGATTAATAATTATTTTTCTTGCTTTAATAGTCTTCTTTATTATTGGCTTATTCTTTGCTAACCCTGTTATTAGTAAGCTCAGTACAGATCTTCTTCCTGATGGTGTTAAGCTAGTCTCATTAGCACCTGTTGAGTATTTCTATGCTCAACTAAAAGTTGCTTTAATTATTGGCTTGGTGCTTTCTAGTCCTATTATTTTTTTTCAGGTCTTTGCTTTTATAAAGCCAGCTCTTAGAAGAAAAGAGAAAACAATACTTTGGTCTTCTCTGCCAGTCTTCATAATCCTTTTGTTCGGAGGAATGGCTTTTTGCTATTTTGTCTTCTTAAAACTAGCCTTAAGCTTTCTTGCCTATCTGGCAGTTAGTGGAGGAGTAGCTAATCTGTGGAGTATTAACAGGTTTCTTGGCTTTGCTTTGTGGACTTGTCTTGGAACAGGCCTGGTGTTTGAAACTCCTCTAGTTGTTTTTATGCTTGCAAAGCTCGGTGTGGTTGATACAAGGCAGTTGGGAAGAGCCAGACCTTATGTTTATGTTCTTATCTTCATACTAGCAGGCTTAATCACACCTCCAGATGTTGTGACTCAATTAATGCTAGGCATACCCATGGTTATTCTTTTTGAGATTAGTGTTCTTGTTGCTAGGATGTTTGAGAAGAAAGCTTCTTGAAACCTCTTCAGCAAACAAGTTTCCTGTATAACCTAGTTTTATCTCTTTTTCAGAATTTATAATTAAGTCTAAACTTTCTAATCTGCTTAATATTTTACCAAATTTTTCTTCTGGTTTAAATCCGTATCTTTCTTTAAACTTATTTTTATCTATTTTGCATCTTATTCCTAGAACAAGGTTTCTTCTTGCTTGTTCTTCTGGTTTTGATAGCTTTACTCCTTCTGAAATTGGTAATCTATTTTGATTTAATGATTCTAAATATTCCTTTAGTGTTTTAACATTATAATATTGCCATTTATTTATATAAGAATATCCTGCAATACCAAGAGCTATTAGTTCACCATTATTCTCCCATTTATGGATTTGTTGTTTGTAAACATATTCTAAGGATTTTGTAAACCACCAAACAGGATATTGTTCATAACCTAATTCATTAAATCTTTCCATTGACATGATATACATTAATAAGAAGGTTTTTTCATCAGGAAATCTTTGTGGATTTTTCTTAAAGAGTTTGTAAACAACAGGAGCTTCTGACTTTATTTTTAAAGGATATGTTGTTATAGAAGGAACTTTTGTTTTTAAAGCAGTATCTAAATCAAATTGCCATATCTCTAATGTTTGATCAGGCAATCCAACTATTAAATCTATGTTTATGTTATTAAATTTTTCTTTAGCTCTTTTTATTGATTCTATTGCTTGTTTTGAATCATGTCTTCTTCTTATGAAGGAAAGAATTTTATCGTCAAAGGTCTGTACACCTATACTCAGTCTATTTACTCCATATTTCCTAAGAGTGTCTAATCTTTTTTCACCAGTTTCACCTATGATTGTCTCTGGAGAAGCTTCTACTGTAAATTCGATGTTGTTGTGAAAATTAAGTTTTTCCCTTACATGTATCAATAACTTCTCTAGGTTAGCTGGAGAAAGATATGTTGGTGTTCCTCCTCCTATGTATGCTGTTGTGATTCTAAAATTCTTAATTTCTGGTATTTCACAAACTAAATTAATCTCTTTTTTTAATGCTGATATGTAGGTATTTACTCTTTCATCTGATTGATTTGCAAAGGTAACATACTGACAGTAAGTGCATTTTCCATTGCAGAAGGGTATGTGTAAATACAATGCTAAGTCTTTAGTTTCTGAAGATTTGTAAAAAATATCTTCTTGTTTTAGAGGGGAGGTATTATTTCTTTCTGGATAGGTTACGGTATGATGACTGTATGCTTTACTTCTTATTTCTCTATGGATTTTTCTTTTAACTCGAGTCTCTAATATTTCTTTTGCTCTTTCTATTAATTCTAACATTTTATTTACTGTTTAGTAGTCTCATATTTATATTTAATGGGTAAAGTTCTTTACCACAATATTTATATACTATGAATGTATTCTAAAAAGTATGGAAACACAAGCATTAGAAGGATTAGGTCTAACAAGAAATGAAGCAATCGTTTACATAACCCTATTAGACTTAGGTAAATCACACATTGGACAGATAGCAGAAAAAACAAGAATGCATAGAAGAACAATTTATGATTGCTTAGAAAGGCTAGAAGACAGAGGCTTGGTTAGCTTTGTAATGGAAGGAAAAACAAGATTTTTCATTGGTGTAAATCCACAAAAATTAAAGGAAATAGTTAAAGAAAAAGAAGCAAAAATCGAGAATATCTTACCTAAACTCTTAGAAATAACAAGAAGATCAAAGACAAGAACAGAGGTTGCTGTTAATAAAGGCAAGGAAGGATTAAAAAACATAATGGGGGATGTTATTAAGAGTAAACCCGGCGTCTGGCACTCCCTCACCTCTGCTGGAAAAGTTGTTGAAGTACTCCCTTATTATGTTCAACAATTTCATAAAAAAAGAATAAAAGCAAATATTAACTTAGAAATTATTTTTGGCAGGAACAAACAGGCAATTAGAAGGGCAAAGGAACTTAGAAAACTCAAACTTACAGAAGTCAGGTTTACTGACACAAAATATGTTGTTCCTATATCACTCTGGATTTATAATAATAAAGTTGCTTTTATGCTATGGGAATCAGAAACAGGAATACTAATAGAGAACAAGGAAACAGCAGACACTTTTAAGAATTATTTTAAGGTTCTTTGGAATATATCGAAATAATCATTCCTCTGCAAACACCAATGCTTGGTAAGTTTGTACTTGTAGGCTTGGGTCTTGCCAGCAGTTATTAGGAAGCCCTGCTTTTTTGCACAGGCTTGAAAGAAATAGTTCTTTGCCTGGTAATTGTTCCCATACCTGGGGTAGATAAGTGGATTGCCTCCAGTCTTTTTTAAGCACTACTCCATCTATGTTAGGTCTTAGTTTATCTAATAAGTCTTCTGGTGAGTCATACTTTAATTCTTGAGGCACTGTTAACACGCTTATGTCTATCTCTATATCTTCTAGCTCGTCATAAGTGACTGGTTTGAACCTGCTGTCATGAACAGCTGCATTAACAGCATTGTCAATAACGCATTTGTAAAGCTCTTCTTGTGGCAGGATATGACCTATGCATCCTCTAAGATTATGGTTCTTGTTTAGAGTCACAAAGCAGCCCTGCACCTTTTTAAGGTTAGGTGTTAGCTCTTTCTCATCAAAACTTGGCTTTTTTCCTGTGGATAGATAAGTCTCAATTGTAGTTCTTGCTAGTTCTAGTAAAAACTCTTTTTCCTCTGAGCTAAGCTCTGGCTCATAAAAGACTACTGATGCATAGCCAACCACTCCTGTGCTCTTATCACCAGTCACATCGCCTGAGTTCTTGTAGAGTAAAACCTTGGGTTTCCAGTTTTTTTGCTGAGATATATGCAACAGGGATGCTATAGCCCAGGGAGCGTCTATCTCGCACTTGGTTAATCCTTCAATATCCTGATTAGTGATGGTGTCCAAACAATAAGTATCTAGTTCCACAGCTTTATCATAAGGATGATAGTGGCTTAGGTCAGCGCTTACCACGATTAAGGTTTTGTCATCATAATATTTTAGCAATGTCTGGGTGAATTTATCAATATCAACAGGTCCAACCAGAATAGGGATTAGTTCAAACTTGCCTAGGACTTTTTGCAGAAAGGGCAGCTCTATTTCTAAGCTGTGCTCTTCTTTATGGGCTTGTGGCAATGTTTGTATAACCTCTTCTTTTAATAAATTCTTAACCTTTTCTGATAACTTTACTTCTCCTAGAGGAGTTGCATAATGCGTGACATTTAGGACAGAAGCACCGCTTAAGGCATATCTATGGCTAGGACCTAGTAAAATAACAGTATCATATTGCCCATTTAAATGCTTAAAGCCATAAGCAGCTACCTGCCCGGAATAGACATAGCCTGCATGAGGCACAAGCATAGCCCTTACTGTTCCATCAATCTCTTGCTCTTCAACATTCTCAAAATAAGCTTCAATAGTTGTATCTAATTGATTCTTATTGCCAGGGTACCATGAGCCTGCAAACACTGGTTTTCTAACAACTTTTTCCTCTTCTTCTAGTTCTGCTTTTTTTCCATTATTAATACCAGCATAAGCTAGGATAAGAATAAAGATTATAAGGAGAACAATGATTATAATCAAGTGCTTAGTTTCGATTTTTAGTTTTCTTTTCTTCTCTTCTTTTGCCATGTTTTTTCCTTACCTATCCCCCTCGCAAGCAATAGTGAGCGAGCAATGAAAGTTTAAATTAAATTTAAATAAATTCATTGGTGCTCAGACGCCGCACGGGCTTAGTGGAAGTACTTTATAACCACACCCCCTTAACCTCTTCACCACAAAACTTACAAGCACCACTCTCTATGTTGTTCTGTTTTACCTGGTAACCCTTTCGTTCTATTAATATTTTTCCACATTTTGAGCAATAAGTGTTGTTTGCACTGTGCATGGGAACATTACCTATGTATACGTGCTTTATACCTGCATCAAGGGCTATCTGTCTTGCTTTCTCCAGAGTTGTTGTGGGTGTTGGTGGCAGATGGGTTAATTTATACATTGGATTAAACCTTGAGAAGTGCACTGGATAATCAGGTCCTATATTTTTATAAATCCACTCACTCATCTCTTTTATCATATCATAATCATCTGTCCATGTAGGCACTATAAGATTGGTTATTTCAAACCAAACTCCTTGTTCTTTTAGAGTCTTTAGGGTTTCTAGGATAGGTTTTAGTCTGCCTGCATTGAGTTTGTTATATATATCCTCATCAAAACTCTTTAAATCAACATTTGCTCCGTCAAGGTACTGGCAAAAGTCTAGTAAGGCATCTTTGTTCATAGAACCATTTGTAATCCATACATTTTTTATTCCTTGGGCTCTTGCAAGCTTTGAAGAATCATACATGTACTCATAAAAAGCTGTGGGCTCTGAATAAGTATAAGCTATTGATTTGCAGCCACTACTTGCTGCTCTTTCTACTACTTGCTCAGGCATCAAGTCATAGTTTTTGGTTTCCTCTGGTTTGGCTTGGCTTATCTGCCAGTTCTGACAATTAAGGCATCTAAAGGTGCATCCAGCTGTTGCTATGCTAAAAGCAGTGGTTGAAGGTAGAAAATGATAGAGTGGTTTTTTCTCTATTGGGTCTATGTGTACTGCACAAGGATTGCCATAAGCAAGGGTGTAGAGTTTTCCTTGCTTGTTAACCTTTACTCTGCACACACTTCTGGCATTGTATTCAAGAAAGCACTGGTTAGGGCATACATTGCACTGAACATTAGCTCCAAGAGAAGTATAATGATAGGCTTCTTTTGACCATTTCCATAGCTCTGCTGGTGCATCATTACTAAAAGTCCTGCTCTCCACAGGGCTCTTTAGTAACTGACTGATAGCATAAGCACCCACACATACAGCACCTACTCCAATAGCTGCTTTTTTAATGAATTCTCTTCGAGAGATTTTCTTGTAGAGAACCTTCTCAACCTTGGTTTTTTTATGCTTAGCCACTCACCCACCCCAATTAGATTAAGTCTTTGTTAAAAGTGTTTTTAAATGTTTCTGAATAAAACACCGCGTCTTTGGTACTACTATAAAGTCATTAATAAATCGAAATATTTATAAGAGGATGTCCACTTATTAACGCAACAAGGGGATTTTATAATGAGTAAAAAACCAACACAAGAAGAACTAGAAAAAAGAATAAAAGAGCTAGAAAAAGAACTTCTGAACAAAAATAAAAAAATAGAGGAACTAAATAACCTAGTATTAAAAGATGAACTTACAGGTCTATACAGCAAAACAGGATTTATAAGCATGGCTGAAAAAGAGTTGGAAATAGCTTATAGAGCAGAGCAAAGAGTGTTTGTGTTCTATGCAGACCTAGACAGATTTAAAGAAATCAATGATACCTATGATCATGCTACAGGAGATCAAGCAATAAAAGATGCTTCTGAGGTTCTAAAAAAAACCTTTCGTAAATCAGACATACTTGCCCGTCTACACGGAGATGAGTTTGTAGGGTTTGGGATAGAAAAAGAAGCACTTACAGAAAAAATAATTACTACACGTTTACAACAAAACCTAAAAGAATATACTGAAAAACATAAACGCCTTTACCAGTTATCAATAAGTATAGGTCTTCTGCACTACAACCCAAAAGACTCACCTCCAATTCATGAAATGGTGCGCCAAGCAGATGAAAGAATGTATGAACATAAAAACCGAAGATAATTTCTTCTAACCTGTTTTTCTCCACACAACCAAGCCACTAATAAGGTTAAGCACACTAATAACTATGCACACACCTATTAGTCCTAGCAGTGGAATAAGAAGGGCACTGACAAGCAAGGCTCCAAGGCAGGCACCAATAAGGTCAGAAGCATAAAGAGTGCCTGCTGTTCCTGCCAGTTTCTTAAAATAAAGCTTTCCAGCTAAAGGAAACTCCATGCCTACAAGGATTGCAAGGATTATTGTGAGTATTGGGATTATTATTTGGGTTAATGAGAATATAACTTGGTTAATAGCAAGTCTTGAAAATAATATTAAGAGGAAAGG
>LSSJ01000015.1 GCA_001595785.1 Euryarchaeota archaeon SM23-78
ATATTCCTTTTAGCAACCCCAATGTTGTAGCCGTTACTCAGCTTTAAGACTAAGAAATCCTTTTCTTCCTTGATAAACACACCCTTAAATATCTGGGTGCTTGTACCAATCTCTACCATTTCTCCTTGTTTGAACATTTTGGTTCCTAAGCCTTTCTGCTCCTCTATTTTTTCTTTTTAGTTGTTCTCTTTTTTGTGGTTCTCTTTTTTGCAGTTCTCTTCTTAGGAGCTGCTTTTTTAGGAGCTTTCTTTTTAGTAATCTTTTTTGCAACCCTTTTGGTTGCTCTGGTTGCCTTTTTCGCTGCCCTAGTGGCTTGTTTTGCAGCCCTTGTGGCAGTTCTGCTCGCTGCCTTGAATTGCTTCCTGGCAGTCCTCTCAAGCTTAACAGCCTCTGTTTTCAGCTTCTTTGAGTATTCTTTCAACATCTTAACAGCTTTCTTATCATAGCCCTTCTCGTGCATCTTTTTAGCTGCTGCTATTAGTGCGGCAGTTGCGGCTGCTGCAGCTGCCACTCCAAGAATAATCTTGCTTTTCTTTCCCATTGCAACTTCACCCCTATTGGTTAACCCTTTAAGTCTGGGGGTAAGTATAATTGTCTTATTATATAAAGTTTGTTGTTAGGTTAGGTATTGTTCTAAAGTCTTAATTAGAGAATCAATTTTTTTCTTACTTTTTTTGGGAAATAAAATATATTCCTCATTATTTCTCTCTTTAATTTCTTTTTCTTTTTTTATTAGATTTTCTACTTTTGGATCTTTTAATAAACCATATAATTCTTTATGTAAACGTATTGTTTTGTTAATAGCATCTTTTATTTTCTCTTCTTCTCTGCAAGACGCATATATACTATCATATACCATGCCTTTTTCGTGTTCGCGTAGTAGTATTACCAATCCTCTTGTATCTTTTTCTCCTGTTATAGTTTCTTTATATGTTATTTCTCTTATCGGTTTTGTATATATTTTTTTTCTTATGTGTCTTAAACGGTCATCTTCGTGTTTGTTGATAAGCTGGTTAGCTGTTCTTCTTACTATTGCACTGCCAACGTAAGGTAATTTGCTTTTTAACTCATAGTGGCCAAAAAAAGAATTTACTTTTTTAACTTCTATTTCTGCGTATGTAAGTACCATAACATCATATCCTTTATCAGTTAAATGAGTAATCTTGCCTAAATCAATATAAATTATGACTGATTCACTGCCAGCAAAATTTTCTTTTACATTACTTACCTCTCCGAATCGTTCAAACTCTTCTTTTGTGATTATTTCTTTTAGTGATTTCATTTTATCACCTTTATAAGTTATTACTGTTTAATAATAACAAACACCCATATTTAATTTTACCCTTCTATATAAGGTACTCATTCAGAAATCAGATAAGGCATGAGCTTGGCCTCTGCTTTTCGAAGATTCTCCCTAAAAGTGGGCTTAGAAACCTTGGCTATTTTTGCAAGTTTATCTAAATCAACCTTCCTAGGAAACTTGTAATAACCCATTTTATAAGCAAGCCTTAAAGCCTCTTGTTGCTTAGGTGCAAGCTTTGGAAGAAGTTTCATAACAAAAACATCATTAAGCCTTTTTTCAACCAACTTAAGAATTTCAAAATGGATTGTTGTCTTGTTATTCTTTAAAACAAAAATCATGTTTTCCAAAGGCTTTCTTTCCCAGCAAGCAACCTCCCAAACCTCAAAGCCTTCTTTGTCCTGATAACCAGGAGCAACAAAAATAAGAGCAGGATTATAAACTGTTTCATACATCTTAAGATCTGTCTTATGCTTTGCCAGGGTAAAAATAATATTATCATAAACATCAATCTTAACAATTTTAGGATGCTTCTCAAGATAGGTAACATATTTTTTTATATTCTTTTTTTCACCAACAACCTGCTGAATTGAATTAGTAAAAACAAAGTTACCTTCTTTATAATGGCTTAAAGGAAAAAAGAACACTGAAAGATTATACTCTCTAAGCTTAGGAGCATAAATACAATCCTTATGAATAAATTTATACTTCAAATACCACATACCTTATATGAAAGGTAGTTTAATATATAAAGTTTGTTGTTAAAAAGAAAAACAGGGTGGTTTTATCTTATTCAACCCAAATAACTAGGCATATCATCCTTCATCTCTTTGCCACGCGCAGCCCTGAACATCTTTTCTAGGTCTTTGTAAGCCTCTGCAACATCCTTGGTAGTTGAAGGTTTGACTTTATCAAGGGCTTTTTCAAAGTGCTTCATTTTGATAGTTTTTGCTTTCATGTCTTCTCTTAATGCAAAGATGGCTGCTTCTCTTGCAATACTAGCAATATCTGCTCCTACGTAGCCGTCTGTTTTTTCTACTAAAGGAACTAAGAATAATTCAGCTTCATTTTTAGGTTCTAGTTTGTCTTCTTTTTGAAGATCTTTTTCAGTAATAGCTTCATCTCCTGCCATTTTCTTTATAGCTTTACTAGGTGATCTTTTCAATCGTTTTCTATCTTCTTTATCTATAGAACTAAAGTCTAAAGGCATTCCTTTAGTATGGATTTTAAATATTTCTAAGCGTGTTTTTTTATCAGGTACTGGCGTTAATATAATCCTATCAAACCTGCCAGGTCTGAGCAATGATGTGTCGAGCATGTCTGGTCTGTTAGTTGCTCCTATGACTACAATGTCACCTATGTCTTCTAAGCCATCCATTTCTGTGAGCAACTGGTTAACCACTCTCTCAGTAACATGATGGTCTTCTCCTGTAAGTCCTCTTCTAGGAGCAATAGCATCTATTTCATCAAAAAATATAATTGTTGGACTGGTTTGTCTTGCTTTTTCAAACACCTTTCTCACAGCTTTCTCACTCTCACCCACCCATTTGCTTAAGAGTTCAGGTCCTTTTACAAGTATGAAATTAGCTTCTGACTCATTAGCAACAGCCTTTGCCAGCAAGGTTTTGCCTGTTCCAGGAGCACCGTAGAGCAAGACTCCTTTTGGGGGTTTTACTCCCATTCTCTTGAAATCAGCTTTTTGTTTTAAAGGCCACTCAACAGCCTCTATTAGTTCCTGCTTAACATCTTGCAAGCCACCAATATCCTCCCACTTTACATTAGGTAACTCTATTAATACCTCTCTAAGAGCACTAGGCCTAACCACCTTCAAGGCTTCTCTAAAATCAGATTGTTTTAGTATGAGTTTCTCAAGGATTTCCTGGGGAATGGGCTCATCTTCTTTTAATTTAGTATCACCTACAACTCTTCTTAGTACTGTCATGGCTGCTTCTCTTGCAAGGCTTGCAAGGTCTGCTCCTACAAAGCCATGCGTAATCTCTGCCATTCTTTTCAAACCAACGCTCTTGTCCAGGGGCATGTTCCTGGTGTGAATTTTTAGAATTGTGAATCTTCCTCTTTCATTAGGCACATTAATCTCTATCTCTCTATCAAACCTGCCAGGTCTTCTAAGCGCGGGATCCACTACATTAGGGATATTAGTAGCAGCAATAACAATCACTTTGCCTCTGGCTTGCAAGCCATCCATTATTGCTAGGAGTTGGGCTACCACTCTTTTCTCAACCTCTCCCTTGGTTTCTTCTCTTTTAGAAGCAATAGCATCAATCTCATCGATAAAAATGATTGAAGGAGCATTCTTTTCTGCTTCTTCAAAGCGCTTTCTCAGATTCTCCTCTGACTGACCATAGTACTTGCTCATAATTTCAGGACCATTAATTAGTATAAAGTTAGCATTGGTCTCATTGGCCACTGCTTTTGCTAGCAAGGTTTTTCCTGTGCCAGGAGGCCCGTGAAGAAGCACCCCTTTAGGAGCCTCTATCCCTAGTCTTTCAAAAATCTCTGGATGTTTTAATGGGAGTTCTATCATTTCCCTAACCTTTTTAAGCTCCTCATCCAAACCACCAATATCTTCATAAGTCACATCAATGGCTTTTTCCTCTGTTATTTCAACAGCTTTAGGATTAAAAGTAACCTGGGTGTTCTCAGTTATAAGCACTGCTTGTTTTGGCTCACAAGAAACAACCACAAACTTAAGGTCTCCAAGACCAAAACCAGTTGTGGTTTCATTAAGCATGCTGAACATCTCATCAAAAAAGGGATGACCAATCATGGTGTTCTTTCTTCTCTGAGTACCTCCAAGGGATACCAAGTCTCCTTTCATAACAGCTCTTCCTAAAAGGCCTTGCTTGAAAATCTGGGGATTAGCCCTTATCATTATGCCTTCTCTTGCAGGAGCAATGGTTACAGCTTTGGCTTCCTTAACATCAGCTTTCTTAACACTCACAAAGTCACCAATACTTGTTTTTGCATTCCTTCTAATTAGAGGGTCTGTTCTTATAATATTCAAGCTCATATCACCTGGTAAGGCTCTGTCAGCAATGCCCACAGTGGTTTTCTCTCCTTTAATCTCAACAATACTTCCCGGTCTAACATCTATTTGCTTTAAGAAACCAGTATCTATCCTAACAATACCTTTGTTCACGTCTTCTTGGATTGCCTCTGCAACCTTTAATCTTATATCCTTAGGCATTTTTCTCTTCTATGCGAAATAGGGTTTTATTTATATATTTTTGTATTAAAAATAAAAAGAAGAAATCCCTGCTCTTACTTCTTCTCACCACCAACCTTGGGTAAGGGTATGGGTGGCGGGAGATTCATGTCCTTGCTTAGTATTAAGGCTTGCACATTGCACTTGGCTAGTACATTGTTAAGGATTTGAGTCATCATATCCTTTTCTATTTTCTTGTTCTTCTTCCAGTTCTTAACAACATCAGCAGCCTTGTCCTTGTCAATCAGATAGATTACTTCTCCTGTTAAGAGTATCTTTGCAATGTTAGGCTCATAAGTTGAGGAAAACTCAAAGTCAAGCTTCAAAGCCTTACGATTAGTGTTAATGTTAAGCTTGGTCTCTTCAAGGTTTTTTATGCCAACATTATTATTAATACTAACCTTGCCCTTAACAGGGTTCTTCTTCTCAATAAGCATCTTGGTAAAGCTAAAACCAATAACAGTCATGGTAATGCACCTCGCGGATTTTCTTTTAATATTCTTTTTTCAAGAAAGAATAAAGGGTTTAAAAAGGTTGCTGTTTTTATAATAAAAAATAATAAATAAAAAATTTAAGAAATAAAAGAGTCTGCCCATTCAGGCCTTTCAGGAGGGTTGCTCTGAAGCATATCTCTCCACTTTTCATCTGTAAGCCTATCACTCATGGGTTGCTTAAACTCATAGTAGCTCATCACTGGCCCTGCACCGATTAATATTCTTCCATCAGGCACCTTGTAAGCCACCACAATCATATCCACGTAGCCGACTCCTTCTTCTAAGACCTGCCCTGAGTTCTGGTCTGTGTGCACATCTGCAATTATTGTGGTTTTCTTGGCTTTGTCCTCAACATCAGCAATTACACCGTTTAGTTGTCCGCCAAAGCTTTCAATAAAGTCATAGTCTTCTTGGGTCAGCTCCTTGTTCTCTAACTCATTCTTAGAGATTTCTAATAATCTTTCCAGAACTTCCTCCAGCCTCTCCAGCCTGGCTTTTGATACACTGTCCAGTGCTTCCATTTCATCAAGGCCTTTAATAGTCATCCTGGTTAAAGCCAATAATCTATTGTAAAACTCAGGAACTGGCTCTACATAGCCAACCACCCTTTGTTTCATAGGGCCTGCTGATGCTGCAGCCATGGTATAGCTTTGCTTTGCATATAGGATTGTATCATGTCTCAGCTCTGCCCAGGAAGCCAGGGCTGTTGTCAATGCCTTGTCCTGCCATGCTTGTGTCTGCATAAAGGTAGGGTAGCCACTGTCATACTCTTTTAGCAGAGGTTTAAGTGAATAAAGCCATGCCCAGTAAAGATTCTTATTCCATTCCTCAACACTGAAACCGTTGAACTCTTCTTCTAGTTCAGCAAATTTTTCGTCATACTTTTCATATTGGTCTTCTCCTAATTCTACAATTAATTCCTTTGCTCTGTTTGAGCCCAGCAGTGCCATGGCATCTAGTCCTCTTGGGAAAACCCTGCCATTTCCAAAGTTAGGGATGAATCCGCAGGTGAAAGTGTCATCACAATCTTCTCCTAAATATGTTGTGACTTTTCCAAATACCAGGTTGGAGAACATGTAAGAGTCAGGTATGAATCTCTGCCCCATTAACCTGAATCCCTTTGTTTTTTCCAGGCATTTATCTGCTTGTTCAGGGGTAAATGGAGGTTCAACTTCGCATTCTCCTGTTCCGCCATAAATCTTTGGGGCTTCGAATTCTGCTAGTTTTGCTTTTAGTTGTCCTAGTGTATTATCATTCAAGTCATTAGGGTCAAAACTGTCTCCAAAAACACTGCTCATGGCTTCTAAGTATTCATAAGGCCCTAAATCATCTGACAAGCCTACATAAAAGGCTGTGACTGAATAGATTCTGTCCCATTGGTCTTTGACTTCTTTATTCTCTGCAAATTCTGATGCTATCAGGGTTGCACTCATGGTCTGGATTTTGGCTTGTCTTTCAGAATCAGAAGCCTGAATTAAATCCTTTTTTAACAGCATAGAAATCCTGCCATGCCACATAAAGGCTTTAAAATAATTTTTTAATTTTTCACTTCTAGTATAATGCCCTCTTGGAACATACTGGGAGTAGTCCTCTTTGTAATTGAAAATTGGGGAAACCGAGAAACCCTCATGTTTTTCTATGAGTTCAAGCTCTTTTTCAACCTCATTTTTTACAAATGAAGGCATTTTAAAGGTATATCTTCTTTGTTCTTCTTCTGAAAAAAAGGCAGTAGAGTCTTGCATCATGCACTCCCAGTCCTGCTCATCACATTCCTCCATGACCTGGTCATCTTTAGGCTGAAGCAGACTCAAGGCAACTGCAAAATAAGCAACATTATTCTTGGCAGCCTCTTTTAGGTCTCCAGAAGCACTATTGTAATGCTCAACTGATTTGTCCATTAAGGCCTTGTCAATCTCCCAGATAGCGTCAAAGAACTCCTTTTCTTCTATCTGCCTTAGAGTCTCATCAAACTGTATATGATAAAGATGAAGCAAAGATTCTGTTGTTATGAAAATAGGAATCTCTCTGTATTCCAAGGTTTTATAAGGGTTAGTAATCATCTCTTCTTTTCCATTAAAAGGGTTCTTAATGATAACAAAACCGTTTTTTTCCAAAAGACTTAATGCCCTTGAGGCCAGGCTTATCTTTGAAGAAAAATCAATATAATTGTCTATCTCAGATGTTTTTAAAGGCAGTTCATACTGGGAAGTTTTTAATTCCACTTCTAATGCTTCTAAATTGTAGTGTTTAGTAAGTGATAGCTGCTCAGTGTCAATACCAGAGAGAAGAATTGGTTCAATATTAAGGTTTCCTGTGATTGGTTCGTCTGGCTGCTCTGGCTGATCAGTAAGGTTTTCTGTGGGCTGATCAGGCTCTTCTGGTTGGTCAGGAGAAACATCTGGCGTTGTGCATGCACTCATAACAAGAAGTGCAATAATCAAGAATCCAAATATTAGTTTTATGTTTTTATTCATTTACATCACCTCTTTTAGGTAAACCTTTCATATATAAATTATTATTGTAGGCTTCTAATTATATTGAAACTATTGTTATATAAATGTTATTATCTTTTGTACCAAGCCAATATTTTTAATCAGGCACCATGGATAGTTTTGGGAACTCTGAGTATCCGAAGTACTCATAAGCTTTAATAACATCACTGAATCTTTTTACCACTTCTTCTAAGATTTCTAAGAGATGGCTTAGGCTTTTAACAACTATTTCTGTCTCAAAATCAGCCCCTCCTATTGAGCGGTTTATTTGGTAGAAGTACTTGTGTTGCTTAAGATATTCAAAGATTTCAGGGTTTCTTGATACTGAATCCAGCAGAAAATCAACTCTATATCCTTGAAAGCCTATTTTTGGCAGGTTTAAATTAATTTTATATCCAGTAATGATTTTTTTCTTTTCAAGTTTTTTTATTCTTTGTCTTACTGTTTCAGAAGTGATTTTGAGTTGTTCAGCAATCTTGGTGTATGGCACTCTTACATTGCCTGCATACGCATTAATAATCTTTTCATCCACTTCATCAAAATCTACGGGAGGGCCTTCTCCATAAATACGTTCAATTGTGTTTATGGGCATATCAAAGTCAATAAAGAATCTTTTGTTAAAGTTGTGTACTGGCGCATAGATTGCAATTTTACTTGCAGCAATATTTTTTTTATATTTCAGCAGTATTTCATTCCATATTTTATGAAATGATTCAATATAATGATCTGATTTTACACCGATGAAAAATGCAAAATCCCATTTGCCATGAAGAACTGTGGTTGTCCATACATTCTTTTTTTCTTTTATCTCATCATAGAATTGCTGTTTTTGCTCAGCCGTCATGTTCTGCCAGCGAAAATATATTCTAAAGGTGAAATAGCCTAGTTTGGCCATGTCCACTATTGCGCTGCAGCCCAGCAGTATATTCTCTTTTTCTAAGCGATGTATTCGAAAGCTTACTAGCTCTTTTGATCTTTTTAGCTTTTTTGCTATTGAAGAAACTGGCTGGGAGGAGTCGTATTCTAGCTCATACAGGATTTTCTTATCAAGCACATCTAGGTTCATATATCTATCTATTTCAATATATTATATAAATATTTTGCTTTTGTGAAAAAAATTAATAGAAAGTTTTATATATTCCAAGCACCTACTGCGGAGTAGTTATTAGGGGATGATATTATGAATGACCAAATAAAAAAACAAAAGCGAAAGAAAAAAATGAAAAAAACCCTTGTTGCCTTGCTAGCAGGAGCAAGCCTGATAGGAGCCTTTAGCTTAGGAAGAGCAACAAAGCCAGAAGAGCAATATGAAATAAGAATTCTGAGATGGCCTAAAGATGGTTTATTTATGAAAGAGGCCCAAATGAATGATGTAGTTATTTCAACGCAAGATAGTTGGCAATATATAATAGGCGCAGGAACTAAGCACTTCGAGGACCGTAATGATCCTCCTGTGAAGTATTTAGGTTTTAGCTCTAATAATAGAGCTTCGAGATATTTGCTCAAATTTGGAAAAAACGTGACTATTAGTGTGGAAGACTGGATTCCATACAGAACAGAATGGTAGATAAAATATAAAAAAGAGGTGAAAAAATGAGACTAAAAAAAATTAAATCAGCAATCTATGTGGCCTCAGCAGCAGCTTTACTCGCTGTTGGTTATATAAGCGGTGCATATAACGGAGCCAACAAAACAAAGACAGAGTGTTTGGCATACCTAAGAGATACAATGCATAATGCAGAACTTGCTGACAGCATGGCTAAATCAGAGCTAGAGAATGCAGTGCGTTATAACAGGCAGTTTAATGACGGCGAATCTGAAATAAGAGATGCACAGTTTAAGCACTCTATAGAAACCGCAAGAGAAAAAAAGATACTCGCCAAAGATGCACTCA
Source organism: Euryarchaeota archaeon SM23-78 (assembly GCA_001595785.1). Taxonomy (GTDB): domain Archaea; phylum Nanobdellota; class Nanobdellia; order Woesearchaeales; family SM23-78; genus SM23-78. The sequence continues at coordinate 9,407 of LSSJ01000015.1, forward strand.
AAGGCATATATGATTTAGAGAGCCAAATTAAAAGCATTAGATAAATTTTTTTTCTTTTTTTAATATTTCAATTATTCTCTCAATAATAATTTTTATAAACCCCTACTAATCCCATCTGCGTATGAACAACAAATTCCTTGATTTAGACAAGGTAGAGCAGTTCAAGCTCAAAGCCGGCATTTCTGCTGATGAACTTGTTAAATCCATGGGCAGGGCTGGCGTTATGGGTGCTGGTCGTATCTCGCGTGCAGCTGATATAATCACTGATATGTTCAAGGATAAGGAGTGCACCATCTTCCTTGGAGCTGCTGGTGCTCTTATACCAGGAGGTATGAGGAGTATATTAATAGATGTTCTTAGCACTGGAAGAGTAAAAGTCTTTGTGACAACAGGAGCAATGCTCACCCATGACTTAGTAGAAACTCTTGGGTATCATCATTACAAGGGCAGTGCAAGGGTTGATGATGCTCTTCTTCACAAGAAGGGTATTGACAGGATGTATGACTCTTTTATGCCTAATGAGGTGTATGAAGGGTTAGAAAATTTTTTTGCAAAAAGCTTTGACAAGCTTTTTGGGGAGAAAATGAGTATTAAAGAATTCCTTTATAAATTAGGAAGCCTGGTTCCAAAAGATAAGCCTTCAATTCTAAGAACCTGTTATGAGAAAAAAATAAACCTTTTTTGCCCTGCAATTGCTGATTCTGGCATTGGCTTAATGGTGTGGGGGCAGCTTGCAAAGCACAAAAAGGTTGATGTGCAGGTATTTGATGACTTAAAAGATATGCTTGATATTGCTTGGACTGCTAAGAAAACAGGCTTTATCTATCTTGGAGGAGGGGTTCCTAAGAATTATATTCAACAAGCCTTGCAGTTCAGCAAAGGAGCCAGCTATGGAGTACAATTAACCATGGATAGACCTGAGCCAGGAGGCAGCAGCGGAGCAGAGCTAAGAGAGGGTATTAGCTGGGGCAAGCTTCATGAGAAAGCAAGATTTACAGATGTTATATGTGATGTTACGATTGCATTGCCTTTAATATGGGGGGCTGTGAAGAGTAGGTTAAAGAAATGAAAACCACAATTAAAAACAGGAAAGGGCAGAACATTGTTGTTTTAGTTGAATTAATAAAAAAGGCTAAGGGTTTGGCTTTTGTTATGCACGGCCTTGGAGGTTTTAAGGAAGAGAAGCATATCAAAACCTTTGCACAGGCTTTTAAGGATAAGGATTATTCTGTGGTTAGATTTGACACTACTAATGCTTTTGGTGAGAGTGATGGGAATTATAAGGATGCCACTACTACTAATTACTATGAGGACTTGGTTGATGTTATTAACTGGGCTAAAACTCAGATATGGTTTATGAAGCCTTTCTGTCTTGTAGGTCATAGCTTAGGAGGCTTATGTGTTACTCTTTACGCTGAAAATCATCCTGCAGAGGTAAAGGCTTTGGCTCCAATATCAACAGCAATATCAAGAAAATTATTAGAGCAAAGGTTCTCAAAAAAAGAACTTAAGGATTGGAAAAAAAATGGCTGGAAAAATATTAAAAGCGCCATAAGGACTGGCATGATTAAAAGACTTAAATGGGATTTTATGGATGACCTTTCAAAACATGAGTCTCTGGAAAAAGTTCACAGGCTTAAAATGCCTGTTCTTATGATTGTTGGGCAAAAGGATGTGTGGGAGCGTCCTAAGTTTCAGAAAATGTTATTTGATAAAATACCTAGAAAAAAAGAGATGCATATTATAAAAGGAGCACCACACACTTTTGTAAACAAAAGACATTTAAACCAAATTAAGAAAATATTTTTAGAGTGGATTAATAAAATATGAGTAAAGTATATTACTTAAAGGTTGCTGAATCAGATAAGTATGAGCAGATTCTAGAGCAAGAACTAAAAAACAAGTTTAAGAAAGGAATGAAGGTTGCTGTTAAGTTGCATATGGGAGAAGATAAAGGAATGTTTAATCCGACTCTCGCGAAGCGAACGATTAAGGTTCTTAATAAGTTAGGTTGCGAACCATTCTTATTTGACACACCCGTAACTTACCCTGGTGCAAGAGAGAGCAAACAGGTTTATGAAAAAACAGCTGTTAAGCATGGATTTACAAAAGAAAGTATTGGTTGTCCTGTTATTATCTCTGATGATTATGTTGGTGTAAAGACAAAGAACTTGGACTTAGAGGTTTCTAAGGAGTTACTAGGAGCAGACGCATTCTTAGTATTAACTCATTTCAAAGGCCACCCTGCTTCTGGCATGGGTGGGGCTATAAAGAACATTGCAATGGGGTGCGTTTCTCCAAAGTCAAAAAAAGACCAGCACACTGTTGGGATTCCTGTTGTTAGTGATGAGTGCACTGCTTGTGGTACTTGCGAAGAGGTATGTGAGTATAGTGCTATCAAAGTAAAAGACAAAGCTGTTATTAATAAGAATAGCTGCTGGGCTTGTACTACCTGTGTTTATAATTGTCCTAGCAATGCAATAAAAAGCAAGGCAAGCTTTGATGCTTTGATGACAGAAGCAGCAAGTGGTATTCTAAAAAAGTTTGATGATAAACCTGTTTTTTATGTTAATGATGTTAGGAGTATTACAAAGAACTGTGATTGTTTTAGTAATCCTGGAAAAATAATTGCAAAGGATGTTGGCATTTTTATGAGTGATAACTTGGTTGCTGTTGAAAAGGCAAGCACTGATTTGGTAAAAAAACAAGAAGGCAGAGATGTTTTCTTAGAAACCCATCACCACGATCCTTATCTGCAGATAAAACAAGCAGAGAAGCTGGGGTTGGGTAAGGAAGATTATGAATTAACTTAACACTTAGGAAAAGTTTGAGGATAAGGAGGTTCATCTCCTTCTTGTAGAACCTTCCAGTAATATTCTTTGCCATTATAATATAATAAAGAAAGCTCTCCTCTATCTTCTTGTGGTATTTGAGAGAGAATGTATTTTTTTACATCTTTTATTACTAGTTTATCCAATGCATCTTCTAATTCATGATGTGGTGGTGCAACTCCTGAGCCTCCAATAATAAGCGAAGTGTTATCTGTATACTGAAAAAGAATCTGAGGACCTGGGGAGATGCAAGGATTAAAGAAATTTATTTGCATATTCTTTATGGTTTTTCCAACAAGCATACTCAAGTCTAATGTATCAAACTTAATTAAATCTAATGTATCTAATTTCTTAACAAATTCTAAATCCATGAAAATCAGGAATTCAATTACTTATATAAACCTTTCTTAAGTTTCTTTTTTTATTTAACTCTTTATAGAATTCTAATAACTCATTATCTTGATTTTCCCATTTCATGGGCTGCCTTGCTTGTAAGTCCCCATTTGCACCTATTTCTTGAATTGACTTATGCTGTGTCACCCCAACCTCTGTTCCATAATAAATTATGATTGGTTGATTTGTTGAGTACTGGATTCTTGCTGCTTGTTTGAGTTTCTCCTTGTCATTATTATACTCATATAAAAAGCGGTTCATATCATGATTGTCCAGAAAGGTTGGTAAAAAATAATTGTCAGGATATTTGGCAAAGTGTTTTTTTAGTTTTTGCAAGAGTTTTTTTGTTTGAGGAACTCCTTGTTTTGCAATCATAACCCTTACTAATTCCTGGAACTTGAAGTCAAGAACACCATCAAGCTCTCCTTTATACTCTTTTAAAAGGCCATCTGAGCTAGTGCCTAACAACCATTTCAAATATTTATTCTTCACATTAATTGTTCTTAACTCCTTCCACTTAATTCCCATCATCCAAGCCTCTCCTATGAGCACAGCATTTGGAAAATCCTTTTTAATCTCTTTTTTAAAGTGTTTCCAGAACTTATGAGTTGGGCCAATAACATGGTCAAGTCTAAAACCGTCAAAGCCTAGGCTTAACCAGTACTTTGCTACACCAACGATATGGTCTCTTGCAGGAAGATAATCTAGGTTAATCTTGGGAATCTCTTTGTAACTTAAAAAACACATATAATCATCAGGCCATTTTTTAAAAAAGAACCAATTGTAATACTCACTGTTTTTATCCTTCTGAGCTTCTGAAAAGAAGGGGTGCTTGTGAGAGCAGTGATTAGGAACAAAGCCTGTTATAATCTTCATTTTAAGCTTATGCACCTTAATAATTAGTTCTTTTATATCATTCAGAGTTCCAAAGTGTGGGTCTACCTCATAGAAATTTGTTATATGATAACCATGATAAGCACTTGTCTTGTAAAAAGGAGAAATCCATATTGTATTAATGCCTAGTTCTTTGAGATAAGGAAGTTTTTCTATTATCCCTTTAATAGTTCCTCCCATAAATTCAGGCTTGTTCCACTCCTTTGACTTAAAACCAGCAAACCTGTCAATAATTATATGATAGATTATAGCATTCTTAAACCACTCAACACTCATTGTTGCTAAGATAAAGTTAGAATTAGTTTAAATAATTTGTTTTTGCTAACTCCCACACTCTTTCAAATTCTTTTAAGAATTCCTTTGCAATCCTTTTGTCATGAATAATTAATATATTTTCATCATTCCTTTCATTACCACCTTTGGTAGGGTTATAACTGCCTGTGATAACTGTTTGATTATCAATTATGAATACTTTATGGTGCATATTATATTTATTTCCATCAAATCTTACATTCATATTATTATCAAGCATTTTATAGTACTCTGTGTAGCTTTTCTGGCTCTTAGCTTGTTGCTCTTCAAAAACTCCTTTAATGTCAAGTTTATCTTTTTCTGAAATCAGGTAATCTCCTATAGGGTCTGAGGTAAAACTGAAGTCCATAAAATAGATGCTATTCCTTGCTTTTTTTAGAGTTACAAGTACTTTTTCTTCGCAATTATCATCAGGGCAAAAATAATTTTCAAGCAGGTTGTTATTGAATATGATTTTTTGATAAATTGTTGGTAAGTCCTTGCCTTTACTTTGTAGTTCATTAAACTCATCCTCATAGTTTGCTTTCAGGTATTTTGAGCTTATGATTACCAGGTTATTATCATTCATTAAAAATCCTCTTTTGGTCGGATTCAAAGAACCTGTTGCTATGTAGTCTGTTCCGTTTATATCATAAAAAATCCAGAACTTGTTATGCATTAAGCCACTTCCCTTTATTTCTTGGCCCATGCCAAAATAATTATCTTCGTCTATCAAGAGATCAGCACTTTTCTGATTTAGTAAGTCTATCACTTTTTCATAATCAAGGTCATAAAGCGCGGTTTTTATTCCCTGGGCATTGCTTAGTAAATCTTCAAGCCTATCACTGCAGTTATCTGTTTGCGAGAATAAAACTTCTATAGTACCATTTTCTCTAGGATAAGGTAATACTGATGGGTAGCATGCTTTTTGTAATAGAGTGCCTCCTGCTAGTGCAACTATTAGGCCTACTGTTGTTATTAGTTTTTTCAAATCCATCCCCCAAATAAGGTGTGATGTTATTAATAAAATGATATGATGATTTTTCGGAAAGTTTCTGATTGTAAATTTTATCTCGTCATCCTGTTATATAAGGTAGGATTATCCAGTATTGTCGGGTCTTCTCTTACTTTGTCCACGAACTTTACTATTTCTTCTTCGTATTGCTCGAGTTTCTCGTGGTATTTTTGTTTTTTTTCTGTTTTAAACTCTGAAATATCATAATTTATTACTTTTAATGAATTTATAAGCCACCTATCATTTGGATTATACTTTAATTCTTGTTCATAAGCATTCTTTACATCTTCGAGCATGTCAAGGGTTACTTCTTCTCTTCTATTATTCCTTCTTAGTTTTACTATACTTTCATATAATATGTCTCCTTTTCTCTGCTCTTTTGTTAGCTGAATGGATTCTCCTATTCTGTGCTCTTTCACAAATACCTCTTTGTCTAAGTACTGTGCAAAGATTTCTAAAAACTCTTTTCCTTTACCCGGGGGAAGTCTTAACTCATAATCAGGTGGCATTCTAGGCGTTATCTTATTGATATGGTCTTTTATCATGAACTGTCTAAAGAACCAGTAAGCCCTTTTTCCTAAGTAAACCTTTTTTGGGTATAAAAGACCTTGGTTTAGTTGTACTATGTCTTCTAGTGAGAGTTCAAGTTTGTCCTTTGTAGTAGGTATTATTCTTATCCTAACATCTGTGCTATATTTCAGAACTATAGAGTCAAACCCTAGCTCTTTTTTTAGGAGGTTGAAATTAAAGTGTTCTTGAACTCCTTCTTTTACTCCAAAAAAACCAGGCACGTACTGGCTGGACTTGAACTGATAGGTTCCTCTTATACTCTGCCTTCTCTTTTTTTTGTCAGGTCTTATAAGATGAGTTAGTTTTGGAAAAATCTGTACAATATCTGCAAATGTTTTACTAGCATTGCTAGGTTTTGAGTAATGATTAGCAAAGATAAGAGCTCTGTCAAGGTTGCCTTTTCCACTATGAAAAGCATTCATTGCTAAGAATTCATTTCCATATCTGGCATAAAGCGCTCTTAATAACAAGGCTGTTGCTTCTGCTTCTTTGATTGGGTCTAGTCTCTCATCAACAGCATGTCCATATTTTGATTTGTCTATCATTAAGAATTTTTCTCCTGTGGTTCTAAGGAACTGGAATGCGCCTACAGCATATTTTATAGAAACAGCATCTGTATAAAAGCAGCTTTCAAGAAAACCTATGTAAATCCTGTCATCAGATACACCATTATTAGCAAATGCTCTTCTGCAGTGATTCCAGTAAGGAGCAGCTCTTTCAAAGCCTATCTTAAAATCGTCTGCTTGGCCTCTTTCAAATCTTACCTCTCCGTTTTTTTTCTTTAATTCTATTTTCTTTTCTTGTAGTGCTCTGGTTTGTTTAGGTGTAATGTTTTTGTCTCTCTTATTAACTTTTAAAACATCTTCTACTTGAAAAGTCTCTGGGTTATAGAAAACCGCATCTGAATACTCGAATTCTGTGTATATCCTTTTCCAGAAGTTTTTCTGAGGAGCTAATTCAATAGGTAATTCCATGTTCTGGAAGGTTCCTTGCAGTGAAGGGGTTGGTGGAAGCTGAAAATGTTCTTGTGTAAAGATATCTTTAGGTAAATATAAATTTAGCACTCCTCCAGTAGTTCCAAGTCCAATGGTTTTTAGGAAGTCCCTTCTCCTCATGCTCTACTCTTTATGTTTCTATTCTTTTAAATATTTAACTGTTTTGTCACCATTCTGTAATGGTATTCTAACGAAAAATTTATATAGTAGTATGTCCATTCCAAAGTGGAGAAAAAAGAAGGGTGGTTTTTAGTCGAGATTTTTAATAAAAAGCTATACTAAATTTTAAACTCACCTCTTTTTCCCGGGAAGACCTCAATCTGAGGTCTTCTTTGGGTTTTATTTACATGATAAAAATTCGTGGTAGCTGAAGCAACTTTTTCAAGAAAGAATTATCTTTTTTTGCGCTTCTTCTTTATCTTCCTAATCTTTCTCTTCCTTGTATAAACACTCCTCACACCAATAATAATACCAATAGCCAAGCCAAGGATGATTGCACTAATAAATAACAGAATAAGATTGTAGTTAATCCTTGGCAGCTTGAACCCTTTTTTTGGAAAATATATTTCAATATTGCTTAGCTCCAAGGAGTACTCTCCAAAGATAAGGCTTGAAAGCGGGTCATTGTTTTCTTTAAGAGAAGTAGCATATTCATAATAACTATAACCTAGGATTGGAAATATATCTCTGGTCTGCTCTTTTAGAATAACCTTTTTAGCAGCCTTAAGCTTTTCCTCAGCAAGCTCTTCTACTTGCTCCTTGCTAACAGAAATACTTGATAATAAAAGATTAGACTCTGCCTTTGCAAAGCTGGCTTTAAACAAGCACATTTTATAATTTTCTTTAAGAGAAAAGGCATAGGCTTGCTTGATAGTGTTTCTGGAACTTTGGAAGATAAGAGGTATGTACAAACTAGCATAATTAATCCTTTCCTCTGCTTCTGAGAGCTTCTTATAACAAACCTGTCCTAAGTACTCCTTGTCAAGGTCTACTCTTTTTCCTCTTATTTTAAAGAAGTTAGACCAGTAAACAGCACTGTAGTAACGCTCCATAGCATAGGCCAGCTCACCAGTAGAGATGTTATTAGCAATCCTGGTCAAGCTTTCCTCTGCTTCTATAAGCCTTTCCTTGACAATGATATAGGTTTCTAGCTCTGACAAGGTGGTTAGATTAATATTTTCCAGATTGGTGTTGAATTCATCCACAGCTTTTTTGGTTACATTGTATATTTTTTCTATACGTGAAGGATGTTTTTCTTCAAGCTCTTTGAGGTTGGCTTTTCTGAGCAGAACTCCCAGGGTAAAGCCGTAGCTAGCAGCAGAATAATAATCCTGTTGCTCAAAGCCTTTGTTAATATTTTTGATATACATTTCTGATTTGTTAATATCATTTTCTTCAACAAGAGTAACTCTCTTATGCAGGTTTAGAGCACGGTTGCACAGATTAGTAGCTACTTCTTTCATAGTAGCAGTATACTCCTTTGGTACCTCTATTTCTCCTTTTATTTCCTCAACATACTCGTCTGTGAAGTAGGTGAGGGCTTGTTCAATATTACTTACCTTGATAACTTCAATGCTTTGATTAACATCTTCAAGGGCGAGTTCTTTTTCTATCTTTCCCACGGTTCTATTAGATATATTTTGAGGCGTGATGTTAATGGTGATATTAATCGTCTCATTCACAGTCCTATTTTGTTCTATTCTCTCTTCAAGATTAAAAGAGAACATAGGAATAAGCACTCTTTTAAAACCAGCTTTTTCAGCAGCAATAGCCTTTTTCACGATTCCACCCACAGGTCCTATGCTTCCGCCAGAGTTAATAGTGCCTGTCATAATAGTATCCTCTCTTAACTCCAAGTTTTTAAGAGCAGCAATGGTAAGCACTGTTAGGGCTGCGCTTGCACTAGGACCACCAACAATAGTAGAGCCAGCTCTTATGGTGTAAAAGAAATCATAGCCTGAGCAATCCATGTCAAGATGGTCACAGGCAATATTATTAGCATAACGAGTGCTTATCTGAGTATCAATCTTGGTTAGTGGGAATGAGTCAAGAAAGATTCTGCCTTTCCCTGGTTTTACCTCTAGAAAGGCATCTGCTGTTCCTCCAACAGTGTCATCACCTATTTCTCCTATGGTTAGGAGAGTTATGTGATAAGTTTTTGCACTAGTTAGGCTGATGCAAAGTAGGAATAGTAATGTAATAAATAAAATGATTTTTTTCATTCTTTTCTATACCTCCCTCTCATCTCAACCTTTCCTAGTCTTTTAAGAATCTCTTGGTACTTATTAACCTTTTTATATCCTTCTAAGAATGCTTTTAAAGCCTTATCATAGACCTGGTGGTGCTTGCTGTTAAGGGCTTGTTTGAATAAGTGAATATCAACAGCCTTGTCCTCTATCTTATGAGAGTGAAAGCTTAGGCCAAAGTCAATGAACACAATTTTTCCTTCCTTATTTAGAATCATATTACTGGTTGTCAGGTCTCCATGGATTATCTCGTGATTATGTATCTCTGTTACTAACTCACCAATTTTTTTTGCAAGTTCAGGCTTTTTATCCAACACCTCTCTTAGTTTCTCACCCTTAATCTTTTGCATTACAATCTTTTCCTTATTATCAGAATGAATAAGTGCTGGGTGAAGAATAGGTATTTTTTCTAGTAGTCTAGCCTCTTTTCTTGTCCTCTGCTTTCTAAGCTCATCATCCAATTCCTTAAGCCTGTAAGTCTTTTTTAGTCTGTGCTTTATAATAGTATCTTTATGCTCATAAAGTACAGCCTCTGCGCCTCGTGCTATTTCTCTCATGTAGATATAGAGAAGAAACACCCTTTTTAACTGTTTTGTAAATTTTAAAGAAAAAATTAAGATCTTGCCCATTGCTTGATTTGGTTTGCAAGCGAGTCTAGGTCATATACAATCTTAAGATCAGATTTTTCAAGCTCTGTTTGAATTTCAATGTCTTGTCTTCTTTTATACTCTGAATGAACTCCTACAAATAAAGGTTTATCTTTAACTAACCACTTTCCGTATTCAAAAAGAACAATAGGACAAAGGGTTTCTTTTGGAAACCAAAAGGAAATCCCTTCTACTTTTTTTAAATGATTGTATTCCCATGTGATTTGTGTTCTTGTAGCATTAGGGTCATGAATCGGAAAATTTTTTCTCCTGGGGTTAAGAAGAACAATATCTTCGTTTTTTAACAAAGAAGTTAGTTCAGCTTGCCAGTCTGGACAGTCTGTAATTCCTCCTGCTAGAAATAGGCTTTTTTTATTTCCTAGGTAGTCTGTTGGTGCTTCAATGTATTTCATATTTGATTCTCACCCAGCATAGCCTCATCCATCTCCCACTTATTAACCTTTTTTTTATTTAGAACGCTCTTAAAGTCTTCTTTTTCCTCTTCTTTGTGTAGTTTTTCAAGGAGTTCTTGGTCTTCAATATCATCTAGCATTTTTCTTAACCTTTTGTTCTAGTGATTACTAAAAAAGCATACCTCGTTGTTCACATCAAGGATTGGTTTCCTTTTTTAGAACCAACAACCTCGCTTTATGTTTGACTATGCTTTTTTAGTACCAACACACCTCGTCCTTTAGGGCGAGGTTGTTGATTCCTCTTTTTTTTCTCTGGGACTGTTTATTATCTCCAAGGCTTCATCTACTGTAAGCAGCCTTCCTCTTACTCTTCCAACTGGCAATCTGTTCTCTCCTAACACTAGGCAGGCTTGGTCTTCATTTATTTCTAATGGGTTTTTGTAAAAATCAGGGATTCCTCGGATTATCCTATAAGTTACTTCATCAAGAACTATCAACTTATTCTTGTCATGATCAATTAAGTATATGATTTGTCCCTCCTTTATTTTTTTAGGGTCAAAGTCTTTGCCATTAAGGATTATATATATTGCTTTTCTAAGTTCTTTTAGTTCAGGGTCATAAGCAAGGTGTTTTTCTTCAGGCTTCCAGTTCTCAGTGTTTTCATAATAATGGAGTCGGTCGCCTTGTTTTATTGTTATTTCAATTATACTGTCAAGAGGCATGAGGTATGCTTTTTCACCTAGGCGGGATATTTTATAAATGGTTTGGCCTGTTTTTGGGTTAATAACAGGTTCGTATTTTGGTTTGCCTGTTTTTGGGTCTGTCACTACTTCATTTGTTTCTGGGTCTATAAGCTCTTTTTTCTGATAAAAAACAGGGTAATATGTTCCTGTAATTTGCACTACTTTATTTTTTTGTTGCTTTTTTGTTTCTTGTTTCTGTGTAACTTGTTGTGCTGGTTCCTGCGTATGATTCATTAGTGTATAGCTCATGTTAGCTACTAAGAGAAAAGGCATTAATTTACTTACAATTTTCTTTAATGAATCCATTTTCAGCCCTAGCTATTGAGCGTGTTTAAAAAGCTATCTATTTCTTTATTCAGCTTTGCTTTTTGGAGTTCGACCATTTCGTCTAGTTCCATTGTGTATCATCCCCCTTTATCGACGGTTCTCGTCTGGAATATACATATAGATTTTAGTATTTATAAAGCTTTCGATTTTGTAATCACTTAGAAGTAGTTAAATATTTTTTCTTATACCCAAACCTCATAAACTTCTTACACTCAAGACAAGAATATATGACTTGCTTTTGTCCAAGCCTAACCCTGCAGTTAACTCCTGGCTTAATATATTTATAACAGTGCTTGCAAAACCTCTTCTTAAGAGGAGATCTAATCTTAACTTTGTACTTCATAGCAATCTTTCTTGCTAGATGAACATACTTATTACTAAGCTTAGGATTATCCTTAAAGGCTTTCTCAGCCTCTTTAAAAAGGGTTTCAACACGTTCTAATGCAATTTTGCGCTGTTTTAAAGGCTTTGGCTTGTGTTTTCTTTTTACCATGAGAAACAAGAGTTTTTACTGGTATAAATAGTTTGTTAGTCTGTTAAAACCATTTTGTGTTACTATAATTTAATAGTAAAATATTTAAACTTGTTATGTCTTCATTTATATGATATGAAAAGATACTTGCCCACAAGGTGGGGATTTATATTTTTAGAAGCATACGGACCTCTTCCTTATGAAGATAAAATTTATTTGGTTGAACAAGCCGCAGAGATGTATTTTAAAGAAGAGAATAAAAGAGAAATAAAAACAGATGGCTTAGAAGGAATAATTATTACAAAAGGAGAACACGGAGTGATTGGTTCTTTTGGAGGGCAAAAATATAGTGCCAGAGTGGAGAATGACTATGGAAAATCAAAGCTTAGCTTTCTTATAAGCGAGCAGACAGGTTTTTCACATTATTCTACTACAGTGCACTGAATCTTAATAAAAAATAAAAAAGAACAAATCTATTTCTTTCTTATCTTACCCATAAAGGCAAAAAAACCACTAGCAACCCCAAGCACAGTAAAAGCCCATACAATAGAGGCCAAGGTCCTTACACCACTGGGTGTGAATATTATGAACAAGACCACTATTACTAGAAAAATGCCTCCTAGCACCGCAGGAATCGCTACAAAAGGACTTATCTCACAACCTCCCTTTGCCATAGTATCACCCCAATGATTACTTTAACCTTTATCTGGAAAAAAGGATATATATAATTTTTGTTTTTTTTAAATTTCAACACACTTATTATCCACGCATTCACACCCAGTATAATTACCAAACCTCATACAAGGAGGCTCAGGAGGGGCTAATTCAGCCCATTCCTTGTTAACACAGCCTATGCAGCTCCGTAGCACACAATCATCAGCAGTGTTACAGAACTTTTGTTCTATTCTTTCTTGGGTTGATTCAGATGATGCTTGTGTTGATTCATTTGATTTAGGTACTGTTTGAGTGCAGCTACTAACAAAAACTGTGGCAAGAACTATGATTAGGGTTAGGTATTTTAGTTTCATATTCGCCTGAGGTAAAGGCATATTTAAAAAATTTACTAAAACCTTAAGGTTAGGGGATGTGTCTTAATATTTATAAATGATTACATATCTCTTTTCTTATGAGGTGAAGCTTATGGAAAATCCTATCTGTCAGAGCTGTGGAATGCCTATGAAGAGTGAGGAGGATTTTGGTACTGAACTGGACGGTGAAAAGAATTCTGAGTACTGCCATTATTGTTATAAGAACGGAAGGTTCACTGATGAAGGCATTACAATGGAAGACAAGATAAAGAAGAATGTAAAGATAGCCAAGAAAATGGGTGTGCCAGAGGATAAGGCAAGAGAAATGGCTAATAAAATAATTCCAACACTTAAGAGATGGCAGGAATAAAGTTTTAACTCTTTTTTTGCTATGCTCTAAAAATCTTACAAAACTTAATTTATTACTACTTACAAATACTAACAAAAATAAACTTTTTAAATAAGCCTTATTTCTCTTATCATAAAAGAAAATGTCAATAACAAGAAGAGACTTTATAAAACTAGGACTAGAAGGACTTGTGCTCTTATCTACAGGATGTTTTTCAAAAAGAGCTTTCTATCAAACCAGGCAATTACCAGAGTTTCTTTCAGACAAATATCGTAGAAAGCCTGAAAAAATCGATGTTAACCTTGCAAGGTATCTGTGGCATGCAAGCCAGGACGGAAAAGAACATGCAGGCCTGGGCTTGACTTCAACAGGCGTGGTATTAGTGACTACTGAAGAGGCAAAGTATGGTAAAGTAGTAATAGACGATAATCTAACCAAGAGAATAATTCAGGAAAGCCCTGAGGTATGGGAAAACCCAGAGGTTGACAGGATGCACTCCCACCCTGCTTTTTTTGAAACATATATAAATCATGAATTACCGTTTTCTAATTATATACAGAATTTGTTTAAAAAAGAACCTTTGAAAGTACTCGAGATTTTTAACAACCTACGCGCCCTTAACCCTGACCTTGTGATGAGACGCACATTAGTTGAAATGCCATCTGCATCAGAATATGAAGAAGATGAAGGATTAGATAATTCTGAAAAGAAAATAAAAAAGGATAAAGGAGACATAGCAATAGGATTAGGATACCAAGAGTTCATGTACCAGAATTATCCTAAAGGAAAACTGCGCAACAAAATAGCAGTAATATACAAAGACCTGCCGCCAAGGGTTATACACTATGGATTAACCCCTGAATACGAAGAAAAACACAGAGAACTAGTGCTTAATTATTATGCAAAAAAGAGGTTTAACACCCTTTTAGACAAAAACATAATGGCAATGCCTAGAGAGGCACTAGAAGAAGCAAGCCAGATATGTGTAGAAGCAGGAAAAAAACTAGACAATTTTGTTGAAAACCTACTAGAAGAGTACACCAATATCTGGCTGGAATATTCATATAACCATTGTGATCCCTGGAGCACAGGAGAGTGCAAAGAGCCGTCATTTGTAGAGCTGGCATCCCTGATAAATGAAACAGGCAAGTTCTTTATTCACGATTTAGGGTTTGTGGATATTGGTTGGTGAGTAATTTATAAGTTCTTAGTGTGGAAACAGAATTTCACCGGCGCAGAAGACTAATACAAGGAAACCTATTGTTATAGATAGGAAAACAAGAAAAGAGCGTTCTTTGTTTTTTATAATACTAATAAGTCCTATAAAGAAAGCAGATATACCTAAAATGCCTGATAAGAGAGCAGGGATAGCAAGAATCAAATTACTAAAAAATGTATCGCCGCCTCGTTGTCCTGAAAAAATAAGTAACTGAAGCGTTCCGAATAATAAAAAGAAAATAATAATCAGTCCAACCGAGCATTTTCCAAGAATACTTTTTGGTAAAATAAATTTACTGATTTTTGCTTTGTTCACATTATAAACATTAATTACAAATTTAATAAATGTTTCCATTTCTATTGTCATTCTAGTGTTATGAGAAGAATTGGGTATAATTGGTGTTAGGTGGTGAGCCTGCAAGGCGACCGAGGGAGCAAAGCGACCGACAGTATGACGCAAGAAAAAATTGGGCCCACAAGTAAAGTATTTAAATTTATTTCGATTTCTAATATATATGAGTCATGAAAAATCGGATGTGCCTAAGAAAATTGAACTTGAATTATGGGTTGAAGATGATATGTCTACTTCGATTAAGAAAAGTTCTCTTGAGTTAACAACTGAGGAAGTAAAATTATTTTATTTTGCAGATGATCTGGTTCAGTTAAGAGAAGAATTTTATAAGAAGACAAAACACACCATAATACAACTTGATGGTGAAACTGGAAGATTATATAGGACTTTAACGTATTACCTATTTTAGTCTAAGGCCCAATTTTTTCTGAGTAATATTGCATATAATCAATGTTAGTTTCGTTTTCGGTTACGGAGTTCCGAAAACCTGCGTCCGCAGAGTAATTTTTAGGGGCGTCTCCTTCAAGCTCGTAAGAGCCTTCATGAGTAAGAAGTAAGGGGCTTTGGTACTATGAAATACAAATATTTATTAATAAAATCATTATATTTTGATATATGGGATTATTAAATCATCTTTTTGGTTCGACAGAATCGATTGCGAGAGAAATTGAATTAGATGATAAGTCTATCCTAAAAAATTGGAAAGAATATCTTACCACCATTCCCAAAAAGAAAGGGGTTGTTGAAAGATTAAAAATTGATTTTAATCTTCAAAATGATCTACAGGAACCAAAAAGATTATTGATTTTAGACTTAGCAGATATTTCTGATGAAGAAAAAGAAGAATCAGAACTAATTTCAGATTTAGAAGCAATAGAACATTCTCAAAAAGTCAAAAGAGTACATAAGTTAGAGCAGTGTTTAGGATATGCTGAAACAAAATATGAGTATGTTTATAGATTATTACATCAATTACATTTAATTTTAAAATCACAAATACGCCTGACAGAAAGGCTACTTGCTGACTCAAAACACCCCAAAAGATTGATCTCTCACATCAAGTCACAATTCGAATTAGAACTTGAAATCATAAAAAAGATTGAACAAATAGAAACCTTTCATGATTTATTTTTAGCATTAATCAAAGGAGAGCATATTATCCGAAGTATGGATTCAAGTGAAAAAAGACTTCTTAAAAAGATGCAAAACGGAATAAGTAAAATATTCTCTAATGAGATAACTGAAGGAATAACCTATGAATGGGCAATGACAGTTTTTGAAGCGATTGAGGATAAGGTTCATGAAGGAGTTGCTAATGGAATGTTCCCAAGTTATCATCCAGATATCGATTTTGAATTTGCAAATAGACCTAAATTTGTTGATTTAGCAAGAGAGAGTATACAAAATCTAAGAAAAAGGAAAGTTTCAGAGCAAATGATTAATGTTTTTGTGTATCTATTCAGAGAATGGTATAATCATAGAAGAGATTAATATTAAAACACCAAAGCCCCCTCTCGTTTATAGCCCCTAAAAATTATTGAACTTAACGATGTTAGGTGACTCAAACGAAGTTGAGGGCTCGACACGAAGTGTCGAGAGTTGAGAAAACGGCACCTTTAAATATTAGTAATTCGTACTTATTAAAACAATGGAATTAACAGTAGTTTTAGAATCTCAGAAAGAGGGGGGATATACTGTTTTTGTGCCTTCTTTACCTGGGTGTATATCTCAAGGTGAAACAAAAGAGGAAGCTATTAGTAATATTAAAGAAGCTATTCAGCTTTATTTAGAACCAGATACTAATGAATTAGTTGAATATGTTGGTAAAAAGGTTAAGGTATCTGTATAATGAAGCTTCCGATTATTTCTGGACTTGATTTAATCAAGCGTTTAAAAAAAGCTGGCTTCATAGCTACTCGTCAAAAAGGTTCTCATGTGAGGCTAGAGAAATATGATGGTAAGAAAACCATAAAATTAACAGTTCCACTTCAGTCAGAGATAAAGAAAGGAACTTTGAACAGGATAATTAAGGATGCTGGATTAACACATGAAGAATTTAACAAGCTGAAGTAATAAGGGTGCCGTTTTCTCAATTTCACCTAATTCCTGTTAAACGCCCCGAAGGCTCGAAGAGCCTGAAAGTGCAACGTGGTCGAGCGACTGAAAGGAGCGAAGAAGTCGGGTTTTTCAAATACTTTTATATATAATGCAATTTCTCTATATAAGTATGGTGATAGCATCGAATGCAATAATATTGAAAGATAAGGAAATTCTTCTTGTTAAGAGATCAGATTATACAAAAGCCTTCCCAAAATGCTGGGCTTGTCCTGGTGGAAGAGCAGATGAAGGCGAAACTCCAGAGCAAGCAGTAGAAAGGGAGTTAAAAGAAGAGATTAATCTTGATTTTAAACCCACTAAGTTGTTTGCAACAGGAAAATGGAAGGATAGGGATTTGTATAGATTTCTCGGGCAGTGGTCTGGAGATATTAAGCTCCAAGAAGAAGAATTGACAGAATATGATTGGTTTTCTTATGAAGATGCTGTTAAATTAGATTTGGCTTTTGATTATCGTGAGATAATAGAAAGATTGCGTAAAGAAGGTCTAATTTGAAAAACTCGATTGCGTATAATCAGTGTTATATTCCCTTGCCTCGGGAGGCTCCTCGCTGAGCGGTAGCGAAGCAGAGATGAGCCGACCAGAGATGCAAGGTCGAGCACCGCAGGCCACGAAGTGGCTGAGGAGCGGAGAAGTCGAGATCGGCGAGCTATTTTTTTCTTTTTTTAAAAATTATCAAACAGGAAATCAAATAAGACAAAATTATTCCAATAATAAGAATTGGAAGTGATATTGAGTATATGAAAACAAAAGAATGGCGTGCCAATAGTGAAACTAGTGAAAGTAAGAGCCATAATGCAATTGATGCATAAGAACTTGAGGGACAAGGCGCCATAAAACACCTGGTGCCATTATCATAAATAATAAATGGGACAAATATTATCAAGATAATAATTGCGGTTATAATTTTTGCTTTTGTTGGTTTGAAGAATTTTTTCCAGTCCATATGTGCTTTTATGTTAATAGTTTATTTAAATCTTACGAAAACTTCTGAATGAATTGAATCTATTATGCGAGCCGACTCGATTGAATATAACCGTGTTATATTCTTCTTCCCTCGCTGAGTTCCCCACAAAACCGAAAGGTTTTGAGGCTTGGAACGAAGCAGAGCTGGAAGAACAAGGATTTCGAATGATTAGTGACTCTGAGAAATCCGCAGAGTATTGTCCGGAAGCCCTGTAAGAGCAAGAATTCTAACGTGATTCCAATATAAATTAACAGAATTATCCGAAAAATATATATAATCATTGGAGTAACTTGTTTCTATGAAGAAATTTGTGATTCTCATCTGTTTGTTGTTAATAGTTGGGATATTATCTGGTTGTGGACTTCATAAGGCTCAAGGCGGTCCTGTTAAATATGGTGAATGTGGCGATGGAATATGCGACCATGGAGAAAACACTTCATCTTACCCGTATTATTGTCCTCAAGATTGCCAAAGTGAACAAACAGAAGTGGCTATTAACAATTAAGATATATTTTTTTTCTTAATGTTTTAAATAATCCCATTATTTGAAGGTTAACCGAAGCTCTGGAAGGATCTACGGCTCCTAAAGTTGGCTGAAGGACAATATTGAATATAACGATGTTATGTGCCCTTTGCGAGGTGAGGTTCCCCAAATTGCGAAAGCAATTTGAGGCTGAACCGAACACTCCTGCAAAGGTCGAGTATCGCAGGAAAATCTTTGATTTTCCGAGAAACGGAGAAGTTATGACGGAAGAAAAAATTGTGTTACGAAAGAATTATATATTAGTTATCCCATTAGAATAAATATGAAATTTTTAGCTTTCATATTGGTTTTGTTAATAGTAATGGTTACAGGTTGCACTAAAGTATGTGATAGAAATCAACCCGATTTATGTGATAAATCTTGTGAAGTTGATTCTGATTGTATGCAAGCCTGTCCAATAGGGTGTATTAATAAAAATCAAGAATATGAGATACCTACTAATGTACTTTGTGAAAGGATGGACTGTAAATGTATTGAAAATATGTGCACAGAAGTTGAGCCATCTTTTGATTAACACAATTTTTTCTGAGTAATAATTGCATATAATCAGTGTTGTACGACTTTGCCAGGAACGAGCCGAGCACGAACCGAAAGGTGAGTGCATCATGGCGAGTTCACTGCTGCAAAGCCCCAGGCGAAGCCCGTAAGGGCTGAGCACTGATGGGAGTATGACGCAGGAGTTTCCACCAAAATTATTAAATACTAGTTATTTTATATTGATTATGATGAATAAATATGTGAAATATGTGTTGTATGTCATTGTACCTTTAATTATATATTTCATAATATTAGTAATTTATGCTTCAAATAATCTCACATTCGGGGGGTGTAATCGTTTAGGATTACCATTCGAATTTTATGAATCCTGTTCTGGTTATCTTGGACCAGAATCTGGAACTCAAAATTGGAAAATAACAAACTTAATTTTGGATTTATTCTTTGTTTATATAATTACAGGGGCTATATTCTATTTTCTTGAAAAACGTCATCAAGGTGGAAACTCCGAGTAATATTTTGTATAATCAGTGTTATATTCCCTTGCCTCGAAATTTTGAGGGTGGAGCGTTAGCGGAACACCACAAAATTTCAGAGCTGCAAGGTCGAGCACCGCAATGAGCGAAGCGAGTGAGGAGCGGAGAAGTTCAGGCCGTCCATCCCCATTCTATGATAGTAACAGACGAAAGATTTTTAAAATAAGAAACATTCCCTGTCGTTATGAAATTAGAGGATATCCTTCCGAAATT
>LSSJ01000016.1 GCA_001595785.1 Euryarchaeota archaeon SM23-78
CGCCATCTCTCACCTCCTTTTGTTTTAACCACTCCTCAAGTATCCACACAATCATATTACTTAAAGAACGTCTTTCCCTTTGAGCTAACCGTTTAAGGCGTTCCATAAGGTCTTTAGTGAGACGGAAAGTGAAGCTGATTGTATCCATCATTAAATAGTCCTTTCAATATAATCTTCTAATTGTTTTTCTACCTCCTACCTACAATATAATACATCAATATCCTTTTGTCAATATAAATCTTAAAAATCTTATACTTTTCCCCTTTATATAACTAATTAAACTACAATACATTATAGATACTTATACAATATCTTGTGTATTAATACTTGTAAGAGACTATATATTGTGGTATAATAAATTGGCTAAGGAATATAATAGAGTATATGGAGTATTATGAATATAAAAGACTTTGAATATATACCCTTTTGGAAGTTAGAAGAATGGTATAGAAGACAATGTGAAGAAAAGAAAGAATTTGGTTTTAATGATAGTTATTTAGATAGAGATTGGAGAACTAGGAGAAAAAGAAACAATGACTTCTTACAAGACAATAGAAGATAAATATAGACTATTCATTAAAGAGTATATAAGTAATGGATTTAATGGTAGTCAAGCTTATGCAAAGATTTATAACATTAAAGCAAGTAAAGGGACTGATGCCTCTGCTTCTAGACTGCTAACTAATGTTAGGGTAATAAAAATCTATTGTGAAGAACTAGCTAAGTTAGATTTGGATATTAATCAACAATATATATTATCTAAGATATTACAGTTATTAGAGACTACTAGTAAGGATAGTGTAAAGAAGGGTTTACTCGAACTTCTTGCCAAAATAAAAAATATGATTAAGCCTGATACTCAACAAACTACTGTAGTATTCCAAGACCAAATGAAAGAAAGAGTAGCAAATAGACTATCACAACTACAAGATACACAATAAGATATATAAAGAGCACATAATAAACATTATAGGAAGTGAGTGGACATAGTAATGAAAATGAATAAATAGAGAGGTGGGGGGTAGGCACACCCCCAGACGTACCCTTTTTATATATATGAATCTACTCGGATAATTCTAACAATTTTTGAAAAATGGGTAAGGGCGACAGACTAAGACCCGTTAACAAAAAAAAGTACGATATTAATTACGATAGAATCTTTAAAAAATCTAAACCTATTAAGAATAAAAAAAATAAGTGAATCTTAAAGACACAATCATCCAATTCTATAAAGACCTAAAACAATATGACATAACCTTAATGGAACTCACCATCAATGGGATGAACAATTTAAGACAGGCTCTTTCTAAAAAAGGTTGTTTGAGATTATCCCAAAAAGGAAGGATATTTTTCAATCATATAGAAGTCAGTGATATTTTCATAAATGAGAATCCCTACAAAGTCCAATATGACCACGATCCTTTTATGGTTGAGGATTATTTCTTCAGGTGGAGGCCTGCCTTCAAAACGATAACCACCTACTTTAAAAATCCTGTTGGTGTTGAAATAGGTGCTTTCGAGGGTTTCCTTACAGACCAGGTTCTTAAATATGTCAAACCCTCTAAATACTACCTCGTAGACCCCTATAAAGTTTATAAAGACGTCATCGGTGATTTAAGCGTTTTTACCCAAAACCAGTGGGATGGCATCTATAAGGCAGTCTGTCAGAAGTACAAGAATAAGGAAAATATTGAAATCATAAGAAAGCCTTCTATCGAAGCCTCTATACTCTTTGAAAATGATAGCTTGGATTTTGTTTATATTGACGGGGATCATCGGCGGGATGCGGTTTATAAGGACATCTGTGCTTGGTATCCAAAAGTAAAGATAGAGGGGATTATCTCTGGGCACGATTATATGGAAAACACCGTTAAAAGCGGGGTTTGGAGATTCCTGACTGAAAAAATACAGAAAAACCAAGAGAATCCAGAGTGGAATATCAATTTTTACAGTTATGAGAATGATTGGTGGTTTTTAAGAAATGATTAACGGGGAAATTGACAAGAAAAAAGCTGATGAATACTACGAGATGTTCAAGACAAGCGTTGAAAAATTCGCTATTTTCTTCTTCCCCCATCTTCTTACATCCAGAATGCCATCGTTTCACAAGGAAGTCTATCAACTTTTGCCAAAATACAAGTATTTAGCTATTGCAGCACCTAGGGGACACGCTAAAACTACCATAGGGCTTATAATTTACCCTATCTGGTTCAGTCTCTTTAGAAGAACTGGGGATATTTCCATTTATTCTGCCTCTGAGGACTTCGTTTTAAGGGAAATCACCAGCAAGATTAAGAGAGAATTTGAAAATAACGAGTGGATTAGGTACTTTTTCGGCAATATGAGGTCTAACAGGTGGGCGGATTCCTATTTTGTTCTTTCTAATGGCACTGCCTTTGAGGGTGGAGGCATAACAGGGCAGTTGAGAGGTGGAAGAAGGGGTTTAATCGGGCTTGATGACTTGGAAAACATCGAGACTGTTGAATCCGAGGAACAGAGGCATAAATTGAAGCTCAGGATAAACAAGGAATTGATTCCCAAACTGCTTCCTAACGGTCAGATGATTTACTTGGGTACTATCATACACCAATTAGCCTATTTGAAGCAGTTGATTGATACTCCCAACAATGGATGGGAAAAGAGGATATATAAGGCTTATCCTTTAGGCGTGGAGGAGGAAGGCAAGGAATTGTGGACTGACCTCTACCCACACGAGGAATTACAGGACAGGAAGAAGAAACAGGGTTCTAATGCCTTCTCTGCTGAATATATGAATGACCCCGTTTCCGATGAGACAGCACCCATTAAAGATCATCAGATAAGATACTGGTCAGAACTACCTAAGCAGTATTCCTGTGTTATCACCCTTGACCCTGCTTATTCAGAGGATTCTACAGCGGATTACAAAGTGGCGACAGTAGTGGCAATAGACCAGGCAAACAACCGCTATCTACTTGAATATGTAAGAACCCACGCACCTATGGGTGAATACCAGAACAGTGTCATCAACCTTTATTTGAGATACAGGAATTTTCTGACAGGAGTGGGCGTTCCCAACGCAGGAGTTGAAAAGGGCTTTTTTAATAGTTTTCTTAAAAAGTGTGAGGAACGCAAAGCTCAGTCAATACCCATAGTAGAGTTAAAGAATATCTTTACTGGTGGCAAAACATCCATAGGGGTTTCCAACAAAAAGAAACGCATCATCGCAGCCTTGCAACCTTGGTTTGAACAGGGCAAGTATTACATCCACGCTAATCATCAAGAGGCTAGGGAAGAATTACTCACTATCAATAGTGCTCGTTGGGATGATTTGGTAGATGCTATGGCTTATGCAGAACAGATACTGCAACCTGTTTATTTTGAAACAAATCGGGTTGAAGGGATAGAAAGAGAAGAACAACCCGTAGTGAGAGGTGATACTGGCTATGGAATTTGAAAGTAAATTGGTGGATTTTTTGGATGAGGCTTTTGATTGTGATTTGATGGTTTTGGAGATTAAAGTAGACAGTATTGAAAAATTCAAAAAGATAATGAGTGAACCCCAGGGGAAAGACATATATGGTGAGGAATTTACAGGAGAACGGGGTTATATGGAAAGACCAGATGGAACAATAGAATATATTTCTGATTCACAAGGTGAAGTGATTATTAAGGAGTAATATGCCTAAAAAGAAAAAAGAAGAAAAGCGTCCAGAACCCTTTGATAAGGATGCTCAACTATTTAGCGACCTTTATTCAATGGTGGAGGATGCTGAAGGTAATTCATCCACTTGGAGGGATACTACTGATACTTATTACCGCCTCAGGATGCGTTATAAAAAGACCAAAACATTCCCTTTTCCAGGGTGTTCCAATTTAAGGCTTCCCACTATTGAAACCTATGTAAGAAAAGCTAAATCAGCTTTGGTGGGTATCTACGCCAATATCAAGCCTCGGATGATGGTTGTTCCTCAATCAGATGGCAACTTGGAGAAGGCTAGAAGGATTGAAAAGTTTCTTGACTGGCTCTGTGATGTAAAAATCAATCTGCTTGGGAAACTTGTTGTCATAGTGGATAAGATGTTGGAAAGGGGTTTTTGTCTGGCAAAGGTGATATGGAGGATGGAGGATAGACCTCACGTTGAAACTTTGTCATTAGATGATTTGTCTATGGAAGAAGCTACTTGGCTCTTTGATATTAATACCACGGATGAAATGATAGCCCAAGCCATAATCAAGAAACTTGATGTTGATTTATCAGAGACCGTTGCTGAGGACAATCTGTTGGAAGTAGAGAAAGCGGTAAGTGAAATCCGTGCAGGAAAGAGCGAGATAAAACTGCATTTGAAAGATGAATTATATAATGCCCCTGATGTGATGGTGGTTGACCCCATATATTCAGGAGTTCCTACTGACAGTGGTAGAGACCCTCAGACTGTCCGTATGATATACCACGAATACTATGAACCTTATGACGATTTAAAGAAAAAAGCGGATGAGGGGATTCTGGACAAGCAGGCAGTAGACAATATAGACTTTATCAAGAACTCCGACCTAAGAGACTTCAAACTTCTTATTAATACCAAAGACGCTTTAGAAGGTATTGAACGGTTAGAGAATCCCTCGAAGTTAGTCAGGTTGATTGATATGTATGCTTACTATGATTTAAACAAAGAAGGAGTTCGCAAGTGTCACTTTCTCCTGGCACCAGATTTTAAACAGGTATTGAAAAAGCAGACTTTAGAAAACGACAGCCAGAAATTTCCTTTTATAAGATTCGATGCAGAAGTGATTGATGACAGATGGTATTCCTCCCGTGGTTATCCGCAGCACCTTGAGGATATATCCAAAGAGATAGATGCCCAGCACAACCAGAAGATTGACAACCAGACCATAAGGAACGCACCTATGTTTGTTTTCCGTTCAGGCATTATTAACCCTCGCTTAGTCAAATTTATCCCAGGTCAAGGAATACCAGTCCCAGGTATGACAGCTTTAGATGATGCTTTCAAAGTAGTCAACAACAACAACCCCAATGTAGAGTTCAGTTATGAAAGAGAGGAATTGCTTTTAAAAAGTGTCATACAGGAATATCTGGGGCAGATGGATTATTCAGTTCAATCCATCATCAATAAAAGACAGCCCCGTACATTGGGTGAAGTCCAGATGCAGGCACAGGCAGCCAATACCGTGTTCTCTTTGGATGCTGCTCTTTTTACCAATGCCTTATCAGAACTCTTTATGCAGTTATTAGAACTATGTCAACAGTATATGCCTGAAAGAATAGTTACTTTGGTCACGGGTGAGAATGGGGTAGAACCTTTGCATTTAAGCAGGGATGAGATACAGGGTAGATACCACATCATCTGCAGGGGAAATGACATAAATACCAATCCTTATCTAAGAGCACAGAAGGCACTGGCTAAAGTTCAGATTTTATTAACACCTCCATTTTTGCAGACAGGTATAGTCAACCCTTTAAATGTTTATAACATCGCTAAACGCTATCTGCAGGATGACGGTGAATTAGGTTGGAAAGAGATGATTTCAAAGCCTCAACCTCAACCTCCTATGCCTGACATACAACCCAAGTTTGAGGATTTAACGGATAAGGAACAGGCACAGATATTGGCAAAAATGGGAATACAACCAGATGTCCAAGGCAGGGCATTAAAATCCCGTTCAATAGTCCAGGAAAAAGAATCAGAGCAACAGGCACAGCAAGTTGAGAATCTTTCCAAAATAGCAGATATGGCAAAAAGTACGCCAGGCGAGTAATGGCAAAAAGAAAAAAGAAAGTCTTAAAACCAGTACCTCAGCCTAAACCGAGTGAACCTGAGGATTTAAGGGTTTATGTGGCTGAGGCAGAGCAGGTAGATTTGATGACCCGCACTGAAGGTTGGAATATCATTCAGAGGGACATTGAGGATTATAGGGATAAGATTGGGAGTAGATTAGCTTACCTCAACCCCAAGACTCTTGAATATGAAGAAGCTCGCATTAATTATTTGGCAGCAGATAAACTTTTAAAGATGATTGAGGATTATGCAGAGAATAAGAAGCGTGCTATTGAGCTATTGGAGAAAATAGACAATCCTCAGGAGAACATAGTTTTAGACGTAGATAATGCCTAAAACCAAAGCCTTATTAATTGTAGGTGGTGGGATTCTACAGTACCCCACATTAACTGAAGCTCACAAATTAGGGTTAAAAAGCATCATCATTGATGAGCATTTGAATTGTTACTGTAGTAAAAGCAAGTTCTTTGACAAAAAGTATTTTATCTGTGGTTATAAAAAAGACCCAGAGGGAATTGCTGATAGGGTTAAGAAATTCTTGAGAAAGAATAAAGAGATAAAGATAGCAGGTGTCTACACACAAGGAACAGATGTTGAGTTTACAGTAGCTTATTTAGCAGAGGCATTAAGGCTTCCAGGGATAAAAACCCAATCAGCTTTTGCTTGTAACAACAAAATTAGGATGCACCAACTATTTGAGAAAGCTAATATACCTACAGCTAAATACCGAATAGTTAATATTTATAGTGAATTGGTAGATAAAGCTCAACAATTAGGATTTCCTTGTGTAGTCAAACCTTCCAATAACTGTGCATCAAGGGGAGTAAGTATTGTAAGAGATGAGAGGGAAACTGAACTTGCTTTTCCTCAAGCTCAATGGTATGGATTCCCTGACAAGAGGATTTTATTAGAGGAATTTTTGGAGGGTGATGAATATAGCATTGACACTATAATCTATAATGGAAAACTTTATCCTTGTGGCATATCAGACAGGCAATTTTTAAAGAAAGATAATTATGCTATCCAATGTAGTTCTATAACCCCTTCATTATTACCAGCAGAAACTCAATCAGAAATGTATCAGCTTATGGAGAAAGCAGCTAAAGTTTTGGGAGTTGATAGGGGAGCATTTAAGGGTGATTTAATCATTCACAAAGGAAAGCCAAAAATTCTTGAAGTAACAGCACGTCTATCAGGTGGATTTGATTCTCAGTATAGAAAACCTTATTCCTTCGGAGTCAACTTAATCAAAGCAACCATTGATATAGCAGTAGGCAACCCTTTAGACTTTACTGACATCATTCCTAAATGGGTTAAATATTCATCTACTTTTACTATATTCCCTAAACCTGGAATAGTGAAAGAAATAAAAGGATTAAAAGAGTTAAGGAAGATGGAAGGTATAAAACAAGTTTTTATGATGGTTAGGAAAGGTAGCAGGATTGAAGACTATAAACATTGTGCTAATAGGGTAGTTCATATTATTGCAGTAGGAGATACTTATACTGAACTTCGTTTCTATATTATGCGTGATGCAAAAGCGACTTTAAAAATAATAACCCAATGAAACCTTTAATTGGCATAACCATAGGCGACCAAGCAGGTATAGGATTAGAGATAATAGAAAAAGCAATTCCTAAGGTAAAAGACATCTGTAATGTGAGAATCATCGGCAAGATACTTCCTCAAGACACAATTACCTATGGTGAGGTTAATCCCCACTATGGGAGACTTGCAGGGGAAGCAATAAGGGAAGCGATTGATTTAGCACTTCACAACAAAATAGACGCAATAGTAACAGCACCCATACATAAGAAGGCATTTAATCTGGGTGGTTGGGATTATCCAGGACATACAGAAATGCTTGCTGACTTAACTGACACTAAAGACTATGCAATGATGCTGATACATAAAAACCTGAGAGTAGTACACGCTACCACCCATATACCATTAAGAGAAGTTTTTAATCAGTTAACTACTGAAAGAATATTCATTACTATCAAGGTAGCTCACAACGCTTGCAGACAATTAGGTATTGATGAACCTTTTATCGCAGTAGCAGGACTTAATCCTCATTCAAGCGACAATGGTTTATTTGGTGATGAGGAAATTAAGATAATCCAACCAGCAATAAACAAAGCAAAGGAATATGGTTTTATGGTTGTGAATAAACCTGTTCCAGCAGACATAGTATTTGCCAAACCTTATGATTGTATAGTTGCGATGTACCACGACCAAGGTCATATCCCCTTAAAGACTTTAGGATTCAAGTGGGGAGGAGATGGTTGGAAAAGTGTTGATGGTGTGAATGTAACTTTTGGTCTGCCTATTATTAGAACTTCTCCAGACCACGGAGTTGCGTTTGGAAAGGCAGGCAAGGGGACAGCAGACCCTACAAGTATGATAAGTGCGATTGAGATTGCAGTAACTTTGGCAAAGAACAGGAGGAAGTATGCCTAAAAAGTTGGAAAGGAAGTTGAAAAGACAGGTAGCAAAGAAACCTTGGTCAAAAGAAAGAAAAAGAGCTTATATTTATGGAGTTATGAGAAAAACAGGATGGACTCCATCCCATCAAAAAAGAAAGAAGAAAAAGAAATGATTAAAAAAGCTCTTGACTCACTTAGAAGAAGATATGGTAGACCCAGAACTGATGCCGAGAGACGTAAAAGACATAAAAAACGGTTTGGAACATCTAAATTACCTCCTCGTGGTACTGGATTAAGAAGAAGAAAAAGATGAGTGAAGTCCAACTTTTAGCACAACTGCTTTTTGCTGAGGCAAGCAAGAAAAAAGATTTATCCGATGAAGACGCTACTGCAATTGCTTGGGTTGTCAAGAATAGATTAGCCCGACCTGAGAGATTTGGTAACAGCTTAGAGGAAGTAGTCTATGCACCAGCCCAGTTTAGTGGAGTTAACAGCCCAGAATGGAACAAAATCAATATGGGCAAACTTACTCAAGATGAACAGAGGATTTATAAAAGGTTTATGCAGATTTCAAGTGGGGTATGGTTGGGAACGATACCAGACCCTACAAATGGTGCAGACCATTTTTTCAACCCAAAGTTAGCAAATCCTTCTTGGAAAAAAAAGATGAAAAAAATTTATTCTTCTGAAATACACGATTTCTATAAAGAGTAGATTTCCCAATGCCGAGGGTTAGAGGCGATAGGAGTTTAAAATGCCAGATGAGATTAAGGATGTAAACCCTGATTCATCCACAGGGGAAGAACAGGTCGTAAATGAACCTGAGCAACCGACCACTCAGGAAACACAGGAACAGGTTTCTGGTGAACAGGAAACTTCCCAACCTCAGGAAGTAAAAGAGGAGGTACAACAACCTGATAGACCAGAGCTTAATTATGCTATGGAAGCACTTAGAAAGGTCAATGAACTTACTGAGTCTTTCAAGCAGTTCCAAACAGGGTATCAACAGCAGGCAACACAGCCACAGCAACCTCAGTATAGTAAAGCTCAACTACAGGCATATCT
>LSSJ01000017.1 GCA_001595785.1 Euryarchaeota archaeon SM23-78
AATCCTCTCGCGCTCATTTTTAATTCAAAATGTTAGAAAAAACTTATGGAGGCATAGGCTACCATTGCACTAAAGTGCAAGGTATCCTCTAAATGTAATGAGTATAAAAGCCATTGTCACCATACCGCCTTATGCACCTTTTATTCGAGAAGTCGCTAAACACCCTCTTGTTAGCGGCTTAAGACTAAACACAGTAATGCCTGTCAAGGGTTCTTTAGAAGAACTCCTTAAAAGGCTAAATACAGAAACTAAGAGTACTGGAAACAAGGATTTGTGGATTGACCTGAAATGCAGACAGCTGCGGGTTAAAGGTTATTGGGTGCCTCCTTATACCGAAATAAGGGTTAGCCACAAACTACATGTTATTACACCAGTCAAGGCGTATTTTAGTGATGGAAAAGAGAGCGCTACTATTGTTGAGGTGGATGGTGACAGGCTTATTACTCTTGAGGGCCCTTCAAGGGTTATTGGTCCTGGTGAATCAATAAATATTATTGACTCTTCGTTATCCATAGAAGGCTATCTCACAGATACTGATAAAAGATATATTGAGGCAGGCTTAAAAGCAGGCATAAAGAATTATATGCTTTCCTATGTTGAGAGCAGAGAGGATACAAAGGCCTTGCTCCCATATCTTAATGATGCCAACCTGACAGCAAAGATAGAGTCAGTCAAAGGGCTAGACTATGTTGACAAGGAATGGAATAATGGTCCTAGACTCATGGCTGCGCGCGGAGACCTGTTTGTTGAAGTAAATAAGCCTCACGAAATTATTAGAGCTGTAGAAAAAATAATCAAAAAAGATTCAAATGCAATTGCTGCTTCAAGAATCTTTGGTTCCTTGGCTTATTCATTAGAGCCTTCCTGTGCTGACATAGGGGATGTTGATAATCTGCTCAGAATGGGGTACAAAACCTTTATGTTTGGAGATGATATTTGCATGCATCGCGATTCTATCATCAGTGGACTTAACTTATTGGCTGCTATGAGCGAGAAGTATGAAAAAGTAATATAGACAGCAGAAAATTTTTATTATAAGAATCAATACATGGTTTTAAACTTAAAAATGGAAAATCAAAAAATCGAGTTGTCAGAAATCCTAGTAGGTGTGAAAAGAAGTAAAGTAGAATGGGATATGCGTAAATATAATATCCAAAACTTAGAGAACCTAATTGAAAAGTATAAGAGTGAAGACATTCCAGAACATGACAAAGAAAAAGTTGATATACAGGATATTTTGGATAGTCATTACAGACAAAAAGAGTTCAGAAGGGTTCTGATAAATAGCGGGATTGAGAAAAATAATATATTATGGGCAGAAGATATAACCAAAAACATAGCTAAAAAGAAAAGGGTTATTATGGCCGCAGGAGGTGACTGGGCAGTTGAAATTGTATCCCATAAACTGAATGATAAAAACTTATTTATCACTGTTAATGCTGATTATAAAAGTAGTGTGGGAGCAAATACTTATTATGATATTAGAAACATAAAAGAAGCTCTTAAAAAAATAAAGAGCGGAGATTATTGGATTGAAGAATGGATTGGGCTGGATGTGAAAAGAAATGGCAGAAGAGTTCAAAGAGCAACACAAATTGTATTCATAGGTGAAAGAATAAGGGATGATATGAGTAAGCAATACGTTGAGTTTAAGGGAATAAAAGAAAAATTCACTGGTTCCGGCATTATTATCACAACACCTAGTGGAAGTACTGGGTGGTACAACTCTGTTTATTATTTTCATCATCATAGGAGTGGTGCAATTCCAAAGACAGAAAA
The DNA here is from genome assembly GCA_001595785.1 of Euryarchaeota archaeon SM23-78. Taxonomy (GTDB): domain Archaea; phylum Nanobdellota; class Nanobdellia; order Woesearchaeales; family SM23-78; genus SM23-78. The sequence goes on from LSSJ01000017.1 coordinate 1,780, forward strand.
GTATGCGAAGTTTATTATGACAGAGCCTTACCCTGCTGGCAGAAAATATAAGTTAGGAGAAGGTGAACTAAGAAAAGGAGAAGAAATGATATTTACCTCTCTTAATGATAAAATAGGAGAAATAAGTATTGATTCTATTAGGCATTACCAATTCAACAGAGGAACTGTAGCTAAGGTAAGAATTTCAGATGCTGCTTTAAAAGTCATAAGGACTAATAAGTTATAAGGACTATTGCTTATAATTAAGAAATTATACTGCTAATGCTAAATAAAAACTAATGTTAATGCAAATAAAAACATTTATAAATAATGTAATTAATACACTAAGTCGGGATGGTTAAAAAAACAAATCTTCAAACCTTTGAACAGAATGTGATGAACTCAGTTGATATAATCTTTGATATAAACAACAGATACATCTTGCTGGTTAAGAGAAAAAGAGAGCCTTACAAGGATTACTGGGCGCTGCCAGGAGGAAAACAAGAGCCCTTTGAAACCCTGCAGAATGCAGTTATCAGAGTGCTAAAACAAAGACTAAACCTGGATGTAAGCGGTGATTTCTCCAGCTTTCCAAACACCCTTACCTTTCATGACCTTGATAAAAAAGTAGAACTGCACCAGATAAGAACCTATGATTCAGGCTCTGACCCAAGGGGCGGAAACACCACGGTTTTCGCTGTACAGCTACATGTTGATAAGAACAAGCTCATAAAAAACCTGAAGCCAGGAAATAATGTAACTGAATTTAAGATTGTTGAAAAAGCAAACCTTCCAAAAATGGCATTTGAACACTCACATTTTATAGAGCAGTACTATAAATTCCTAAAACCCTATAAAGAAACTGCAAAAACCTATGATGCCAGCAAGTATGAAAAACCCTCGGTTACTGTTGATATTATTATTTTCACTGTAAAAGGCCATGATTTAAAGGCGTTGCTAGTAAAGAGAAAAGCCTGGCCTTTCAAGGATTTCTGGGCAATCCCAGGCGGATTCACAGGCATGGAAGAGGCACTGGAAGATGCTGCAAAAAGAGAGCTAAAGGAAGAGACAGGAGTAAAAGATGTTTATCTTGAGCAGCTCTATACCTTTGGAGAGCCTAAAAGAGATCCAAGAACAAGAGTGATAACTGTTGCCTACTATGCCCTAATTGCATCAGAAAATCTAAAGCTCCAGGCAACCACTGATGTTACTGATGTAAAATGGTTCTCGGTTGACCAGTTACCCAAGCTTGCCTTTGACCATAACCAAATCCTGGATTATGCTCTTAAAAGGTTGAGGAACAAGATAGAGTACACCAATATTGCTTTCCAGTTGCTGCCTGAAAGATTTACCTTGTCTGAGCTGCAAAAGATTTATGAGATAATACTTGGAAAAGAACTTGATAAAAGGAACTTTAGGAAGAAAGTAAAAGAAACAGGCGTTCTTACTCCCCTCAAAGAGACCAAGATGAAAGGAGCCCACAGACCAGCCCAGTTATTCTCATTTAAAGGAGTAGAAAAAGAGAAGAAAAAAGGAAAAACCATTTTAAGACCTACCAAGAGAATCTAGATAAGATTAACCCAAAAACTTCTTTCTCGTCTAAAATTTACAAAAGATTTATAAATACCTAAATCAATAAAAGATAGGTTACTGGTCGGTAGCCTTAAAAAGAGGCTAACATGAGAGGTGTTAAACAGATATTACTAGCAACCCTACTAATGACTTCTATTTCATCCTTCCCTGCTTATGTATATGCAACCAATGATTCTGTGGATATAAAGACTCTTAAAAGAAAAAAGGAAAGAATTGAAAAAATAGATTATGAGCAAAGTGTTAAAAAGGCTCTGATGCATTTCAACAGGGAACTAAAGAAGGAGTTAAGCAAAGAAGTCTTTACTAAAACTAGAAATTCTGATTATAATATTATATCCCAATCAACCCCGAGGTATGCTCCTACAGATGAAAAATTTAGTTTAAGAGAAAGCTTTAAACCAGTAGAAGAGGAAGGTGTTAGCCTTGAAGGGAGTATAGATGCTGAGCTAACAAGCACAAGAAAATTAAAAAAAATTCGAGCTGGAGCAAGGATAGGTAACCTTAGTGTAGCAGGAGAATATAATCCTTTGAACAAGAGAAGAATAATAAATGTGCAGGGAAGCCTTAATAAAAAAACAAACATAGGAGTTACTCTTGTTGATAAAGACCCAAAATTTAATGTTAATGTAGATATAGGTATAGCAGTTACAAAGTTTTATTATGACCCTAAAAACAAGCACCTTAACTATAATGTGCAAAAAAATATGAACAACCTAAACCTTGGCTTTGGTCAACAGCACAGCCCAGGAAGAATAGTGACTGTTGCAAATCTTAATTATAAGCTTCCTCAAAAACTAGCAGTAGTTGATAATATATATATTAATTATACAAGAAACAGTTTTGAAAAAAGGTCTGCGCAAGAAAAGATTAGCATGGTTGCTCAAAAGAAAATCAAATTTATAACCTTTAAAGGAGGCATTGACACTCTTTATGGCCCAAAAGGAAAAACCAGGGTTCCTTATATTACAGGAAGTGTTAAACATTCCTTTTAGAAACATATATAAACTAATTCTTAATCTACAAAAAGAACAGAATGGGCCTATAGCTTAGTCCGGTAGAGCACTCGACATATTTGGGTGAAGCTCTTAACCGAGTGGTCGGGGGTTCGAATCCCTCTGGGCCCATTTCATCTTGATGTGATTACAATGAAAAAAAATAAAAACAGAGTTTGCCCTGTTGAACACGCAGGCGGTCTTGATAATTTATTTAGAAAACTAATGCATAATCCAAATAGACTTTTAAGAGATTATATCAAACAAGGGATGACTGTGTTGGATGTTGGTTGCGGCCCAGGTCTTTTTTCAATTGAAATGGCTAAAATGGTTGGAGACTTTGGGAAAGTAATAGCTGTTGATTTGCAACAAGGAATGCTTGATATCTTAAAAGAAAAAATCAAAGGAAAAGAAATACAGAAAAGGATAAAACTGCATAAATCTGGTAAAGATAAACTTGGAATCAGGGAAAAAGTTGATTTTGCACTGGCTTTTTATTTGCTGCATGAACTCCCTAATCAAGATATTTTTTTAAAAGAAATAAAGTCAATACTTAAACCAAAAGGAAAGTTATTGATAATTGAGCCTAATTTTCGTGTTTCAAAAGAAGAGTTTGATATTACTGTAAAAAAGGCTTTAAAAAATGGATTCAAGCCTGTTAAAAAACCAAAGGTTTTTTTAAGCAGAGTAGTACTCTTAGAAAAATGACTTGCGAAAACATAAAAGCAAACCTCAAGCATTGCAACTGCACGTATGAGCCTTGTGATAAGAAAGGCAACTGCTGTGTCTGTATAAGATATCATTTGAGTATTAATGAGTTGCCAGCCTGTTGTTTTCCAGATGATGTTGAGAAGACTTTTGATCGAAGTTTTAAACAATTTGTTGAGATTCATAAGAATGATTAATCATTATTTATCAGGTTTACCATACACTACTTTTCTTCTGCCTTTTAAAGACCATAATGACAGAGCACACACCCAAATTAGGTTACATGCAAGTGCTACAGGTGCTCTCATCTCATCTGCTACATACGCGTAGTTTGCGTATTGGATTCCGTTCCACACAGTTACACTGCCTATCACTGAATTCAGATATTCTTTTCCAGGAATATTTTTTATGTATTTCTCTTTGAAGTTTTTGAAGAATCCTTTTTTGTTATCTGTCGAGAATATGCTTGCGTAGTTTTTCAGCAATTCTCTTATTTTATATTCTTTTCTTTCTCCAACCGTGTTGTTCACAAAGAAAAATGCATTGAAGACATTTCCCAAAAGATTTGGTCCTAGAGCTGCTTTTGCTAAAGGGTGTTCTGAAACTAATTCACCCACCAAGTCTCCTGATTCCATCAAACCATAGATAGCTGCTCCGTATACAGGCGCTAGTTTTGCAGTGTATCTAATTTTTTTCCAATCAACTTTTTTATCTGTAATTATTTGTGATACAATATCACCCAAGGTATATGTAGCTTCAGCTGTCAGCATTGACCCTAATAATGGGTTTGTTTGCTGAAATGTTTGATACGCATCCCAAACCTGAGCAACCAGAGACATTTTACCACTCCAAAGTCATAAAATATTTATAAATGTTTCTGTTAAACACTGTTAATCGTTAACTTTTTAATATAACAATTTTTATTCACAGAATACGCCCCAATGGTGTAGTCCGGCCCAGTGGAAATCCAGGGATTTCCTGGGTTCCCTGCGGGAACAATCATGTCGCCCTCTCGAGAAAAATCAGGGACAGGCGATGACGTGGGTTCGAATCCCGCTTGGGGCATTCTTGTTTCTAAAAACAAAATAAGGAAAAGTTTTATAAACTGAGCAGTAGTTATTATTCTTATGCGGATAGCAGTCTATGGAGGTAGTTTTGACCCACCAACCAATGGACATCTGTGGGTGATGAAGCAAGGGATAAAACTATTTGACAAACTCTATGTAGCTGCTGCAATAAACCCTGAGAAAAAATGTGATTTCACTATTAATAAAAGAGTTGAGATGCTAGAGGAGCTTACAATAGATTCTCCTAACGCGATCGTAAATAAGTTTGAAAATAAATATCTTGTTGATTATGCAAAATCAGTTGAAGCAAATTATATTCTAAGAGGCTTAAGGACTGAAGAAGATTATGAGTATGAATATAAAATGCGACATTTTAATCGTAAGTTAAATCCTAAAATCGAAACATTATTTTTAATGCCACCAAAAGAAATTGAAGATATAAGCTCGAGTTTTGTCAAAGGCCTGGTTGGCCCAGAGGGATGGGAAGACGTGGTTAAAGAACTGGTTCCTCAACCTGTTTACAAGATAATGCTAGAACATTACAAGCATAAGAGAACTAAGCGAAACCTTTAAAAATCATCTCATAACCTCTTTAGTGACGAGAACCTTCTCAAAGCTTAAATATGATAATCACGAGGTAGTTTAAAATGCTTACAACAAAAACAAGCAACGAAGTTGCGGTTCCAAAAAATCAAAGATTTTTTGAAACCAAAAACGGTTTTTGAGTCACCAAAATCAAAGATTTTGGGTGCCAAAAACAAGTTTTTGAGCATAGCAAAAGGAGGTGTCATTTTGCTAAAGAAGGGAGATTTTATAGAGCTGGATTACACTGGCAGGATAAAAGATGACAAGGTTGTGTTTGACACAACATCAGAGCAGGTGGCTAAGGATAGTGATGCTTTTAATCCCAAGTTCAAGTACCAGCCAGTAATCATATGCATAGGAGAAAGCCACCTGATTAAAGGCTTGGATGATGCCTTGATAGGCAAAAAGCCAGGTAAGTACACCATAGAGGTCAAGGCAGAGTATGCCTTTGGCAAGAAAACACCTGAATTGTTAAAACTTATTCCTATGAGGCTGTTTGCAAAGGATGATATCAAGCCCTTTGTAGGATTAGAAGTTAATGTTGATGGCACCCTTGGAATTGTTAGGAGCGTAAGTGGTGGTAGAGTAATAGTTGATTTCAACCATCCTCTAGCTAGTCGTGACTTAATATATGACGTTGAGGTTAAGAGAACAGTAACTGAGCCTGTTGAGAAGACCAGGGCTTTGCTTGAACTCATGAGTGTTCCATTTGAGGAAGTTGACATAAAAGAAGGCAAAGTTGTTATCACAACCAAGACCAAGCTCCCAGAACCAGCTGTTAAGGGACTGGTAGAGACTATTGAAAGACTTGTTAAGGTTAAGAGTGTTAAGTTTAAAACCGAGGAAGAGGTTAAGAAGGAAGGTAAGAAGGAGAGTGAAAAAGGAAAAGAAAGTAAGACAGAGGAGAAAAAAGAAGAAACAAAGGAAAAAAAGAAAGAAAAAAAAGAAAAAACTGAAGAGAAAAAAGAAGATAAGGAAGAAAATAAATAATTACTGCGCTCGCTCGCAAAGCTCGCGAGAAAATCAAACCACACGACAAGAAAAAGAAAGATTTATATACTTCATTACTCAAGAAAGAAAATAGGAAAAAGGATTTTAATCATTATCACGTGGAGGTGTCTTTAAATTGCCAGATGCAAATGATATTAGGGAAATAGGCGATGTTGGTCATAGGAATGTGCTTGATGAGGAGTTAGAGGAATTATTATCAAAACAAAAAGCAACCATAAAGGTGGTAGGCACGGGTGGAGGCGGAAACAATACTATCAACAGAATGTCAGAAGTAGGCATTGTAGGTGCTGAGACCATTGCTGTTAACACTGATGCACAAGACTTGTTATACACAACTGCTGATAAAAAGATATTGCTAGGAAAAGAGATTACCAAGGGCCTAGGTGCTGGTAGCATTCCAAAAATAGGAGAAGAAGCTGCTCGTGAATCAGAGCATGAGATGAAGCAACACCTTGCCGGGGCTGACATGGTGTTCATTACCTGTGGTCTTGGAGGAGGAACAGGCACAGGAAGTGCTCCGATAATAGCAGACATCTCAAAAAAGCTAGGAGCACTGACAGTAGCTGTTGTTACTCTGCCCTTTGCAATGGAAGGCCACAGAAGATATGAGAACGCTGTTATGGGTCTTGAAAAACTTGAGAAAAGCGTAGATACCCTCATAGTTATTCCTAATGATAAATTACTAGAACTAGCACCTGACTTACCCTTGCACACAGCTTTCAAGGTTGCTGATGAGATACTAACCAATAGTGTAAAAGGAGTTGCAGAGCTAGTAACAAGAGCAGGTCTTGTTAACCTTGACTTTGCAGATATAAGAGCAGTTATGGGTAATGGAGGCGTGGCCTTGATAGGTGTTGGCGAGAGCGACACTGAGAACAGGGCTGTTGAAAGCGTTGAAAAAGCCATTCAAAACCCTTTGCTTGACGTGGATATTAGCGGTGCTAATGGCGCCTTAATCAATGTTGCTGGGGGCCCTGACATGACCCTTGATGAGGCCAGGAAAGTGGTTGAGACAGTCAGTCTAAAACTTGATGAGGATGCCAGGCTTATCTGGGGAGCATTAATATCAGATGACCTTGAAGGTACTATCAGGACTTTGTTAATAGTCACAGGGGTTAAGAGCAGCCAAATCCTAGGAGGTAGAGGCAAAGAGGTGAGTAAGGAGGCAAAGAGAGAGATTGAGGATGAGCTAGGCATAGAGTTCGTTGACTGATTTTTTTAAGGTGATAATATGAATGTTTGGGGGAAGCTAAAAAACTTTTGGATACAGACTAAAAGAGTGCTAAGAGTTACTAAAAAGCCTGATAAACAAGAGTTTTTAACTATTGTCAAGGTTTCTGGACTTGGCATATTGGTTATTGGCTTGATAGGTTTTATCCTTTCATTTATTAATCAAATAATACTAGGCTGATCATAATGGCAGAAGAAAAGAAAAAGCAGGAAGCTAAGGAAGAAGAGCAGATTAAAGAGGAAAAGCAAGAAGAGGTTAAAGAAGCAAAAGCAGAGGAGAAA
>LSSJ01000018.1 GCA_001595785.1 Euryarchaeota archaeon SM23-78
ACAAAAACAAGCTTTTGAAGTATTCACTTTTCAAGCGAAACCAACAAAAACAAGCTTTTGAAGTATTCACTTTTCAAGCGAAACCAACAAAAACAAGCTTTTGAGTATTTCGATTAAAATCGAAATATTTATATATTGTTCTTTGCCTAAAATTTTTAGTCAATAATAATTATTATTATTTTTGTTTGGGGGGGAATTATTCAACAAAAATTGTAATATACAATTTTTGAGTTGAATATCAAAGATATCCAATGAAAAAAACTATTAGTATTGATACACCTCTAGCAGAAGTTACGCTAAGAAAGTATGAGAAGCCTAAAAATCTTTCTAAGAGAGAGTTGGTAAGGAAGATTTGTTTAAGCCTGGGCTTGTTACAGCCAGGTGATTCTCGTGATGTTATTGTTGATGTACTCCAAGTTATGCTAGAAACAAAAAAAGAATTAAGTTCAACAGAGGTTGAGAGAAAAACCATTGAGAACAGGAAGAAGAACAAGCTCAAGATGCTGGGGATAGCACCTTCAAACATTAGGAGACAGTTATTAAGATTAAGGGATTTGTTCATTGTTGAGAAAATAAAAAATAATTACAGGATAAAGGAAAATAGTAATTTACTTGGTTTGTTTGAAGAGAACCTTGAAGAATATTATATGGCCAGTATTATTAATCGGGTTAAGGAGTATCTAAAAGAAGCTGATAAAACCTTTAAATGAGTTCTTAAAATGACTTATGAACCCCAAGAAGACTCTTACCTTCTTCTAGAGTATGTGAAGCAATTAGCTTATGGTAAGGTACTTGACATGGGCGCTGGCTCTGGTATTCTTGCAAAGCAAGCTGTTTATAGCCAGCAAGTTGAAGAAGTGGTTGCTGTTGATATTGATGAGCAAAGTATAGAGGAGCTTAACAGGGATGATATAAAAGGATTAAGAGCCTTTCAATCAAACTTATTTGCAAATATTACAGAAAAATTTGACACCATTGTTTTTAACCCTCCATATTTACCAAAAGATGAAAAGGATGAAGACATTGCTCTTGATGGAGGTGTCAAAGGTTATGAAGTTATTGAGATGTTCTTAAAAAATGCAAAAAAACACTTGAAACCTGCTGGTATTATACTCATGGTTTTTAGTAACAGAACAGGAAAAAAAGAGATTGATAAAATTATTAAGAGAGAAGGTTATAGGTTTGAGCTCTTAGAAAAAAAGAGTCTTGACTTTTTTGAAGAATTATATGTTTATAAGATTGTAACGAAATAAAATGGAAGTCTATGCAAAGGGTAAAAGAGGAATAATATATAAGAAAGGCAATGTTTGCATTAAAGTAAAAAACCCTAGGAGTACTATTGATACTCTGAGAAATGAAGCCAAATTTTTGCAAATATTAAACAAGAAAAGAATTGGGCCCAAGTTTATTAAGTATGAGAACAAAAAGCTTTACAGAGCATTTATTGACGGAATTAAGATTAAGAACTTCCTTGAAAAAGAAAAAGATAAAAAGAAAATAATAAAAGTACTAAAGCAAGTTTTAGAACAGTGCAGAACCATGGACTTAATGGGGATTAACAAGAAAGAACTAACCAATCCTTACAAAGATATTCTAGTAACAAAACAAAACAAAGCAGTAATGATAGACTTTGAGAGGTGCAGGGAGAGCAAGAAGCCTAAGAATGTGACTCAGTTCCTGCAATACATTGCTAGGAACAAGGAAGTGCTTGCACAGAAAGGAATAGAAATTGATAAGAAGAAATTGATAAAGCTGGGGAAAGAATACAAGGAAAAAAGGGATAAACAGAGTTTTGATAAAATAATAAGGTTTATAAGTAGGTAAGCCCCACCGGCGTTTGAGGTGCAAATAAAAATTATTAAAATTTAAAATAATTATTTGCTCGCTCGCTTTGCTCGCGAGGGGCGAGGTGTGTGAATGACTATTAATCCAAAAATCTTTAAGGCTTATGATGTTAGAGGAGTTTATCCTTCTGAGATTAATGAAGAAGCAGCTGCTGCTATTGCAAAAGCTCTTGCTTTTCTCCTAAATGCTGATAAACTGGTTATTGGTAGGGATACTAGACCATCTTCTCCTGCGCTTCACAAGGCAATTGTTGATGCATTAATAGATGTGGGTGTTGATGTTGTTGATGTAGGGGAGTGCCCAAGGTCTTTGCAGAGCTATGCTATTGCTAAGAAAGGAATTGCAGGCGGTATTATGATTACTGCTTCTCATAATCCTCCTGAGTATAATGGTTTTAAACTCATACAAAAGCCTAATTTCCAATTATCAAGCCCTGGAGGTATGGATGATATTAAGAAATTGGCAATTAATCCTGCGGTTAGTGATAGAGTTGAGGAAAGAAAAGGAAAGCTTGAAAAGCTTAATATTCTTGACGAGTACATAGAGGAGATTTGTAACAAGTTTGTTGATGTAAAAGATTTAAAGATAGTTGTTGATTATGGTAATGGCATGGGCAGCATCACTGCTAAACCTATTTTTGAAAGATTAGGATTAAATATTATCCCTCTTTATGAAGAGGTTGACTGCACTTTTCCTAATCACCCTGCTAATCCTGCAGAAGAAAAAAACATGGAAGAGTTAAGAAAAAGAGTTGTGGAGGAGAAAGCAGACTTGGGCTTGGCTTTTGATGGTGATGCTGACAGAACAGGTTTTGTTGATAAAACAGGAGAGATTGTTTATCCTGATATTATCACAGCAATCCTGATTCCTTTTGAGCTTAAAGGCAGGAGTGATAAAAGGATTTATTATGATTTAAGGTTTAGTAAAATAGTAGATGATATTCTTAAGAAGAATAATGGTAAGGGTATTATGCTAAGGGTTGGTAATCCTTTTTACAAGGAGAAACTAACCAATGAAGGAGGGGTTTTTGGTGCTGAGCTCTCAGGACACTTGTTCTTTCAAGACCATTACAACATTGATGATGGCCTGTACAGTGCTCTTAAGGTTATGAAGGCAATGATTCATAGCAAAAAGAAACTTTCTGAGCTTACAAATCCCTTGAAAAAATACTTTCAAAGCCCTGAAATAAACATGCAGGCTGCTAATCCTGATGAGACTCTTGATAAGGTAAAAAATGCTTTTAGTGATGGTGAGAGCAAAGACATAGACGGGGTTTACATAGAGTACCCTGACTGGTGGTTTAGTCTTAGAAAGAGCAATACAGAGCCTGTTGTGAGGCTGAGATTAGAAGCTGATTCTAAGGAGAAATTAGAGGAGATGAAGGAGAAGCTTGTTGGGATGATTAAGCAGGGTTAATTTGTGTTTTTTCTTTTCAAAACCAAAAGATTTATATACTACTTGGTAGTAATAACATTTATTATGAAATCTGAACAGAAAAATAAACAAGAAATAGAAACACGCCTGGTCAGAATCACCCCCATAAAGCCAGAAGGCCCACACTACTGTATTGAATTTAAAGTACCTCAAGAACAAGGAGAGAGACGTAATGATTCTATCAAAATAGACGCCAAGGGCCTAGATAACATAATAAATGCATATGGGGACAAGATTACAGGGAAACCAATAAACACTGCTCTCATAGGAGAAGAGTTAGTTGCCTTTTATGATACTAATCATCGTGTTAAATGGATTAAACCTTACGTTCTTTATCTCAAGCCCAGAATCAATTGAAAAAACAGTAACCTTTAAAAAGGGCTATCTATTCTTGTGTTCTGAAGAGAGAAAAGAGCGAGAGAAGGACCGTTTAAAGATCCTGAATAAGACAAATATGAGCTTTTTTCTCCAAAAACGGTCAAAAATAAGAGGTTTATGAACTTATGAAGAAACCTCGGAATAAGAGTAAAAACAAACAGAAAGTTAATCCTTTAAAGTCTAGTATGCGCGAGAAAAAGCGCTATCTGGCATATGAGATTATTAGCAACCAACCTCTAAGTAGGGATGCTGATAAAGCCCTCATAAACCAAATCAAGGCTTTGCTAGGAGTGTTCAGTGCTGGCAAAGCAGGAATTATGAGTGTAACTTACAATGCAGTCAAGCAAAGAGGAGTGCTAAGAGTTGACAGAAAGTTTGTTGATAACATAAGGAGTTGTTTTGTAATGATTAAACATATAAATAACCAAGAGGTTCTGGTAAGAACCCTTAGGGTTAGTGGTATGATTAATAAGGTTAAGGAGGAGGTAAACTAAAATGCAACCAATTCAACATCAAATGATGGGTTATGACAGGGCAATAACCATGTTTAGCCCTGATGGAAGACTATTACAAGTCGAGTATGCAAAGAAGACTGTTAGACTAGGAAACACTGCTATTGGCATGGTATGTAAGGATGGTGTGCTCCTAGTAGCTGATAAAAGGATTGTTGATAGGCTGGTGGTGCCAGAAGCTATTGAAAAGATTTTCAAGATTGATGATCATATCATGGCCACAGCTGCTGGTATTATAAGTGATGCAAGAGTGCTTGTAGAGCAAGGCCAACTAAAGGCTCAGCAGCACAGAGTAACCTATGATTATCCTATTGATGTTGTTAGCATTGTAAAGAACATCTGTGATATAAAACAGATATGCACTCAGTCAGGAGGCTTAAGGCCTTTTGGGGTCTCCTTATTGATTGCTGGTGTTGATGAGGGAGGAAGAAAAGGGCTGTTTGAAACAGACCCAACAGGAATATATTATCAATACAAGGCTAGTGTTATTGGAGAAGGAGAGACTGAGATAGAAGAAATCCTGCACAAAGAGTACAAGGATACTATGAGCATTGAGGAAGGCTTGAAGCTGTGTATCAAGGCTCTTAAAAGAGTGTTGAACCAGAACTTTAATGCTGAGAGAATAGATGCTGCTTATATCAAAGAGGAAGAGAAGGTTATGAAAAAGGTTAAAAAAGAGAAGTTAAAGAAACTACTCTAAAATTACTCTAAAACAAGTTAAGGTGATTACTAATGCGTCAGATTTATGACAAAGAAAAGATAAGCCTGAATCTTGCTAGGCTTAAGACTCATGGGCAGAATTTTGAGATAGTAATAGACCCTGATAATGCTGTTAAGTTCAGACATGGAGAAGCTGATGTAAGAGAGGCTTTGAAATCAGAAAATGTTTTTAAGGACGCTGTTAAAGGAGAGCTTGCAAGTGAGCAACACATGAACAAGATTTTTAAAACCATAGATGCTTTAAAGATTGCTGCGATTATCATAAAGGAAGGAAGCATACAGGTAAATGATGAGTACAAGGACAAGCTCAGAGCTGAGAAGATAAAAACCCTAACAGAGATGCTTATTAAGAATGCTGCTGATGCTAACACAGGAGCCCCTCTGACAGCCACAAGGATAAGCAATGCTTTTAGAGAAGCAAACGTGCATGTTGATATTTTCAAAAGAGCAGAAGACCAGCTTGATGATGTTGTGAGCAAGCTCAGACTAGTTCTGCCCCTTACCTTTGAGAAAAAAATCTTAGATATAAGGATTCCTGCCAATAATGCTGCAAGGCTTTACGGCTTTGTGAACAGCCAGAGCAAGATACTTGATCAAGCCTGGCTTAGTGATGGTTCTTGGAGTTGCAAAGCAGAGATTGCAGCAGGCATGATAGCTGGTTTCTTGGATGAACTTAAGAGTAAGACTCATGGAGATGTAGAGGTTAGTGTTGAAAAGAAAGTAGAGGAAAAGAAGAAAAAATAATAACGGTGATAATAGCATGACTGACGGAAAATTAGTTGTAAAAGACAAAGACATTGTTGTTCCTGGAGAAGTATTAGCCAAAGGTATGAACTTTCTTCCAGGACACGGAACATACAGAAATAATGACGAGATTATTGCTAATCGTCTTGGATTACTAACAGTTGATGGCAAGGTGTTAAAAACAGTTCCATTAGCAGGCAGATATCTGCCTAAGAAAAACGACACCATCATTGGGAGAGTAATGGACATCTTAATGAGTGGGTGGCGATTGGATATTAACAGTGCTTACCCTGCGGTCCTACCCTTAAAAGACGCTACTTTTAGCTATATTGCTAAAGGAGCTGACCTGACCAAGTACTTTGAACTGGATGACTATGTGGTTGTTAAGATAACTAATGTTACTAGTCAAAACCTGGTGGATGTTACTTGCAAAGGTCAAGGCTTGCACAAGCTAAGAGGAGGCAGGATTATACAGGTAAACACTCACAAGGTGCCCAGGATTATTGGGAAGAAGGGCTCAATGGTGTCCTTGATTAAGAAAGCCACTGGGTGTAAGATTATTGTGGGACAGAACGGCACTGCATGGATTAGTGGAGAACCAGAGATGGAGGTCATTGCTGTTAATGCTATCAAGATGATAGAAGAGCAATCCCATGTTAGTGGCTTAACAGACAAGGTAAAGGATTTTCTTGAAAAAGCCACAGGAAAAAAACTAGAAGTAAGTGAGAAGGAGTGATTATGATGAGTTCAAAGTATAATAAGAGAGCAAATAATAGAGGCTTTGAGGAGTCAAGACCAATAGAAGCAAGAGCAGGTGTTATAAAGAAAGCAGATGGAAGTGCTATGTTCAGGATTGGAAAGACAACTGCGTATGCAGCTGTTTATGGACCAAGAGAACTGCACCCAAAGCATCTGCAGGACCCAAAGACAGGGGTGCTTAGGTGTAATTATAACATGCTGCCTTTTAGTGCAGAGGAGAGAGTAAGACCTGGTCCGAGCAGAAGAAGCAAGGAGATTAGCATGGTAACAGAGAAAGCCTTGCTGCCAGTGGTTAATCTTGAGGATTACCCTAATGCTGTTGTTGATGTGTTCATTGAATTAACAGAAACAGATGCTGGTTCTAGATGCGCTGGTATATGCGCTGCTTCTATGGCACTAGCAGATGCTGGTATCACCATGAAGGACATGGTATCTTCTGTGAGTGTAGGAGTGATAGATCACCAGATAGTTGTTGACTTGGATGGTGAAGAAGAGCATATCACAGATATGGATGTTGCTGATATCCCATTAGCAATGGTTCCTAGCACAGAAGAGATTACTCTTCTACAAATGGATGGAAAAGTGGGAAAAGAGGAACTGCTGAAAGCATTAGAGGTAGCTAAACCTGTGCTTAAGAGGATTGCAGAGCTTCAAAGAAAGGCATTGAAGGAGAAGTATAAAGGGTGATTACAATGAACCAAGACTTAAAAACTCATATTAATGATGCTCTTAAAAAAGGAATAAGATTGGATGGTAGGAAAAAAGAGGAGTTCAGAAAGATAGAGATACAAACAGGAGTAGTGGCTACTGCTGAGGGCAGCGCCCGGGTTAAGTGCGGTGATACCGAAGTAATAGCTGGGATTAAGTTAGACATAGGAGAACCTTATCTTGACTCTCCTGAAGACGGCGTAATGATAGTTGGGAGTGAGATGCTACCCTTATCCAACCCTGAGTTTGAAGGAGGTCCTCCAAGAATAGATGCAATAGAAGTTGCCCGGGTAATTGATAGAGGAATAAGAGAAGGCAAGGCTATTGATACTAAAAATCTGTGCATAAAAAAAGGAGAGCTAGTATGGATGATACTGATTGATGTTCTACCTATTAATCATGACGGTAATCTAATAGATCTTGGAGGCATAGCTGCTCTTGCAGCATTAAAGGATGCAAAGATGGTAGAAGTAAAGGATAATAAGCCTGTGTTTGGTAAAAAGACCAAGCAAAGCCTGCCTATCCTAAGCATGCCCGTGCCTGTAACAGTTGTTAAGATAGGAGATAATTTAATAGTTGACCCTACAGATGCAGAGGAAAAAGTGCTTGATGCTCGACTAACTGTTAGTGTGCTAGAGGACGGCACTCTGTGTGCCTTGCAAAAGGCAGGAAATGCTAGTCTGAGCGTAAAAGATATAAATGAGATGATAGATTTAGCATTAAAGAAGAGCCAAGAGATAAGGAAAAAACTAGAAGAGGCACTGGCAAAATGACTGAAAACATAGAAACCTTAAAAGAAGAAGAGCACACCAAGTATGAAAAAGCCAGACTGGTAGGTTCCAGAGCATTACAGATAAGCATGGGAGCGCCTTTTCTAATAAAACTAACACCCAAGCAGTTAAAAGAACTAAAGTTCAATCCAGTAGAGATAGCTAAGCTAGAGTTTGAAGCAGGAGTGTTGCCGATAACTGTGAAGAGATTGTTGCCTCATGAGCGATAAATTAAATTTTTATGTTAATTCTATTAAATCTTTTCACTCTTTTATCCTTGAAGCCTGTTCTCCACGAAGCCCCCAGTTGTCTTTTGGAGCCTCATTAATCACTAAGTGAATGTGTTCTATAGGGATACTCATGGATTCAGATATTGCTTTTGATACTGATTGGATTATTTTCCTCTTTGTATCCTTACCCAGCCCTGCCCACACATCAATCTTTACTAATGGCATTTTATCACCCCACAAATAATTTTTTCCTGAACGTCCTATCCCTTTTTGCTCACAAAAAGTTCGCAAAACTCCATCGTGCCATTGCATGCCAACAAAACAATGTCGGCAATGCAATCAAAGGCTACGACGTCCGTTCAGGAAAAACCTCACCCAAAATTAATCTCATTCTCTTCCAAGGCTTTCAGAGCAACCAGTTCTTTGCCTGCTAATAATTCAAGAGCTGCTCCTCCTCCAGAACTAATGAATGTGAACTTATGAGCCAAGTCTAATTTATTTATTGCATCAGCTGTGTCTCCTCCTCCAATAATCTTATTACAATCCAACTCTGATATCATCTTTGCTAACTCGTTAGTTGCTTTGTTAAAAAGAGGCTTTTCATAATAACCCATAGGGCCATTCCAGATGATTGTATTTGCTTTTCTTAGCTCTAGTTTGAAGTCTTCAACACTTTTTTTACCAATATCTAATCCAATAGATTTCTTAGGAATCTTATTAAAAGCAACAGTTCTAATACCAGCTTGTTGATCCTCGTAATCAGCAATCACAATATCTTTTGGTAATAATAATTTCTCATTGTTAAGCATAAGTTTAGCATTCATAGCATAGTTAGAGTCATTAAGGCTTTTACCAATCTCTAAGCCTTGAGCAAAGTAAAAAGTGAAAATCATAGCACCACCTAGAAGAACTTTGTCTGCTTTTGCAAGCATCTCCTGTATTAAAGGTATCTTTGTTTTAAGTTTTGCTCCTCCTATTAAAGCAACAATAGGCTTTCTCATCTTACTCATATCAAGGTGTTTAAGCTCTTCCTCTACTTGTAAACCAATACACCCAGGAATGAACTTGGTAATAGCGTGCGTACTAGCATGAGCCCTGTGACAAGTGCCAAAAGCATTATTAACATATACATCCCCATAAGAAGCAAGACTCTGAGCAAACCTCTCGTCATTAGCTTCTTCTTCAGCATGAAACCTAAGGTTTTCTAATAAAATAATCTTTTCACCCCTAGGAATAGCTTTGCCAACACAATCATCAAGCTTATAAACATTCTTACCAATTAATTTCATAAGCCTAACAGCAACCCTATCCATTCTCAGCTTATCAACAACCTTTCCTTCAGGCCTATCAATATGACCCATAATCACTAAAAGCTTAGCACCTTTTTCAAGAATGAATTTAATAGTAGGAATAGCAAATTTTAACCTAGAATCATCCTTGATATCACCCCTCTCATCAAGAGGAACATCAAGGTCAGCGCGTAATAAAACCCTTTTATCCCTCAAATCAACCTTTTTTAAGGTTTTCATGAAAAGAGAAAAAAATGGGTTGTTTAAATAAGTTGTGGAAAAAAACTAATAAATAAAAACAAAAAATATATAAATACAAGAAACAAAGAAAATAATAGCGGCTTCTAGTAGATATTAAATATAAAATTAAATAAATCGAGGTAATAAGCATGAAACAAAGAATAATATACGGATTATCCATGATAATAATAGTTGCACTAACAGCCATTGTTGCCATGATAACAGTAATGGGAACAAAAAATGGGAGCAGTGGGAATTTCAGGGTTTATGGTTCTGGAACAGGGACTATAACAGAGACCATACCCCCTCCTGTAGGCGTAGGCAGTACAAATGAAGTTTTGTTATACAAAATATCTTTTGGAGGAAGACTAGGACTTAATAGTAGAACAGGTTGGGATGGGAACTGGCACATAAGATTCCAAGATGTTAGTCAGAACGAGCTGGATAGAACCAGGTTTCAATTAACAGAAATAGACAATATTGAATTTGATTATAACTGTGGAAAGATAATTTATGTATCAGGAACAGGAAAACTGAATAAAACAACTGGATGGCTCATATTCCTGGAACTAGCAGAGCAGGAAGTCGGAGGAGAAGACGTAGAGAGCATACGAATACAAATCTCGTACCCTGGCAAAGACTGGATGTATGATACTGCAACTGATTTTGATAACAATCTTGGATGCCCTGGCCACACCATATTAGACTCAGGAAAAATATTTGTTAAAGACTAAAAATCTTTATTTTTTTCTTCTCTTTCTAACAAAACATATTTAAACAAATATATTCTCCTGTGTTCTGAAAATGAAACAAAAAATAATTTTAATCGGATTATTGGTGGTTTTGGTTGCAACGAGTAGTTTTGTCTTGGCTGCTGAGCAGGAAATGGTTAAGGCTGGCAGGGTTCCTGGACAACTTTTCTATGGCATGGATAAGTTCATGGAGAGAGTCAGGCTTGCCTTTACTGTGAGTAATATTAAGAAGGCTAAGCTGCATGTCAAGTATGCTGAGGAAAGGCTTGCTGAGTTAGAAGAAGTGGTTAAGAAGAATAAGACTAAATATATTGCTAAGCTTATTGAGGAGCATGAGGAAGAATTAGAAGAAGCCCAGGAAGAAATAGATAAGGCAGCTGCTAAGGGTAAGAGTGTTGAGGAAATAGCTGCACATGTTGCTGTTATGACATACAAACATATAGAGGTTCTTAATAGAGTGCTTGCACAGGTGCCTGAGCAAGCTAAGCCTCATATCGAGCATGCTATTAGTGTATCTATTAAAGGCAATGAGCAAGCTGTACAGAGCATCGAGAAGGAGACTGGTAAGCCAGCAGATGTTCCTAAGGCTAAGGAGAGACCTGAGAAACCAGAAAAGCCTCCTGAAGAAGAGGAAGAAGGAGAATTGGTTATGCAAATCACTGACAAGCCAGGGGACATTGACATCACTAAACTAGAAATTACTTTTTCCAGTGTTATGGTTCATACTTCTTCCACTGCTACACCTCAGAATGAGGTGTGCAAGGAAGAGAGTTATCAAGAACTTGGATGTCGTAATGAAACTGTTTTGACAGATGAGAATTGTACGAACATAACTGAGATTCAAGAGGTGTGTGCTAATGAAACTTTTTACAATGAATCTTGCACAGAGGATGAGTGTGTTAACGGCACCTTTGTTAAGGAGGAGGTTTGTGTTAATGGAACCTTAATCAATGATTCCTGTGTTAATGGTACCTTTGTTGATGAGATTATTTGTGTTAATGGTACTTTTGTGCCAGCAGGTTGTACTAATGAGTCCTATGTTGAAGAAATATGCACTAATGAGACTGTTGTGATTAACCAGACCTGCACTGGCAACACAACTGTTGAAGAGGTTTGTGAGAACGCAACACAAACAAGGACTGTTTGCACAGTTGAAGGCGGAGAAGGCAATGCTGGTTGGAAAACGATTATAGATGAAGCAAAGACTTTTGACTTAATAGCTATCAAAGATATAAAAGAGTTCTTAGGAGAAACAGAATTAGCAGCAGGCAAGTACACCCAGATAAGGCTGTTAATATCTGGTGTTAACCTTGAAGTGGATGGAGAACCAGCTTCATTAAAGGTGCCTAGCAACAAGATAAAATTAATACATCCCTTTACCATAGTAGGAGGAGAGACAACTACGTTGACCTTGGACTTTGATGCAGACAAATCAGTACACCAAGCAGGAGATAAATATATATTGAAACCAACGATTAAGGTTATTCAAGAATAATTTTTTATTTTTTCTGCTTTTTTTCTTTTTGCTTGGCGCTCACCTATGTGCGGCATTCTAAGAACCAGAAAGGAGAATAAAGTAGCCATTACTGCTACTAAATACAATTCAAATCCTATAGCTACTCCTATTGCCGCTGACATCCAGATAGTTGCTGCTGTTGTTAATCCCTGCACCGAGCCTTTATGATGCATGATTATTCCTGCTCCTAAAAACCCTATTCCTGTAACAACACCTGCTGCCATTCTTGAAGCAGATTCCGGGTCAACATTATTTGAGAGTAAAGCAAAGAGCATGGCTCCTACACATACCATGGTGTTGGTCCTGACGCCTGCTGGTATTCCTCTGGAACCTCGTTCATACCCTATGAGAAAACCTGCTACAAATGCAAATACAAAGCCTATTAAGAATCTTAGTTCAATTGAGACTACGAAGTCACCAAGCATATTATCACATCATCTTTTTTAGCATTTCCACCATTCTCAGAGAGTAGTTCTATTCATTGTCACAACAAAAATCCTTAAAAAGGATTTTTGAGTGCCAACGAATGGGTGTAGTTATCTATAATAACAGCTTTATCATATCAACCATTCTCCATGAATATCCCCATTCGTTGTCATACCAAGCCACTACTTTAAGCATGTTATTATCAACTTCTGTTAGAGAAGCATCAAAGATGCATGAGTGAGGATTGCCCAGGACGTCTGTTGAAACAATTGGTTCATCAGTGTACTCCAGGATTCCCTTAAGATGGTTTTGGGCCACATTCCTAAACAAGTCATTAACCTCGTGAGCACTCGGAGTTTTGTTAAGCTCACACACAAAATAAATTATTGAACCATCAAGCACTGGCACACGCATTGCCTCGCTATGAAGCCTACCTTTAAGGTCTGGTATAACTTTTTCAACAGCAATAGCTGCTCCACTACTGGTAGGCACAATGTTAACAGCGGCTGCTCTTGCTCTTCTCAAATCCTTGTGAGGACCATCAACAATCCTCTGGTCAGCAGTGTAGCCATGCACAGTCACCATAAAGCCTCTATTAATACCATAGTTATCATTAAACACCTTGGCTACTGGTGCAAAGCAGTTGGTTGTGCAACTCGCATTACTAATCAAATGGTCATTTTGTTTATCATAAGCATGCTCATTAACTCCTAACACAATTGTCTTTACCTCTCCTTCTCCTTTTGCAGGAGCACTTAACAATACCTTCTTAGCACCAGCTGTTAGGTGCTTGCTAGCCAGTTCTTGTGTCCTAAAAAAACCTGTGCTCTCAACCACTACATCAATGTTTAACTCCCTCCAAGGAAGCTTTTCAGGGTCTTTCTCTGCAAACACCTTTATCTCTCTTCCATTAATAATAAGAGAATGATCTGTATAGCCAACCTCTCCTTTAAACTTGCCATGCACAGAATCATATTTTAAGAGATTAGCAAGGGTTTTGGGGTCTGTGAGGTCATTAAAAGCAATCCACTCAATATCAGGGTCATTATAGCCTGCCCTGAACACCATTCTCCCTATTCTTCCAAAACCGTTAATGGCGACTCTTACCATAAAGATCACTCCTTTTTGATAATGGATTAGTAATTATAATTATTTATAAATATTATCAAATTGTGTTCTTAAAGTTCTCATTAGTCTCCTTCCACACCTCTTCAAAAGTGGTAAGCTTGGCTTTTATTAATATATTAGTTAATGCTTCTAGCTGAGCCCTTACAAGAGCCAATTTGTACATGTTAATGAGTAATAATTCTTTTAGTTCTTGGTCTGATAACTCGCTAATCTGCTTTTCAAACTTCTTAGAACTTAAGGTTTCACCCACCTTCCCTTTTTTGTCAGCCATTTATACAGTATAAGTAAATGATGTTTATAAAAGTTTTGAAAAGAATATACGTTTTTGAGTAGAAGCTAAATAGGGGCAACTATTAATCATCGCCTATCAAAGGCACAAAGATACACCCACCAAAATAATCTTTTTCTAGTTTTCCATTTGTCTTCTTAATCCTTATAAGTTCTTGGTGCCACCTTGGACCAATAGGAGCAACAATTCGTCCATTCTCTGCTAACTGTTCTATTAATTTATTAGGAATCTTAGGAGCAGCTGCTGTCACAATGATAGCATTATAAGGAGCATTTTTTTCATAACCCTTAGTGCCATCACCATGAATAACTTTAACATTTTCATACTTGTATTTCTTCAATAACTTCTTTGTCCTCTCAGCTAACTCCTTGACACGCTCAACAGTAACCACCTTTTTTGCAAGCTTTGAAAGGATGGCTGCTTGATAGCCACTACCCGCACCTACTTCTAGAACCTTCTCATCCCCTTTAAGCTCTAATATATCAGTCATAATAGCTACCATATAGGGCTGGCTAATAGTCTGACCATGACCAATAGGTAAAGGGTGGTCATCATAAGCAGCAGAAATCATACTCTTAGAAACAAATAAGTGCCTAGGAACCTGTTTCATAATCTCTAAGAGCTTCTCATTAAGGATTCCTCTGTTCATAATCTGAGATTCAACCATGTGCTCGCGAGCTTTTTTGTAGTTCATAGAAAAGAAGTAATCAGGACTAACTTAAAAATCTTATCAGAGTAAGCCAGCAAGCAACCCACTGTACACTTGCAGCCCATCAAATCCTGGTATTGGGAGCATGTTAAAAATGAACAAGAACATGTTAATCCTGCTAAGCAAATAGAAGAATCTGTGAAGATTAGGTTTTAACTTAGCAGTTTTCAGAATTATCAATGAGCCTAGCCATAGGATTAGATTAACAGCAGGGCCTGCAAAGGCTATACCTGCAAACTGCAGTGATGTACCTTGACCTTGTATAGCCACAAAGGCTGGCACAAAAAAGATAATACCTGAACCTATAAGCTTGAGAACAACACCTACACCAAGCCATATATACGCAGCATTAAAGGTTGCTGTCATGCCCTGAGATATTGCAATAAACTTATGCCCAAATTCGTGAAGAATAATACTAGGAGCAACTATTGCTGCTGCAAACCAAAAATCATTCCAGTTAAAGCCTTTCCTCATTTTAAGAAAAGAATCAGGAGTTATAACCTCAACCCTTGGTCTGTAACGAAAGATATCCTTGAAGATGAAGCCTACGGCTAAGGTCATGATTATAATATCCAGAATTTCAGCAGGTGTTAAGATCATGGCGTTAAGAGTTAGAAAGTGGTTTAAATGTTTTTTTATTAAGCCCGGGTAGTGTTTGAGCACCTAATAAAATTTAGTTATGATTAAAATAAAAGTTATCTCAAAATAAAAAAATAAAAAGAAAAAATTAAGAGCAAAGAATCATTACTTCTTTTTCTTTTTGGTTTTCTTCTTTTTCTTCTTTGCCATTAAAGGTCACCCCCTGATTTTTTTAGACTAAAAGTATTTATGAGGTTACTAGTATTTAAAGTTTATGAAAATAGCAGATTAGAATTCCAAAACCATTATAAATAAGTAATAATTAGTCAATTATCAGAATGGGATTCTTTGATTTCTTGAGGAAAAAGGAGCCTGGAATCATCAAGTTCTCAGAAATAGATGACTGGCTTGATAAACAAGTAGAGAACAAAAAACTAGATCAGAAGATAAGTAAGGCTAAGAGCATGATAAAGGACAAACTCAGCCAAGGCTACAAGTACTTGGAAGAACTAGAAAAAACAGGTTTGAAAAACGAGAACATCCCTGAAAGAGCAAAGCACATGATGGAGGGCCATAGAAAAACATACATACAGAGGCTTAGAAGATTTCTCGACGAGGTTGAAGTGCCTGATGACTTTTCTCAGATAGGTTACTATGCTGCTAAGTTCTCAGAGTCTATTGATAAACTAAGCGAAGAGACTCATAAAAATTACCTGGTACTCAAAGAGTTCATGGAGGAAGAACTCTCCAAAGTGGTCAGAAGCGTGAAAGGAATTGAGGATGACCTTTCAAAACTACAAGCCCAGATAGAAAAGGAAGGCTTGGAAATGATTAAGGATGCAAAGCTCAAACTCAAGCATTATAAAGAGGACTTAAAGAAAAAAGCAAGGCTTGAAGAGGAAAAAGCATCCCAGGAAAAAGAGCTTGAAGCCTTAAAAGAGAGAAAAAAGAAGTTTGAGAAAAGAGTGAACGAATTAAAGCAGAGCAAGGATTATGTTGATTACAAAGTATTCCTTGAGAAGAAAAAGAAATACGAGGAAAAGTTAAAGGAGATTGAGAACGAATTAAAAATAGTGTTTGCAGAACTGCACAGACCTCTTAAGAAGTACAAGCGCGGCTCTTTGAATGAGCAACTAATAGATAAGTACATTTTAGATCCGTCAGGAGCTTTAGAAGAGGATGACAGCTTACTAATCATTAATGTTCTTCACAAGATGAGAGAACAACTTGATAATCTAGATTTAAAAGAAAAACAAATAGAAAAAACCCTGGAAATGCTTGACAAGCTTAACAAAGACTTCTTTATGAACAGAAAGCTTGAGATTAGTAGGCTTAAAGGTCTGAACAGGGAAGCAGCTACTAAGATTAACAAGAGCGTTGTTGCTCTTAACATCTCAGAGAATGATACCTGGCTTAGAAAAATTGACGAGAAAATGCAGTACGCAGACAAACTCCTAGAGGAAATAGAGAAAGAGATACAACACATAAACCTTGATTACCTAAAGCAGAAAGTAAAAGAAAAAGTAAAAGAAGTTGCTAGTGTTGTTATTGAGGATGACTAAACAAATTATTTCTTCTTAGCCTTTACTTTATTATTTTTTTTCTTATTCTGTTTCTTCCTCCTCCCAACCACTTTCTCCCTGTTCTTTTTTTCATAATCATGCATTATTCTTAGAATACTAGAATCACTTATACTCATGCCATTGGTATTCTTCTTTAGATTCTCTTTTATCTCTTTGTAAGATTTGCCTGATAAATAATCTTGGATTAGCTGGTCTCTTGCTCCAAGCTTAGTAGCAATCTGATTATTATAATAAGGTCTTTCATAAGTCATACCTTGCTTAATACCAACAACAACCCTGTCAATAACGTCTTTGTAATTATTAACCTTTATATATCCATTCTTGGACGCTTCTCTCGTGATTTCTCTGGTGTTATAACCCTTGTTATAGAGCTCTGTGACACTAACACAATCATCAATATATGTCTGTTCTCTTTTTTCAAAGCAAGAATCAAGATTGGTTTGAGAAAGCACACATCCTCCTCTAAAACTTTTAATAACAGCATCAATTTCTTGCTTTTCTTGTTGTTGATTACACGTATTTCTAACCATGTTTTCCAGATTTGGGTTATCAACCTTACTTGCTTTCTGAAGTTCTTTTTCTCTTTTCTTCTCCTTCCCCTCACCTCCTGCAAACCCTTTCTTAAGGTTCTCAAAAATATTATACACACTCCTTCGTAAACTCTTAAGATAGTAATCAAGAGTCTTTTCAAGCTCATTCATAATGTATTTCCTCTTCTCAACAACATAATCAACAATCTTATTACCTAGATTATAAGCATCCTTGACTTCTTTTACAACAGCCTCTGTTCTGCTCTCCATTTCAGGAAGCCCTGGAAATGCTTTGTAAATCGCATCAACAAGTATTCCCATTTTTATCCCCCTCATATTAATATTTGTTAATAACTCTTAATCATGTTCTTAACAATATTCTCAAGCCCTGTTCTAAACAAAGCAGATATTAATGGTAGGTAAGGGGTTTCTGGTTTTCTCTCCATTCTTCCCAACTCTTTACCATTAATAAACTGGATGTTTTTCTTTTTAGCATAATTCTTGGCATGAAACGAGAGATCAGTGTCTGTAACTATCAGTTTCTTAGCTGCTCTACCCCCATAGTTGATTGCTACATAGTTAAACTTCTTAATCCCATTAAGCTTTACCATTTCATCCCTGGATAAATGGGCTTTACATTCAATAACATAAAACTCTTTGTCCAAGGTGTTAAACATTACTAAATCAAACTCTCTCTTGCTAGCCGTGTCTTTTTCCGGAGCATAGTTCTTTACCCACTTGTTCTTGTCCATTGGTATGTAATGGTTTTTAGCCAGAGCAAACCTTACTCTTTCTTCAAACAAGTGACCAATTCTACCAGAGACATTTGTTTTCATCTTAAAAATCAGGAGTCTGAGCCTTGTTTAACTCAGACCATAAAAACAGTTTATTGGTCTACTCTTTTTTCAAGACCACCAAATGATTTCTTGGTCTGGCTGGCTACCTTGTCTCCAAGAGCATAGCCCCCGATTCCTCCAACAGCAGCGCCTAAGAGCTTATTTTTCATCTCTGGTGTTAAATCAGGGTCACTCCTAATGTATTGCTCTATTTTTGGTCCTAGCACAAGTCCAAGAATTCCGCCAACAGTAGCGTATTTAAGATTGGCGTGTTCAAAGATCTTTTGGCCTGTAATTGCATAGTATGTATAGGCTGCTGCGATTACAAAAGTGCCTTCTTTTATCACATCCATTTTACTCTACCTCCATTTACTTTTTTAATAACATCCTTCTTATGATCTTCTGAACTCCTTGATAAACACCAATCGCAATTCCTTCCTTAAAAAGCTCATTATTAGTCTGATACCTACCATTAACTATGTCATCAGCTATTTTTCTTGAGAACTGATACGTTACATCATTAGGGTTGCTTACATAAGTTTCTCTAAAAATAGATAAAAATTGTTCTGTTATGAATCTTAATTTATCAGGTCTTGAAACAGGTTGTTCTGTCTCAACCTTTTTTTCAAGTTCAGCTTGTTCATTTTCTTTTTGAGCTTTTTCTTTTTCCTTTAATACTTCTTTTAGGAAATCCAACACTTTAGTCACCTCCCTCACTAGATTTTTTTATACCGCTTTGTTCTGGAAAATAAGGTTTTACAGAATTAACAACGCATTCTACAACACAATCCAGATGAGATAATGGCTTAGTCACATAACTAGCCCTTATGTTAATAGGTATGTGGTCATGATTATTGATTATTGCCACAGGCGTCCCTTTGTCTAAGTAACCCTTCTTAATATATTCCTTTACAACCAGGTTCTCTAATCTCAAACACCCATGACTAGCAGGTTTACCTAATAGCCAGGGTTCATTAGTCCCATGCACCATTATTGGTGACCTGCCTTTAGGATTATGATTACCATTTGAGTCCCATGAGCCACAGTTAAGCCTTACAGCTTTAGGGCCATAAGCAAGTTCACCATTAAACCTCCAATTAGTGCTGTCATAAAGAGAAGTCACTTCAAAAACTCCTGAAGGTGTCTTATTATCACCAAGCCTCTGCTTTTCACCCGGATTCCTTCCTGTGCTTACCCTTGTTTCATCTATAAGTACATATTCGCGTTTGTAGAGCTGAGCCTTTTGCTCTTCCTTATTAATAATAAATACATACTCCCCTTGGTTCAAATTAAGGGCTGTTAAGATTTCTAGGATTCTTGGCTTGGAAACAGATATGTGCATTTGTTTCTCTGGTTGCTGATAGAAAATATTCATGCTAGGATACTGTTGAGTAAATCCTCCTATGATAAATGCTGCTCCTGTAAAAAGATTAAGAGCATACTGCTTAGCTCTAGGAAACCTTATCTTTGCTTTCATTTTTTCTAATCTGTTTTTTGCTCTCATCTTGAACTCAAAGGTCTTGTAGGATGCTCAATCACAACACCCACATATCTGTAATTATTCCTTATTTTTTCATCTAAGTCAAGAAGGTCCTTATTACTCAAAATTACCCCCCCGTTAGTGGAATTCCTTCCTTGGCTTATGGCTCTTATCCTGTCTGTATAATCAGCTCCACATATAACAATCCCATCCCAGCCTGTTCCATAGACACCTGCTCCGTATAAATCAGGTAAATTAGATGAAAAATTCCTATAAGTAAAAGCACTAACACCTTCAGGGGTTGCCTTATCCCCTTTTCTCTTCTTAGAAGCAGGGTTTATTCCTGTAGAACACTTATAGGTCTTTAACCATTGAAGCTTGTTCCCATTATCTTCAAAAAGGCTTAACTTGTTTTCTTCCTTATTAATATATATTATATACTTACAATTATTGTCGCTTGCTAATCTACTTACAGATATTGGAACGCCATTATAATTAGATGGATACTCAACTATTTCTCTTGTGTTAATCTTTTTCTCAAGAGAGGATGCTTCTGCTATTGGTGATTCAATTTGTTGTGGTTGTGAATAAGTTATTTCTTGTCTTATTGGCTCATAATTCTCTTCATTATTATCTAATTTTTCTTCTAGTCCTTTTACTGTTTCCTTTAACTGATAATTATTACTTCTTAAGTCATCAATTATTTCTTTCCTACCTTCTAACTCTTGATTGGTTCTTGTGTATTTATTTTTAAACTCAACTTTAATGCCTGTCTCTTCTTCTATTTTTTTCTCAAGTTCAGCTATTACTTTTTCTTGTTCACCCACCTCTTTCTGCATTTGATTATTTTGACTTATTGCCAGGTCTGCTTGTTTCTTTTTTATTAGTACATCCTTAAACTCATTATAGATGCCTTTCTTAACATTACCAAAAAATTCAAGGGTTTTTCCAGGATGAGTAATCCCATAGAACACTCCTATGGTTGCTGCTGTTGCAAGATATTTCTTGAACTTTGGCGGCCATACCAGCTTATACACACTGTAAACTAGTGCTCCTCCTATTGTAAGTGGCACAGCAATTATTGTGCCTCCTACCAGCAAAGCAGTTTTTACAGGATGTTTCTTTTTGCTTGTTTGTACTTGCGGCTCTACTGTTGGAGAAGGTGTTGGGTTCTGAAGTTTTTGTTCCAGATTTAGGTTATCCTTAAAATAATCAATCATCTTAACTACCCCCACTTTGATTATGCTATTGTGGTAGAACAAGTGTTTAAAATAACCTCCCACATAAAAATCGGAAAAAAAACAGATAAATCGAAGAGACTAAGGTTTTGGTTAGAATTCTGTTTTATACCTTAATAACAAAAAAATTCTTCTTTTTTTATATGTTCTATAACCTCATGGACTTCTAATTTCATAAGACCGAAATCACGCACCTCATCAAGAAAGAAATGGAATTCTTTTAAGCCTGGGAAAACCGTGTCAATAAAATAATCATAAGTGCTAATTCTAGATATTGAGTTAACATTTCTGTGCTCACAGAGAAAACTCAGAAGTTCACTCTTGCATCTGGCATTTATAAATAAAAAACTTCTGTAATAATAACCTAGCTGTTTAAAATCAATTAGCGAAGTATGCCTTGTTATTACTTTCTTATTCAAGAATTTATGGTAATTATCAAAAACAGTTGTGACAGGAATCTTAGTAGCTCTGCTAATATCAGTAAAACTCTTCCTAGCATTGCTTCTTAAGTTCTTTAGAATTAGCAGCTTCGTACTTTTTGCCTTCATCAAAAATAATATATAATACCTCCTTAATAAAGCCTTGCAAAGAAAAAACGAAAGAATTTCACTGAACACGAAAAAATATTAAAATATGATAATCCTCCCAATCAGCAGTGACAAAGAAGAAAAAGAGTAAAAAGAAAGAGCATGTTTCTATTCTAAAAAAGAAGATAAAATACTTAGAAGAAGAACTGGTAAGGAAACAAGAGAGAATAGACAAGCTAAAAAAAGAGAATCTCATCTTGCTAAAAACAGCCCTTAAGCACTCTGAGAGAAGGGTTGATGATAAAAAAGAAGTAAAGAAATAAGACGAGCTTTTTCTTTCCAAAAACTTTATAAACAACCTGTTTAAGGGATAAAATTATATGAGCCCTGGAGATGAGGAACAAGACGAGTTTGTAGGGGTTTATGACGACGAAGGGCGAGAAAGCCTTATGAAAAATGATGAGATAAGCCCTGAGGAAGAGGCTTTTATGGCGGGTTATGACAGCGAAGAGGAGAAGAAAGAGGAAACAGAGGATATCTATGAAGCAGCTTTTGACAAGGTAGTGCTGGAAGAAAGAGAAAGAAGAAAGCGTGCTAAAAGAAAACAGGCTGTTAAGAAGAGAGCTTTGAAAAAGAAGATTAAGAAAAAAGTAGCAAAGAAAAAAGCAAAAAAGAAGGTTAAGAAAAAACTTAAGAAGAAACCTAAAAAGAAACCAAAGAAGGTAATAAAGAAAAAAGCAAAGAAAAAGCTCGAAAAGAAATTAAAGAAAAAGCCTGTCCAGGGTTTGAGGACCACAAAAAAAGTTAAAAAGAAGAAAAAACCAGTAAAAAAGAAAATTACGAAGAAAGCATTGAAGAAGAAAACAACTAAGAAAGCAAAGCCAAAGAAAACACCTTTTATTGAGAAGCAACCACCAAAGAAGAAAGGCTTTCTAGGAAGACTTTTTAAGAAGAAAAAATAAGCTTAAACCTGAGTCGTCATAAGAGTAGAGATATATTATATTATTCAGGATTACCTAATTCTTTTGAATTTAATCTATATAAAGGGGATTTAACAGTTAACTTTTTATATTAACACTCATTTTATACAGAAGAGGAATATAAAATGAAGTTACTTTTAATTCACTCAAATTTTATTGAGTACGAAGCAAAGAAAAAGGCTCTTAAAAACGCAGAGCCTGTTGCTAAAGGCAAGGAAAAAGACCGTATGGAGGAGTGCTTAGTAGTTTTCACAGCAGTAGAAAAGATTGATGAAAATAATATATTAGGCGCAGCTCAGAAAGCCTTTGAAGAGATAAAAAAGGATAGTGCCCAGGTTAATACAAAAAATATATTGCTTTATCCTTATGCTCATCTAAGCCCTAACCTTGCAAAACCAGACCCTGCTGTTAAGATAATGAAGAAGACCGAGGAACTACTCAAAAAAGCAGGCTTTAAGGTTAAGAGAGCTCCTTTTGGATGGTACAAAGCCTTTAACATCTCTTGTAAAGGACACCCTTTATCAGAGCTCTCAAGTACTCTTGTTCCTGAAGGAGTAGCTAAAGAGGAAGCAGGAAAAGAAGTGGTTTCAGAAGCTGTGAAAGCAGAGGAAAAACTAAAAAGCCAGTGGTACATCATGGATGTTAATGGCAAACTATATGATGTTGGCAAGTTTGACTTTTCAAAGCACCCAAAACTCAAGACATTTGCTTTTTATGAGAAAGAAAAAGACAGAAAGAGTGTAAAAGAACCATCTCATATTGCTCTGATGAAAAAACTTGAGCTAGTTGATTATGAGCCAGGCTCTGACTCAGGGAACCTAAGGTTTTATCCTAAAGGAAGATTGATAAAGAAGCTGCTTGAAGAATTTGTAACTGATAAAGTAGTTGAGTACGGCGGAGTTGAATTAGAAACTCCGATAATGTATGACATGAAGCATCCAACCTTTGAGAGATATCTGCATAAGTTCCCTGCAAGACAGTACCAGATTGTTAGTGACAAAAAGACTTTTTTCCTGCGATTCTCAGCCTGCTTTGGACAATTCCTAATAGCTCATGATGCTATCATATCTTACAAAGACCTGCCTCTTAAACTCTATGAGCTTACTAGATATAGCTTTAGAAAAGAACAAACAGGAGAGCTAAGTGGCTTGCGAAGGCTAAGGGCTTTTACAATGCCTGATGTACATGCTATGTGCGCAGATCTTAAACAAGCAAAAGAAGAGTTCAAAGTAAGGTTTGATCTATCCATGAATGTACTTAAAGGATGTGACCTCCTGCCTGAGAATTATGAGATGGGGCTTAGGGTTACCAAGGATTTTTATGAAAAAAATAAGAAATTATTAGAAGAGCTTGTTAAGAAGTTTGGTAAACCTGTTCTCTTAGAAGTATGGGCTGAGAGAAAATTCTATTTCCTGCTCAAGTATGATTTTAACATTATTGATTCAGTGGGCAAAGCAGCAGCCCTTTCAACTGACCAAATTGATGTAGAGAACGGAGAAAGATATAATATTAACTTCACTGATAAAGACGGCAAGAAAAAGCATCCAATTATATTGCACTGCTCTCCAAGCGGAGCTATTGAACGAGTTATTTATGCTCTTTTAGAGATGCAGGCAGAAAAGATGAAAAAAGGAGAGGTGCCAGATTTTCCTCTGTGGCTATCCCCAACCCAGATAAGGCTTATACCGGTATCCCCTGAAAAGCATCTTAACAAATGCTTGGAACTAGCAGATGAGATTTTCAGGCAGAACATCAGGGTTGATATTGATGATGAAACAGAAACTATTTCTAAGAGGGTAAGGCAAGCAGAAAAGGAATGGGTGCCTTATATTGTTGTTATAGGAGAGGAAGAACTCAAAAGCACTAAGCTAAAAGTCCGTATCAGAGATAAAAAAGAGACAAGAGCTGTAAGCAAGGAAGAGCTGATAAATGAGATAAAGGAGAAGACCAAAGGCTTCCCATACAAACCATTACCACTTCCAAGGCTTCTAAGTAAAAGACCTAGGTTCGTTGCGATTGAATAGAGTTAAGAAATGAGTTAAGAAATAAAATAACTTAATTCTTACCTTCTACCCACAGTATACTGATAAGTGTTCCTCTTTCCAGTATTCCTGTACTTAATAAGATTAGTCTTTCTGAGCTTTTTTAATGACATGGTCACAGAGCCAATACTAACCTTGAGTTTTTCAGATATCTGCCTAGAAGTAAACCATTTGCCTTTATTCTTACATAGAAAATCATAGACCTCTTGCTGTCCCATGGGACATATCACCCTCCTCTTTTTACTTTATATAAGCATTAAAGTATATAAGTCTTTCCTTTTTTAGGCGTTACCACGTGATGAGTGCTATTAACACAAGAATAAATCCAACACCCATAGCTATCCAGGCGTATAGTTCATACTGAGTAAGGCTCTTGAAATAAGCCTGTGCCTGCTTAATGAATCTGTTAATAGAAGCATTCACCTCATTAATCATCTGATTAAAGTTTAACTCCATAATATTATCTATATATGATTTATAAGTATATAAAGGTTTGTATTGAATAAAGAGTCATTTATATTCAAACCCATTTTCTGTAACTATTCTTTGATGGTTAATAAGCGAAAGGTTTAAATAAAATACAAGGTTCTTTAAGAGGATGACAATAGATAAAAAGGATTATCTTGAATTTCTTATCTACCCTGAAAAAGAAGTTACAAAGAAAGAAAAAGAACATATAACACAGACTGTTGAACTCATAGAATCCTATGGTTTAAAAGTATATTTCCCACTAAGAGACACAAACCAAAAGGATCTTACAGGCTTAAATATTTACTCACAACATAGGGAAGTGATTAGAAAAGCAGATGCTGTTAGGCTCTATTATAATCCAACAAGCCAAGAAATCGTGTTTAACCTAGGAATGACCTTTATGTTAAACAAAAATTTGTTTATTATAAACTCAGAAGCTATTGAAAAGCGTTTAACACCATTAGAACAATTAATCTTTAATTATATATTAAGAGGAACATCTACAGCAGAAAAATACCCTATTTACCCTGCATATCACCAAATGTTAGTGCGGAGAAACGTGATAAAATTAGCAAGACAAATAGAGTATGAATGGAAAAATAATAACTGGGAGTTCTTATTTGACTTTGGCATGAGCTTTATGGAAGAAAAACCAATAAGACTGCTTAACAGAGCAGAAGTTGAAAAGAAAAGGACTAATGAAAAGAGCTTTCAAAACATGCTTCTAGAGCTTGATTCTATGTACACATAATAAATTAATCTTTAGCAAGCTTTTTAAACCCTTGCTTATTCTCAAACCAAGAGGGCTCTTTCTAAATGCCCTACTTCGGTTTGCTTTGCAAACCTTCGCCGCGCCATTGCAAATCAGCAAAACAAGGCTGATGTTGCAAACAAAGGCTGCGACGGTCATTTAGAAAGAGCTGAAGAGGTGTGTAAAATGTCTGAGCAAAATATATCTCCAGAAAAAGTGAATGATCATCTCTTTGTTATTAAGAAGACTGGTAAGATGAAGGTTCCTGTCAAGATTTATGCTAGTGAGAAGCTGCTTAAGAAACTAAGCGAAGATAATAGTCTGCAACAAGGCGTAAATGTTGCGACTCTACCAGGCATATATAAGGCTAGTATTATGCTTCCAGATGCTCATCAAGGCTATGGCTTCAGCATTGGAGGAGTTGCTGCTATTGATGTTGAAAAAGGCTGTATTAGTCCTGGAGGTATTGGATTTGATATTAACTGCGGTGTTAGACTGCTCACAACCCCTCTGAATAAGGGAGATGTAGAACCCAAGGTCAAGGAGCTTTTAAACTCGCT
The DNA here is from genome assembly GCA_001595785.1 of Euryarchaeota archaeon SM23-78. Taxonomy (GTDB): domain Archaea; phylum Nanobdellota; class Nanobdellia; order Woesearchaeales; family SM23-78; genus SM23-78. Next base: position 26,027 of record LSSJ01000018.1, read on the forward strand.
CTTCAAGAATGTTCCTAGCGGTGTTGGTTCTCATAGTTTTATCAAGTTAAGCGACTCAGAGCTTGAGGGTGTGCTTAAAGACGGTGCAGAATGGGCTGTTGAGCATGGCTATGGCTTTAAAGAGGACTTAGAGAGGTGCGAAGAAGGAGGCAGAATGAAGCAAGCAGATGCTAGTAAAGTAAGTCCTAAAGCTAAGTCAAGAGGAAGAAACCAACTCGGAACTCTTGGAGCAGGTAATCATTTTCTTGAAGTGCAGTTTGTTGATAAGATTTATGATAAAAAGGTTGCACAAGCCTTTGGAATAAAACAAGAAGGCCAGGTTACTGTTATGATTCACTGTGGCTCCAGAGGATTAGGGCACCAGGTGTGCTCTGATTATCTTAGAAAAATGGAGGAGGCAGACCCTGAATTAATGAAGAGCCTACCAGAAAAAGACTTAATCTATGCAAAAGCAGGTTCTCAGCTTGCAAAGGAGTATTTTGCTGCTATGGCTGCTAGTGCTAATTTTGCCTGGGCTAATCGTCACATAATTGCTCATCAGGTAAGAAAGAGCTTAGAAGAGGTTTTTGGCTTAGAGCCTGAAAAGATTAAGACTGTGTATGATGTTGCTCATAATATTGCAAAGATTGAAGAGCATGTTATTGATGGAGAGAAGAAAAAAGTCTTTGTGCATAGAAAAGGCGCTACAAGGAGTTTGCCAGCAGGCCATCCCAACACTCCTAATGTATATAAAGATGTTGGTCAGCCTGTACTTATTCCTGGTAGCATGGGAACAGCCAGTTATCTATTAGTAGGAACAGAAAAGGCTCTTGAAGAAACTTTTGGAAGCACTGCTCATGGTGCTGGAAGAGTGATGAGCAGGTCAAAGGCAATTAAGACTTTTAGAAGTGAGCAGATTAAGAAAGAACTTGAACAACAAAATATATTTATCAAAGCTGCTAGTTGGAAAGGATTAACAGAGGAAGCTCCTCAAGTTTACAAAGACATAGATGAAGTAGTCAAGGTCAGTCATGAGGCTGGCATTGGAAACCTAGTTGCAAGGCTAAAGCCAATGGGTGTGGTTAAGGGTTAAAATATATTTAATATATTTGAGGTGGGTTTTATGAATGTTAATATTCTTGAAAATCCAATACTACAGAATATTCTCTCTACTCTCAGAGACAAGAATACTAATAGCAATGATTTCAGACAGAATCTTAGGCATGCTGGCTACTTAATGACTTATGAGATTATTGGAAAAGAGTGCACTCCTGAGAAAACAAATGTAAAAACTTTTTTTAAGAAGACAAGCGGGGTAAAGGTAAAAGAAAGTATCTTACAGATTATGACTTTAAGAGCTGGTGAGCCATTAGCAGAAGGAGGAGCCTTGCTTCTTGATGAGATTAGGAGCAGGCGTTCAATAGGAGTGGTTGATGCAAAGAGAGTGGAAGAAGCACAAAGCTCTGGCCTAGAAATGGATTTTAAGATTGATCTTGGCTCTTTTAAGGTGCCTGATTTTAAAAAAGAAGACATAATCATTGTGTATGACCCAATGCTTGCAACAGCATCAACATTAATAAGGATTCTTAGAATGATAAAAGAGAAAGGAGAATTTAAGAAACTAATTGTTTGTTGTGTAATAGCCTCTGAGTATGGAATAGAAAGACTTAACACAGAGATGCCAGATGTGATAATCTATGCCTTAGGTGTTGACAGTGATAATAAAAAAGGATTAAATAAAAAAGGCTACATCGTGCCTGGCTTAGGCGATGCTGGTGACAGGGCTTTTGGGAGTTGATATCAAATGACTAAAAGAAAAATTATTCTTGCATCCACTTCTCCAAGAAGAAATGGCTTGTTGCAGCAGATAGGCTTGGAGTTCAAGGTGATTCCCAGTAAGTACAAGGAGGACATGACCCTCAATCTAAGCCCAAAGGAAATGGTTATGACTTTTGCACAGGGCAAAGCAGAAGATGTGGCTAAAGATTTAAAAGAGGGAATAGTGATAGGTGTTGACACCTTTGTTGTTTTCAAGGATGAAAAACTGGGAAAGCCAGGTACAAAGGAGAATGCTTTTAATACTCTTAAGAGCATCTCAGGAAGGACTATAAAGGTGTTCTCAGGCATATGCATAATAGACATTGATAATACTCAGCAAATTCTTG
>LSSJ01000019.1 GCA_001595785.1 Euryarchaeota archaeon SM23-78
ATGTAAAACTAAATACTACTTACTGGCAGTTCATGGTACCCCCAGAAGAATACACCCTTGGAGAGTGCAACGGAAGCGTTGTGTTTGTGGCAGAGAGTCCTTAGTAGAAACAGTAATTAAGAAATTAATTAATTAATGAAATGTGATTATTCATTCTCAAAAAAACCCTCTATCATCTTCTCATACAGCAGAGTTGCTTTTATATCCCAGCTAGGCGGAAAGCATCGGTTGTAGTTTTTCCAGGTGTAGCGCTCATCGAGAAATATGATTACACCTTTATCTGTCTCACTTCTTATGCATCTGCCTGCACTCTGGAGGGCGCGATTGAATGCTGGGAATAAGTATCCATAGTCCCATCCTTTTTTGAATTTTTCATCATAATATTTTATCAGGGCTTGGGTTTCTAGGTCTGGTCTCTGTAGGGGAAGCCCGACGATTATTACTCCTTTTAGAAAGTCTCCTGGTAGGTCTATGCCTTCTCCAAAGTTACCACTGATTACTCCGAGCAAGACTGCTCCTACGTTTTTGTATCCTTTGAATGCTTCTAGAAATTCTAGTTTCTCTTTTTTTGAAAACTTTTGTTTCTCAACAAAAACTGGTTTTTCTGATAGCTTTGAGAAGTGTTTGTCAACATCATCTCTTAGGTTATAGCTTGGAAAAAACACTGCTGTGTTTCCTGGTATCTTATTAGTTGCTCTTACAATGATTTCTGCCATTCCCCTGTACTGCTCCTCGCTTCTGGTCTCATACTTAGTGCTTGTTCTTGGTATGATTATGTTAAGCTTGTTCTTCTCTGGAAAAGGACTCTTATAACTCTCCTCATCTGCTGTGTCAAAGCCCAATACTTCTTTGTACATGCTTGTAGGGCTTAAGGTGCCTGACATCAGGATGGTTGAATAAGCTAAGCGTATCACCTCCTTGGTTAGAAGACCTGGGTCAAGGCATCTATACTGTATTACAATTAATTCTTCCCCTCTTAAATCAGTGCTCTTAGTAAGTATCCTTGTAAAGCCCTTATCATCTCCTTGCCATGCCTCTAAGAAAGACGCTACTGTTCCTAGGGATGATTGTTTTTGCTCTTCTCTTATCAGGTCTGCTAAGAAGCTCATATCAGATATTATCTCATCATAATCAGTCATATCTTTTATCTCTGCTATTAATTGGTCTTTACTAACATATGCTTCATCTGCAACTTCTTCTGCTAGCTCCCAGAGCTTTTTCTCAAGAACATTCAGGATCTGCTCTATCTCCTCCTTACCTCTCTTCCTGACTTCATCCTTGGCTCTCCTGATAGTATTTGTGCTTATTCTATGGCTTGCAAGGTCTTTTACTCTCTCAGGCAGGTTATGGCCTTCATCAATAATAATTATTATTTTGCTAAGCTCTTTTCCTGTCCTACTAAGAAAAGTCTCTCTTATATGAGGATTGAATAGATAGAAGTAATCTCCTATGATTACTCTTGCATCCTTAGCTATTAACAATGCAACTTCATAAGGACACACTCCCTGTTGGGTGCTTCTCTCAACAACACTCTCTGTGTCTGTCCTGTTCTCTTTTTTAAGCTGCTTTACTAGTTCCCTTGCTTGTTGAGAAGCCTCGCCTTTATCCCTGGCTTTGGTGTAGAATTCGCAGAGCTCATCTTCTTTCATTTTTTTGCAGTACTCTGCAAACTCTCTTGGATATAGTTTATTAACACTTGGTTGCAAGCAGAGCCATTTCTTGCCTATTATATCGACCACTGTGAAGCCTAGCTTATACATTTCTTTTATCTGGTTAACTGTCTCCATGGCTAGTTTATGCTGGGTGTGACGTGAGGTAAGAAAGAATACTGTTAAGTCTTTTTTCAAGGCTTCCCTGATGCTAGGTCCAAGGGCTGCTGCTGTTTTGCCAAGACCCGTTGGTGCGTGTGCTATCAGGTTTTGCTGCCCTGTTACTGTCTTATTTATCTTTCTTATGAGCTCATCCTGTATAGGCCTGACTTCATCATGAGGAAAATACATGTTTCTGAACTCATCTGGTAAGACCATGTTAGAAGTAAAGAAAAACAGTGGGTTATTTAAAGGTTTATGTATTAACTGAAAAGAGAAAAAGTTAAATAAGATTATGTGAATTAAGCAGTTATATGCGTAAAGATTTGCCAAAGCCAAGAAAAGGAGCTGTCTTCTATGAGGATAAAAAGCTGTTTGCTGCTCTTGCTAATTACCCTATTACGAAGGGCCATGTCGTGGTTGTTTGGAAGAAAAAAGTCAGGGATTTGCACTTGCTGAATAAAAAGGATTATGAGCACTTAATGGATGTGGTTGATGCTGTTAGGAATGCTATGCTTAAAACACTTAATATTAAAAAGGTTTATCTTATATATTTAGACGAGGCAAAGCATGTGCACTGGCATCTGATCCCAAGATACAGTATAAAAGGATTTAATGTATTAGAAGAAAAACCTAAGAAGCTGAAATCTGTTTCTCTTGCTAAGAGTTTGAAAAAGAATTTAAGGTTGATTTGACATGATTATTTATCTTATTCGTCATGGCGAAACAATATTGAATAAGAAGGGGGTTACCCAGGGGCACCAAGATTCTCCTCTTACTTCAAAAGGGATGGAAAGTGCAGAAAAGCACAGGAGTTTATTAAGCAAAAAAAATATTGAGATAATTTATTCTAGTAATTTAGGGAGATGCGTTCAGACTGCTAAGATTATTAATAAGTTTGTTAAGAAAGATTTAGTTAAGACTGGTGAGTTAAGAGAGCGAGATTTTGGAGTTTTTAATGGAAGACCAAATAAGGAAATAGTAAAAGAACTTGATTTGTCTAATTCTAATGAAGTAGCTCCTAATGGTGAAAGTTTTAATCAGATGAAAAGCAGGGTGCTGAAATTCATTAAATCATTAGAAAACAAGAATTATAAGAAAGTATTAGTGGTTAGTCATGAGGGCCCTGTGAGGGCAATACTATCAGAATATTATATGATAAATTTTAATTCAAAGAAATGTGATAGTCCTAAGGAAGCCATTTATGAAATAGAAGTAAAGGATGGTAAAATAAAGGGTTTGAAATGTATTAATCATTGATGTGCTAGCATCTCATAAACCAGGTTTGTAACTCTTTCTGTGGCTTTTCCATCTGTTTGAAAAGAAGAGGCTTTTTCTATTAGTTCTTTTTCTCTATAATCATCATCTATTATGACTTTCTCAACTAATTTTTTGCAATCTTCTTTAGTATAGCCCGCATGTATAAGCTTATTTTTTGTGAGGATTGCTAAATAATCTTCTTCTCTTAAACCTGGTTGTATACTAATGCATGGTTTTCCCATATATACCGCTTCAATACCAACAGTTGAATACGGTGTCAATGTAAGATCTGATGCTAGTACTAGTTCTTGAGGTCCAATGTTCTTTACTAGAACCATTTTTTCCTTTGAATGCTCATCAATGTATTGTGTGATTTCTTTCAAATCTTCAGTTGGAACCCGAGGGTGTAATTTTACTACCATACCCGAACTCTTTTTTCCTTGTTGGGCTAAATCATTTAAAACTTCCTCTACCAATTGGATATTATCTAAGTCCCAATAACCAAAATCTTTTTTCTTTTTCTTCCATACATTACCTGCATAAAAAAGCAACACATTCACATTTAAACCAATTTTCTTTCGTATATCCTTTTTTTCTGTTTCTGTAAAATTTCTTGCTTTGCTTTCTAGATTATCAAAATGAGGGTTGCCTGTAATAACTAATTTATCTTTATCAAAACCTTCATTAAGCATGTCTTTTTCTGCATATTTATCCATTATTGCAATCTTGTCTGGTAGAAACTTGAAGTGCTCGCCTGTATAAATATCATTAAATCTTAAGGAGTAATTACCCCAAAAATCTAGAACTGCTAATGACTTTATACCTATTCTCTTTGCAGCCAGGGTTATTGTCTGCTCAATAACATCTCTGTTGTCTTCATTCTGAGCGCTTGTACCGGTTAATACTAATTTTGGTAATTCTTTTCGTAATAGTTCCTCCATAGAGTGTGTAGAAACATCATTTAGCCCATAATCAGTAATTTTTTTATAATCAATTCCTTGGCTATCTAAAATTCCCTCAGAGTATTGATGTCCTATTGTAAGAAGTTCAACCTTTTTTTCTTTATTTAATCTCTTTATAACTGGTACTATTGCATTCATCCCCCCAGGATGCCATGATGTTGCAAGAATCTTTTTTTTCATATAAAGGAGAAATGTCTTTGTAATTTATAAATCTTTCTTTTTTGAACCACTTAACAGTAACAACCAAATCTTTTTTAAAGAACAAATCAATCTACCTTTTCTTTATCCTCCTCTTCCCCAGCTCTTCTTTGTATCTCTGAAAGAACGACTTGCCTTTCTTGGTAATCTTCTCCCTGGTTTCCTTGGTCACTGCTTGCGCCTTCTCCCTGATTCTTTCCATGGCTGTGTGCGCCTTTTTAATCCTAGCCTCCCAGTCCAAGGAGTACTCTCTAAGAACATGATGAACCTTTTTAATGGTTGCACCATAGCTATTAAAATAAGTGATTATACTTAAATCCTTGACTTTTTTATGATCAGGCACCTCATCAGGATAGCCAAAAGCCAAGATTGCCTGAGGCCTTGCACTCTTAGGAATATCAAGGATTTCTCTGAGTTTCTCCTCATCAAAAGCCCCTACCCATGTGCCTCCTAGTCCAAGAGCATGAGCTGTTAGTAGCATGTTCTCAGCAGCAGCTGCGCAGTTCTGAACAGTGTAAAGCCTCTCCCCTCTTAAGCCATAATGCAGTTCTGTATGTTCGGGGTCAGAGCATACAACTATAAGAAAAGCTGCGTTATGCACACACTCTTGTTTAAGGCTGTGCTCACACATCTTTTTCATTAAATCCTTTCTATCCACAATAATAAATTTCCAGTCCTGAACATTACCACTACTAGGAGCAAGCGAACCAGCTTCCACTATAGTCATAATTGTTTCAAAATCAACAGGAACATTAAGAAACCTTCTGATACTCCTTCTTGTGCTTATGCATTCTAAAGCATCCATCTTCCCACCCTGATAATCCTGTAAAATGTTTTTGTTTTTAATGTTTGTTATTTTTGGTCAAATCCAAAAAATAGTAGTGCCAATTTGCGAGGGCATCTTCAACCTGACAACCAAAGCGTAACCGGGATGCCCCAAAGGTTTTCGCCCACTCACTTCGTTCACTCTCAAAACCTTGCAAAAGGCATACGGCATGCGCTCGTTTCACTCGCTTAGCCCTATATAAGGGGACTCCGGTCGAAGACTAGGAGTCGCCTGTTTTTCGTTCGCTCAAAAATCAAAGATTTTTGGCGCTCAAAAGCTATGCTTTTGTTGAACCTCTTGCGCGAAGCGGAAAAGGTTATGGGGGAGTGAAGCCCTTGGTGGCATAAGCAGGCCCAAGCCGGCACTATTTTTTGGGTTAAAATTTAACTCTTAATCTTACTCCCACACTTCATACAATAATTTGCATAATCATAATGCCTGGTTTTACAAGCAGGACAAGTTATTATACTTAAATGAGGTGGGTGTTGCTGAGAAGTAGCTCTGTGTACTTCATGTTGGCCTTGCATATGAGTCATTCCGTGCTGTGTGTGATGTTGTACATGATGCGTCCGATGACGTGGGTGATGTGGGTGTTGGGGATGTGTAACTTGAGTTTGTGGGGGTTGTGCAGATTGTACTGGTTGTGTAGCTTGAAAATGTTCTTTGCGCATTAGTGGCTTAGGCTTATCTTCTTTCTGTTTAAGCCTACCCTTAAAAAGGTACTTGCCAATGCCTATTAATACACATACTATACCAGCCCACAGGAATATCATCATAGGTTTAGAACCATCAGGGCGCTTTATGAGTTGCGAGGTTACTATCATAACTGCGCCGAGAAGTGCATAAACCCATCCAGGAATCGGTGTCATAGATAATACCTTTGGATTTAGGGGTTTTAATATTTTTTGTATTTCAGAAAATAATATATACCATAACAACCTACTGATTAGTATGGACAGGCCTGACTTATTCAAAAAAAAGAAAAAGAAAGAATCAGATTTATTCAAAGACCTAGACGTTGACCTTGACTCTGATCATCCTGTGCACGAGAAATTCGTGGATGAAAAGGGTTTGCGAGAGATGAAAGGTAAGAAAAAGAAAGAGGAAGGTAAGGATACTGAATAAAAATATTTTATTTTTTCTTTCCAATAACCTTGATGCCATTCATGTAAGGCACTAACATCTTCGGCACTTTTATTGTTCCATCTTTGTTCTGATAGTTCTCAAGGATTGCCACCATTATTCTTGATGTGGCAAGTGCTGTGTTGTTAAGGGCGTGGACTACTTCTCTTTTTCCTTGCCTGTCCAGCTTTATGTTCAGGTCTCTCACTTGGTAGTCTGTACAGTTGCTCAGGCTCATTACTTCTCCGTAATCCCTGGTTGTGGGCCTCCAAACCTCTATGTCTGCGCTCTTAGCCTTCCAGGGTGCCAGGTCTCCTGAGCACATCTCCAGCACTCTGTAAGGCAGGTTCAGGGCCTGCATTATCTCCTCTGAATTTTTTAGGAGCTCATCATACATTTTATATGAATCTTCTGATGCGCAAAAAATTACTTGTTCCACTTTGTTGAACTGGTGGGTTCTCCAAAGCCCTTTTTCATTAATACCATGGCTGCCTATCTCTTTTCTAAAGCACATGCTGTAGGAATATACTTTTTTTGGCAGGTCTTTTTGTGTGAAAGTTGTTCCTATATATCTTGCTAGCAAGGAGTACTCTGCTGTTCCTATCAATGCTAGGTCTTCATCTTTTAATTCATAGATTGTTCTTGCGAATTCCTCTGTGTCCAGAGAGGCTGCCAGCACTCGGTTTTTCAGCATTAAAGGCGTTTCAATGTAGTAATAGCCTTTTTTGTGCATAAAGTCAAGTGCAAAGCGAATAAGAGCCTGGTTTAGCAAAGCCAGTTCTCCTTCTAAGAAGTAAAAGCCGTTGCCAGTGGTCTTTGCGCTTGCCTCAAAATCAGCTATTCCAAGTGACTCGCATATTTCCACGTGACTTTTAACAGGAAAGTCAAAGTTTACTATTTTGCCCCAGTTCTTAATTACCTTGTTCTGGGTTTCATCCCTGCCTATAGGTACAGACTCATGGATAATATTTGGGATTTTGGGAAGCAAGGCCATAAGTTGTTTTTCAAGCTTGGCTTGTTTTTCCTCGGTCTTTTTAATCTTGTCAGGAATTGCTTTTGCCTTTTTAACCAAGGACTTGACATCCTTGCCTGCCTTCTTGGCCTTGTTAATATCCTCGCTTATCTTGTTTCTTTCATGGCGCAAGTTGTCTATTTCCCCTCTCAGCTTTCTCCACTGCTCATCTATTTCCAAGAAATCATCAACTACTTTAGGGTCCTGAAACTTCTTCTTCATATTCTTCTTGACTAAGTCAGGGTTTTCGCGTATGAATTTTATATCCAGCATATTTATTACCTTATTTGTTTTCTTATTTTAAATATTTTGCCATAATGTGCATAGATAAAAAGAAATTAAAGAATAAAAAAAATATACGTTCAACTAGAAGAAGAACTCCCTCTTATCTCTAACTCTTCTCCTGCCTGTACTGCTTTTATTAGTATTCTTCCTATCTTATTATACTTGGTTATTTTGATTATACTCTTCTTAGAAGCAGTTGCGCTTAATAGATAATCTCCTCCTACATAGATATCTACTTCTTTGTATGCATTTTCAGGGGAAAGTCTTATCAATATGTTTTTCTTATCAATCTTTACCTGGTAAGCCATGGTTTCGATTCTTTCTTCTCTTTTAACATGTTTTTTCTGGGCTCCTTCAATCACATCAATACTCACTCCAAGTCTATCCTCTATTTCTTCGATAGTTCTACCTTGCCTCCCTATAAGCCCTGATTTTTGCCCTAGAGGAACATACACCCTACACCTGTTGTCTGAGAGCATCTCAACCTCTGCTTTGCTCACATACTTGGTTATCTCTCTTTTTATAGTCTCCTCTGCTAGTTTCCTTACAGGCGTTCTTTGCTCTGCGCTCACAGGTATAACAACTGTTTGCTCCCCATACGTATATATTTCAAATTCTAGTCTGCCTGTGTTAAAATCATTAACTAGCACCACTGGTCTTGCAAGGTCTGCTTCTGTCATGCCAGTAGGCACTTTTACTTGCATGTTAAGAGAGAATATCTGGCTAATAGCTCCATTGGTTATGAATATGACTGTGTCAACAATATGAGGTATTACTCCGAGCTCTATTCTGCCTATGAATCTCTGGATTGCATCAATAGGTTTTGTTGCATGTATCACCCCTACCATTCCTACACCACTAAGCCTTAAATCTGAAAAAAGCCTGAAGTCCTCTGTATTTCTCATTTCATCAAAGATAGTGTAATCAGGCCTGCTCAGCAATAAGATGTCATGTATCTCCTGGCTGCTCCCATAATTCATTGAGTACTGGGTTACTTCATCACTAAGGGTTAAGTCTCGTGGTGATTCTATAGTTTTAATAACCTTTTTTTTCTTTAAATAATGCTCTGCTAAGGCTTGTGCAAACGTGGTTTTTCCATGACCAGGAGCACCTGCTATGAGTATGCCCTCTGCTTTTTCATCAATCCTGCTCATAATTTTTTCATTAAGATTATACTCTTTAAGAGCAAGCTTTTTTATTGGGTGAACAGCTGTTATCTCATAGCCATCAGCAAAAGGAGGTCTTGTAATCACAATCCTATAAGTTGCTAATTGAATAATGGTTGAGCCTCTTCTATCAGATTCTATGAATCCATCTGTTCTTGAGCTGGCTTCTTCTGTTATTGCTTTTGCTAATTCTTTGACTGCTTCTCTGTCAAGAGTTTCTTTTGATATCTCTATGTATTCCCATTCTCCTGGTTTACCCTTTTTTGCCTTGATTGTACATTCTTCTTTTATATGCACACTCATAGTGTTCTTGTCAAAATATTTTTCTAGAACAAAAGGTTTTTCTTCTAGTTCAAACTCATAAAGAATAACCCTGATGCCTTTGCTTTCTGCAACTAGGCTCTGCACCTTGTCAGCTGTTACAAGGGTTGCTTTTTCAAAAGAAGCTAATTGCCTTATTAAAGAATCAATTTCTCCTGTTTTAGCATGCTTTATCTCAAACTCACTTGGTCTTTTACCCTTAAAAATAACTCTGAACCTAAATTTCTTACCAAGCTCTCTAAGCTTCTTAACCTCCTCTAATCCAAGATACCCTGTCTCTCTATTCCTATTAGCCTGGCTCTCAAGTTCTGCCATGACAGCTTCGTGAACAATGATTATGCTTGGCTTAAGTTTTTTCTTCTCAATCTTCTTGGATAGAAGTCCTTCTATGATTATGCTGGTGTCAGGCACTAGTTTTAATGCTCTAGGAGCAATCTTTTTAGCTGGTCTTATTGTAGTTATTTTCTTTGCCATTTTTTAACTCCAGATAGGCATATTTTGAGAATAAGGAAGGGTTTATAAAGGTTGTTGATACTAATCTAATTTCTTATTAGTTTTATAAACCCAACCAACAAAGTTTTTCAGCCAGTGATTATATGTTTTGGAGCTGAATTGATTCATGCATTTCAAAGCAATCTTTTTCGCTTCTTCAATAAATTCCGGAGTAAGAGAATCTGAAGCAGGACACTCCGTATCAATAATAAATACTATCTTATTATCCTCATAAACTGCTTTGACAGGATAATCCTGGCAGTCAAGGGGTTTTACCTCCTGAATCATGCAATTATTTCCTTGTAAAAAACAACAATCGCCATTGTTCTCTTTCAGAATATAATAATGTTCATCATCAACATCAATTCTTTTATAGCAGTTAATGTTTTTATTATTCTTTTTTAGATAATCCTCGATTTTTTCTTTTTCTTCTTCAGATATAATAGGAGAGCCAATAGTCTGACTGATTTTACAGCAAGAAGAACCGCAGGGAACACAATATTTTTTTAAAGATAAAGAATCAGTTGATTTTTCCATATTCTTTTCCTCTTATCAAGAAATTGACTTCGACTTTCTTAGGAGAATAATGCTTTTTACAAAATTCAATAGCAACTTTCTGATCAAACTCTTTACATGTATAAATATCAATGCTCACAAACTTTTTTTCCCTAATTGTATGCAACTGAATTCCTGATTCTATTAGAGCAATCCATCCGCTAATTCCGCCTTTTTCAGAACCTTCTTTTTTTAGATATTCCTGTCCTCTTATAACAATAGGTGGGCCTTGCTTGGCCATCCCAATAACTGCAGGAAGATTGTCAAGAACAAAATACCCAAGTGCTAAGTCATTTGCATTCTCGCAATCATACATATCTATAAGCAAGGAGTAACCAAAAGGTTTATCTTTTTTCATTTTCAAAGCTCTCAAACGGCGAGGGCCTTATTTCTTCTTTTTGTTCAGCATCTCACTTAGCAACTTATTAGTCTTTTTTATTTCTTCAAGCATCTGTGTAGTTGTCTCTTTTACCTTGCTCTGCTTCCAGTTTAAGTAGAGCATGTAGATGTTGAAGGCAAGCACTACTGCGTAGAGGATGAACATGACCACTATTGATGTGCCTGCGAATTCTGGGGTTAATTCAAACATTTTGTCATAGATAAATTTCTTCTGCTTTTAAATGTTACCAATCCAGGTGCTAAGCTTATGATCTAATATGTTAAACCATATCATTATTTTTTGTAAAATGGTTGGGTCTTTGAGTTTTATTGAGAACTCATCTTTGACCTTATATATATTGCCTTTTGCATCATTATAAGTTACTGTTATCTTAAAATCATTTTGGTTCAGAGTCAGGTATTTGCCTTTAAGCACTACTATGAACTTGTAGTCACGCTCTAGGTCTGGTACATCCCATTCCTCCTCCATTAATTCATGCTCAAGCCTTATATTAACAGTTTGTGGATTAGTATTAGACTTCTTCTTAACAAAGAACTGTACTTCTGACAAGTCTTCATAAGACATACTTTTAGGATAACTAAGATTAGCTATTTCTAGCAAGGGCTTGTCCTGCACATCTATTATAGTGTAATAAGATTTTTCTACAAGCTCATTCTCCACTCTGAACACAAGGGTTTTAACTCCAAGAGTGTCATACTGCTTTGTATACTCAAAGCTGGTAGAATCCTTACTTAACAGTCTAGTAGTTGAACACTGAATCCCAAGACATATTTTTAATCCTCTAAGCGTCTGGTCACCTTTATTATCAACCATACAACTAATATTTACTGCTTCATTAAGATATATCTTATCATTGGTAGCAGAACAGGTTACCAGCACATTTTTTGAGTAAAGCTTTTCATCTAGTTGCTCAGTAATCATGAACAAACCTAGGTATTCTTCTGAATAAATTTTCCATTGCTTTGAAGCCTGGAAACTAGCACTAACCTGTTCTCCTCTGTTAGCCATTGCTTCTAAAGGAAAGGTATAGATATAACCAGTTTTTAGATTAGGATTAACCCTTAGCCTCCAGTAAAGCTTTTTCTCTTCTCTAGGAGCCAGCAATACAGATCTGATATTTTCATCAAGCACTTCTAATCTATTAACATTTGCCAAAGAAATCCTAGAGGTGACATAGTAGGAATTTGGATTCTTGATAGTAAGGATAAGTAGGTTGTAAGAGCCAAAGCCTACTTCTGCTTCTGCCACTTCTGCTTCTAAATCCAGTAAGGGTCTGACCTTAGAGCCCTGCTTTAATACTGTTACATCATATTTAAGTTTTCCTGGCTCAAGCTCTGTGTTCCTGCTCCTACTCACATAGTTAATACTGCTCTCCTTTGCATCAGCAGTTGTCTTTAGTTTTATATGAACAGCATCAATATAGCCAAACTCATGATAAGTGACATCAAAAGGAACCCAACCAATATTTGGAAAGTAGACTTCTGCCCAGCCATGAGGACCCCAACCATCATTCTGTAAATTAATATTAGAATAAGATATTCCTGCAACAAACCTAGCAGGTATGCCAACACTCCTGCACATAGCAATGAACAAACTAGTAATCTCATCACACACCCCTTTCTTGTTATCCAAAACCCAGCTAGCCTTCTGAGTAGCTTCAGCAGTAATAGTAGATAAGTCATACTCAACATTATTATCAACCCAGTCTGCAATTTTGTAAACAGCCCTAAAAAGATCATCTTCTCCTTGAACAACACTAGAAGCTATTTGTCTTATCTCATTATTAATATCAATTATTTGCTGAGGCTTAAGATACCAAGCATAAGAAGGGTCTAAATCTATTATTGGAAAATCAATTTTTTTGTTAACCTTTGTAAAGTCGTTCTTGGTTGTCATAACAGACTCTAATTCTAAGTCAAAATTTTGCTGAGTAGGTTGATTCCACTCAAATAAAAAGCCTATGTTCTCATTAAAATCAGCTCTTGGACTAGAGGATATATAATCAACATCTTGCCTGTAATCCTCTCTTGGAAACCAGGTGAGCTCTGCAGACACATGGTCAATAAAAAAATCACCAGAAGTAGGATTAATCCTGAACTCATTCATCATCAAAAGTTCTAAGTCAAGAGAGTAATAATCAAATAACTCGTTGTTAACCTGAGCAAGAGCTAAGGCTGGCAGACAGAGAAATGCAAAGAGTAAAAAAAAGTGTTTTTTCAACATAAATCATTCATTAGCTTATCCTTTTTAATATTTTATGATAAAATACCAAAAATTTTTAAAAAGCCCAACTATCCACTTAATAAACGCCTCTGCCCGGGTCGCATAGTGGTATTGCACTGACATTAAAGGAAGTATTCCTTTTTTGGTGTAAGACTGCTAATCCAGGCCCTTCGGGGCTCCTGGGTTCGAATGAGATTTTGGCACCAAAATCTCGTAAAATGCAGGTGACTCCTAGTCAAAAACAACCGGAGTCCCCTTTCGAGAAAGCCAATCTCAAGAAACTCCCAGCCCGGGCGTTGTTTTCAATAAAATTTATATAAGAAGCATTTATTCAAATAAGAAATCCCATTCACATAGCGGGATGGGGCAGAATGCGTCCTACTACGCGTGTCCAACCAGGAGTGCCCGTCGAATCAGATATTAAGATTATCTGGTGCGGAAGGCTCATATAAGAGTGAATAACTCTTGGTGAGACCCGGAGGTCGGTGGTTCAAATCCACCTCCCGCTATCATTCTTCCAATATTTTTTTAAATAAAACTTAATCTTCTATTTTACATGTACCTACATTTCAAGACTTGGGTTAGAATAACTTGGTTAATGCTTTTTCATAAGCCCAGGCCTAGGAGGATTCTGTTCTTTATTGGATTTGCACTTTTATTTGGCCTTGTATTTATAATAGTTGCTTTCTTTAGATTGCTTGATGAAATCTTTTTTCCTAGGTATCGAAAGCAAAAAATCAAGGAGCCTGTTTTCATCTTTGGCAATCCTCGAAGTGGCACGACTTTTTTGTATGATTTAATGGCTCTTGATAAGAAGAAATTTACCCAGCCAATTTTATATCAGACCCTTTTTTGCTCAATAACTTTGTACAAGGCAATAGGGTTGATTATTAAGATTGATAAAAGAATTGGAAGGCCTATCAAGTATTGCGTGAACAAGTTTAACCAGTTCTTTATCAGGTATGAGGGTATTCATAGGGTTAGTATGGATAAGCCAGAAGAGGATGAACCCTTATTTTTCCTAAGTCTTACAAGCCCAACTTTGTGGCTGATATGCCCTTATCCCAAAGAGCTGTCTTACTTGGAGATATGCGACAACCTGCCTACCAAAACACGCAGAAGAATAATGAAGTATTACAAGCGTTCCTTACAAAGATTTATGTATATGTTTGGAAAGAACCGCACTTATTTATGCAAGAATGTTTTTTCAACAGGAAAGATAGATATGATTACAAGCACTTTTCCAGATGCAAGAATAATCTATCCTATAAGACACCCTTACAAGGCTATTCCTTCTCTAGTAAGTTTTTTTCGTACTGCATGGAAATTACATTCACCTAAGATTAAAGAGAAATCTCCTGAAACAAGGGCTGTTGCTAGATTGTGTATCAATTATTATAAGCATATATTTAAGAACAGGCATAAGTGGGCTAAAAAGAATTTTATAGTTATAAGATTTGATGACTTGGTAAAAAACCCGAATGCCACAATTATAAATATATATAAGAAGCTTGGAGTAAGAATAACTCCTGCTTATACAAGAGCACTGAATAAATTTGTCAAGGAGCAGGAAAGGTATAAGAGCAAGCACAAGTATTTATTAGAAGAGTTTGGGCTAAGCAAAAAAACTATTTCTAAAGAACTAAAACAGTTTATTAACAGTTACCTTTAAATACTTGTTATTTAATCTCTGAATCCTTATGATTGAAAAAAATACTAGCTTGTTTGAGAATCTTCTTGCACTGATTGATAAGAAGCTTCCATTCCTAGGTATGAATCCATTGAACACTGATTCTGAGAAGAACAGGTTCTTTAAAAATCCTGAGAATAACCCAGTGTTTAGGTATTCAAAGCATCCTTCTGGGGTTGAGAAGCTTTTCAGAAAAATAGAAGATATAGAATTGAAAGAGAATGTAATCAATAGGTTGTTATTACAAAAACTTGAGAAGTTCAAGAAAACCAATGCCATGATTCAGAGTATTGGAGGTGATGAATTTACTTTTTTCTCAAAAGAGATTTTTGGAGAGCCCTCAAACGAGCTGGTTAAGAAAGCCTATCAAATTCTTGAGCATGAACCCTTAAAAGAAGAAGAGAATATTACTTCTAAACAGGTCTTTGATGTTATGAAAAAAGTGGTTGGGGATTTTCAGCTTACTGATTGGATTGTTGGATTAAAAAAGATGCCTGCTAATGCTGCTGTGTTGGTGTCTAAGAAAAGGATTTTTGTAAGAAAGAACTCTGTTTTTCCTCAGAGTTTTCTAAAAAGAGTGGTTGTGCATGAGATAGGCACCCATGTCTTTAGAGCTACTAATGGTGAGAAGCAGCCTTACAATATATTTAGAACAGGTCTGCCTGACTATCTTATGACAGAGGAAGGCCTGGCTGTTAATGCAGAGGAGCTGAATAAGTGTTTAAAGATTAACACTCTCAGAACCTATGCTGGCAGAGTAATAGCTGTTCATCTATCATTACAAACAGGTTTTAGACAGGTATTTGAAGAATTAAGAAAGTATTTTGATGAGTACCGAGCCTGGGGAATAGCAGTAAGAGCAAAGCGAGGATTAATAGATACCTCTAAACCAGGAGCATACACTAAAGATTATCTTTATCTGCACGGCTATTATGAAGTTAAGAATTTCTTAGAAGAACAAGGCAGCAAAGGCTTAAGAACCCTTTATTACGGTAGAATAGGATTAGAACATGCTCCTCTGATAAAAGAGATTGAAGGCTTGATAAAGCCAGAATTAGTGCCTGTTTCAAAGAAGTTTAGAGAAGTGTTGAAGGAAGTGGGTGCATAAGATTAACTTTAAATACCCCTTCTTATTTCTCTTGTTCTAATGATAATCGCTGGTATTGAGGAGGCTGGTCGTGGTCCTGTGATTGGGCCCTTGGTCATGGCTATTGCTGCTGTTGATGAAAAGGATGAGTTCAAGCTAAAAGCCGTGGGGGTTAAGGATTCTAAGCTTTTATCCCCTGCTCAAAGGCAGAGAATCTTTAATGAGATAAAAGACCTTTGTAAGTATGAACTAATAAAGATTAGTCCTGAAGAGGTTGATAAAGCTGTTGAGAGTGATGATAGTAATCTTAACTGGCTAGAAGCTGACAAAGCAGTTATCTTAATAAATAAGGTAAAGCCTAACAAGGTAATCTTGGATTGTCCAAGCACAAATCTAAATGAGTACAAGAAATACATTCAGAAAAAACTAAACTACAAACCCAAGCTTGTGGTTGAACATAAGGCTGACTTAAAGTATACTATAGTGGCTGCTGCTAGCATACTAGCAAAGGTAGCTAGGGATAATGAGATTAAAAAATTAAAAGCAAAGCACAAAGTTGATTTTGGTAGTGGCTATCCAAGCGACCCATTAACAATTGAGTTCACAAGAAAAAATTATAATAAGTATCCTTTTTTTAGAAAGAGCTGGGATACCTGGCAAAAAGCAATAAAATTAGGTGGGCAAAAAAAGCTGGGAGAGTTCTAATAGTTAATAACCGCATCTAGGTATAATGGCTTGGTATCAATGTTCCTTATTTTAATTTTTTTTATCTTTACAGACTCAAAGTCTCCATCAGACCCAGGCTTCTCAGGATTAGCAGGCATTACCTGAATGTATATTCCTCCTGGAACATTAGTTGGCAAAGCCCATCTCCACACATTAACAGGTTTTCCATCAGGTCCTTCTGTTAATACTTCATATCCTACTTCATAATTACAGTCACCGTTAGTGATAACTCTGCCATTAATGCCTCCAAACCTTAATGCTGAGAAAGGCTTTTCCATTATCAGGATTATCTCTTCGCCAGGGGGTATTAGTGCATAGCCTTTATCACTACCTAGCTTTGCATCTGGCTTGCCAAGAGCTCCTATAGGATTCTTTAATTTATTCATTCCTGTGGCAACCAATCTATCTGCATAATGCTCATTTATATGAACCTTTTCCTGGATACCACTCTGACTAAACGCATGAACATCTTTCTTTGAAAGGTTTGCCGCAGCTGCAGGTGTAGATGTTAATGAGTACATAACAGTAAAAGTAATAATCTTTTCTAATATCATTTTAACCTCCCACTCACAAAGAGGTAATTTAGTTATTTATTTAAATATTCTGGAAAATCGGCTTTGTCCTAAATGCCCTACTCCGGTTTGCTATCGCAAACCTTCGCCGCGCCAATGCAAACCAGCCAAAAAGAGCTGGTGTTGCATACAAAGGCTGCGACGGTCATTTAGGCATCGCCTTAAAAACCATAACCTTTTTATACTCTTGTCTTATAGGAATAGATAGAGTTGTTACTCTATTAATGTTATTCAGGTCTAAAAAGGTGAGTGAGTAGGTATGACCAAGATTAATAAGATTGTGATGAAGGGGTTTAAGTCTTTTGCTAATAAGACAGAGCTGGTTTTTGGAAATAAGTTTAACTGTATTCTAGGTCCTAATGGTGCTGGTAAAAGTAATGTACTTGATGCTCTTTGCTTTGTGCTTGGTAAGGCTAGTGTTAAAGGTATGCGTGCTGAGAAGTCTGCTAACTTAATATATAATGGTGGTAAGAGAAAGAGCCCTGCAAAGGAAGGCATGATAAGTATTTATTTTGATAATGCTAAGAAGATTTTTGGCGCTGAGTTTGAAGAAGAGATTGAGATTACCAGAATTGTCAAGCAGAACGGTCAGTCAACGTACAAGATTAATGGTAAGAACAGGACTAGGCAACAGATCTTGGATTTGCTAAGTAAGGCAAGGATTAATCCTGATGGTTATAACATTATTCTGCAAGGAGATATTGTTCAGCTAGTAGAAATGACTCCTCTTGAAAGAAGAGGCATGATTGAGGAGATTGCTGGTATCAGTGTGTATGAGGAAAAGAAGAACAAGGCTATTCGCGAGCTCACCAGGGTTGAGGAAAAGCTGAATGAGGCAAGCATTATCCTGGCTGAAAGAGAAACTTATCTTGTTGAGCTTAAAAAAGAGAGAAACCAGGCTGTTCGTTTCAAGAACCTGAATGACAAGATTAAGCAGAACAAGGCTACTAGTTTGCACAACAAGCTTAAGTTTAAGCAGGCTAAGAGGGATGAGCTGGATAAGAGGATTAGTGAGAATAATAAGAAGATTGAGAAGCTAAAAAAAGAGATTGAGAATCTGAAAGAGAGTATTGCTAAAAAGAAAAAGGAGATTGATAAGATTAACAAAGAGGTTGAGGAAAGAGGAGAGAAAGAGCAGGTTGCTTTGCACAGAGAGGTTGAAAAACTTAAGGTTGATGTTGCTCTTAACAAGCAAAGAATAGAAACCATTGATAATGAAATCAAAAAGTTGGGTGATAGAAAAGCAGAGCTTAATGAGAATTACAAGGAATTAATAGGCAAAATTGAGCTTCTTGAGAAGGCTAAACAAGAGTTTGAGGCTCAGATTAAGAGCAAGGAAAAGGATTTTGCTCTTGTAGAAAAAAAGATTGCTGAGTTTAGGAAGAAGAACAAACTAGAGGATGCCCAGGAAGTTGATAACAGGATTGCTGAGCTTGATAAAAAAGCTGATGAGTTACAAGAAGAGACTCATAAGCTAAGAGAAAAACAGCAGGAATTGTTAAGAGAAAAGGACAGGTTTGAGTTAAAGCTGCAATCAATTGATGATAAAATTGAGAAAGTACTTGGTATTGGAAAGGAGAACAAGGCTGCTCTTGAGCAACTAAAGAAAACCAAAGAAGAGCTGAAAAAAAAGGAGAAAGAGCTGGAAAAAGCTCTTGATTATGATTCAAGCCTTGCAAACCAGCTAGGAACAGCAAGGGATAAGTTATTGAAAGCAAAAGAAGAAGAATCAGGGTTAAAGGCTCGTTCAGAAAGCATTAAGGAGTCATTAGCAGGAGGTATTGCTCTTAAAAAAATAACAGAACTAAAAGCAAAAGGCACAATCAAAGGGATCATAGGTACTGTTTCTGAGCTAGGACAAGTAAAGGATGAGTATGCTCTTGCTCTTGAAGTAGCAGCAGGCCCAAGACTAGGCAGTGTTGTTGTTGAAACAGATGCTGTTGCTGCTAAGTGCATCAAGTATCTTAAGGATAATAAGCTGGGCATTGCCACTTTTCTTCCACTTAATAAGTTAAAGCCAAGACCTGTTAAGAATGAGCTTAGAAAGCTTGACAAGTCAGGGGTTAAGGGTCTTGCCCTTGATTTGATAACCTTTCCTGAGAAGTACAGAAAGGTGTTCGAGTATGTGTTTGGAAGCACCCTTGTTATTGATAACATTGAGACTGCTAGAAAAGTAGGGATTGGTATGGAAAGAATGGTGACTATGACTGGTGATTTATCAGAGACCAGTGGTGCTATGCAAGGAGGCTTTAGGACTAGGAGAAAGGGTATTGGCTTCCAGGACAAGGAGATTGGTGAAAGACTCAAAGTGCTTACATTAGAGATAAAAGACCTGGCAGGTGTTGTTGCTAATCTTGATGTTAAGAAGAAGAACAATGAGATAAGGATTGAGGAGTTAAGAAAAGAAAGAGCAGAGCTAGAAGTAGATGTTATCAAGCTTGAAAAAACCTTGCATCTTGACTCAGCAGACCTTGATGCTAGTAAGAAAGAGAAAGAAAAGATTAATTCTGAACTTGAAGAAGTTGATAAAAAGTTTGAGAAGATAAGAAAAGAGCTCATTGATAAGAACAAGGAATTAACAGAAATGAAAGGTGAAAAGCAAAAACTAAGAGAACAATTATCAAAACTAAGAAGCCCTGCATTATTGGCAGAACTGAACTCTTTTGAACAGAAAAAAACAGAGCTAAGAGAAGAGATTGGTGGTCTGCATTCAGAGTTAAGGAATAATGAGAGCGAGATAAAAAACATATTAGGACCAGAAGGAGAGAACATACAGAAGATTTTGAAGCAGCAGGAAAAAGAAAAAACAGATTTCTTAAAAGAGAAAAAAGAACTAGAAGAGTTTATCAAGAAACAAGAGGTGGAGCTTAGAGAAAAAGAAAAGAAACAAGCCAAGTTCTATGCCCAATTCAAAGCCTTGTTTAACAAGAGAACTCAACTCAGTGATGAGGTAAGCAAGCTTGAAGGAAATGTTATGACCAAGGATAACGGCATTCGAGAGTACGAGCACAAAAACAATATATTAAACATAGAGAATGCTGGTGTAAAAGCAGAACTAGCAGGTCTAGAAGAAGAGTTCAAGCAATACGAAGGCGTGCCCTTATTCAAGGATAAGAGTGAAGAGCAGATTGAGAGAGAGATAAGGCAGTTTGAGAAGATGGTCTCAGATATAGGCGCTGTTAATATGAAAGCCTTGGAGATATATGAAAAAGCCCAGAGCGAGTATGAAGCATTGCTAAAGAAAAAAGACAAACTATCCAAAGAAAGAGAAGACGTGCTTGTAATGATAAATGAGATTGACAGCAAAAAGAAAGAGTTGTTCATGAGAACATACGATGTGCTCAATGATAATTTTAAGAAAATCTTTGATAACCTAACAGCAAAAGGAGATGCCTTCTTTGAACTAGAAGACAAAGATGATCCTTTTACTGGTGGAATGACCATAAAAGTCAGGATTACAGGCAAGAAGTTCATGGATATCAGAAGTCTAAGCGGAGGAGAAAAAACCCTTACAGGCCTAGCCTTTATATTCTCAGTGCAAGAGTATGCGCCTGCAAGCTTCTATGTGTTAGACGAAGTAGATGCTGCTCTTGACAAACATAATTCGGAGAAGTTTGCAAAGCTCATAAGAGGCTATTGTAAAGACGCGCAGTACGTTATCATAAGCCACAATGATGCAGTGATAAGTGAAGCAGATAATCTCTATGGAATAAGCATGAACAAGGATAGCATAAGTAAGGTTACGAGTTTGAAGATTTAAATTATTCTTTTATAATTATTTCAAGTGATTTGACTTTATGATATTTAATCACAGGTTGCACTTCATAAGATTTAACCACTGGTTTTCCTTCATCATCAAGCATTAACAAGTATGAATTACCACTGTAGATTAGGAGGGTTTCTTTTTTTCCTTTCTTATCTATATCTTCTGCTTTAATTCTTATCTTGTTTGGTACAATATAGCTTTGTCGAATTTTCTTGGGCTCTATATAAGTTTTATAAAGTTCTATAGAGGTGCCCTGAAGAGTATAAAGTACACAAATACCTATACTTACACCGTGAATAATATCACGTATTTTTTTGCTTTTACTTTTTTTCATTTTAGTAATTTCATTATTTATTATATTTATTCTTCCCTTGGTTGATTTCCTTGTATACACTTACAATCGGATTTATTATCAGAGTCCCTATAGCACCACTTCCAAATAAGACCCCTAGATAAGCACCCCAGTTCCAATCAGTTATGTAATTTGAATCAATTAAATAATTACTTCTGGCTTCAAATCCAAATAATTCACCTACTAACAAGCCAGTACCTAAAACAGCTACACCTATTGATTTTCCTATTTCTAGTTCGCTGGCCAGGTCCTCCAGAGTCATATCTCCTATTTTCTTTTCTTTTTTTGAAGATTTTTCATCTTTTCCAATAATGCCTGTTCCTAGCCATTTGTACCCAAAATAGCAGTTTACTAATCCAACAATAGCGTAGTCTAGGTATGGATATACCTGATTTAAGAGATCACATATATTTGACAAAACCATTATACTTACTTAATAGTGGTAAAGATATATTAATCTTTTTCCTCTCAAATGAGAATAATTTAGGAAAATATATAAATCTGTGGATATTTGCTATAATCATGGACACAAAAATCCTAGAAGATTTTGGTCTAACCAATTCAGAAATAAGAGTATACTTAACAATCCTCGAAACAGGCACATGTAGTGCTAGACAAATAATAAATAAGTCAGGGTTGCAAAGCTCAGTTGTGTACAGAGCCCTTGACTCATTATCAGAAAAAGGATTAATAGGGCATATATTAGAAGGTAAAAGAAAAACATACCAGTCAATCAACCCTGAACATTTCTTAAACTATATTGATGAAAAAAGAGAGCAATACAAAAAAATACTTCCAGAACTCAAAAAAAGACAGCTGCTAGCAGAAAAAGAAGGAAAAGCAATCATATATAAAGGAATAAGAGGAGTAAAAGAGGTATACACAATATTAAGAAATGCTAAGGCAAAAGAATATTTAACCTTTGGAGGAGGCAAACCATGTGAAGACTTGCTAGGAACAGCATGGTGGCTTAACCATCATATGAAAAGAATAGAGAACAAGCTTCCAGCAAGGCAAGTATATGACCTAACTGTAAAGAAAATAGGAATGAGGCTTCTGAAAAAGCCATTAACCAAAATAAGGTTCTTGCCAGCAAAATTTGCACACTTCCAAGAAACAGCAATTGTGGGAGACTACGTAGCAATAAGCATATTCACAGAAAACCCATACAGCATATTAATAAAAGATAAAATTGTAGCAGAAGGATACAAAAAACATTTTGAACTAATGTGGGAGACAGCGAAGTAATATCATACATCTAAGTAGGGTATAAAAGTCACCTTTGGCTCTGCTATTATTATTGCGGTTTTATAACTCTTGATTATATCTAAGAATTTCTCCCTTATATCAGCCATTACTTTATTGTATTTCTCCATGTTTTCTATTTCCATTTCTATCTCCAAGTCCCAGGGACCAATGCATCTAACAACATTAAGGGTTGGTTTTAGCTCCAGGCAGTAATTGATTAGTTGATTTTCTCTTTCTTCTGTTATATCTTTTAGAGAGATTATTGTTTTAACAAATTCTCTTCCATACATCTTAGGATCAACACCTAGTTTATAGTGCATTATTACCCCTTCTTTTTCAAGCCTCTTGATTCTGTATTTAACTATTTGTAAAGTAGTATTTGTTTCTTTTGCAATTTCAGTATAGGCTTTCCGGGAATTATTAGCAATTATATTTAAAATTTTATAGTCAATCTTATCTAAAGGCGTGTTTTCAAGTTTCCCGCCGGTGTCAGTTATTTTTCTTTCTGTTGTTTTAGGCAGAAACCATTTTCTGTTTATCTGATAGTTATCAAGAGTTATCGAAGTTTCTTTTTCGGATATGTATTTTGAGAATTTATTTAGAAATCCTGCTAAGAAGTTATAATTAAAGTCATAATGATTTCTTGCCCACGTTCCTATCATCATCTCAAAAACTCCATTTGTTGATGCAAGCCAGAAAACCATTTTATGCTCCTCAAGGTAGTTAAGCATGCTGGTGTATATCTCCTCATTTATGTTTTGAAAATTAAGATATAGTTTGAATGCTACAAACCCAAACTTGCCTGGATTGATTAAGGTATAGAATTGGGTTATGTATTTTCTTTCTTTTAACCTGTTAATCCGGTAGTTAACTACCTCTTTGCTTGTGTTTAGCTTCTTGGCTAATTCACTGTAACTAATTCTGCTGTTAAGGTCAAGCTGGAATAATATCTTTTTATCACGCAGGTCTAATTCTTTCATAAATAATAACATAGTGATAACTATTATTTAAATTTTATCAATTTGATAAAAAAAGTAGAAGAAAGTTTTATTAAGTTGAATAATTATATTACTACCATAAAATAGTAAAAAGAAGTTGAAAATGGAATGATATCAAAAATGAAAACCAAAGCATCAATAATAGAAGGCTGGCACTTCAACAAAGAAGTGTATAAGAATGCGCATGAGAATGACAGGCTTGAAAAGCTAGTAACAGAACTCTCTAATGTTTGTAATCTATCATGCCCTAGCTGTTTCACAAAAAAAGTTGATGGTAGCTGGACAAAAAAAGGAAAAAAAAGATTGATTGATGAACTCAGTTATGAAGATCAAATAGCTCTAATAAATGAAGCAGGAAATCTAGGTATAAGGACGGTTGATTTTGTTGGTGCAGGAGAGCCTTTACTTGATATCAGGTTTGAATCTATTATTAATTATATAAAAAACTTAAACATGTATAGTGTTGTATTCACCCACGGAGCAACTCCTAATTTCCAAGAAATTGCTCAAAAATTCAAAGAAGATAAGGTTTCCTTTTTCATTAAATTATGGAGCCAGAATCCTGCATTACAGCAAAGATATGTTGGCGGATCAGTTCCGAATTATTTAGATAAAAGAGACCAAGCACTACAAACCCTTATTGATTTAGGGCATAACACAGGAACAGGAACCGTAGTGGATGGAATTAATTATCAAACAACAAGAATGGGTGCAGATATTTTAGTCATGAAAAGCAATTACAATGAAATTCCAGATATTTTCAGATACTGCAGGGAAAACAATATCATGCCAGAAATTAAAACTTACATTCCAGAAGGACCTACACGTTTCAGCCATGAATTAGCAAAGCAAAAATACTCACTTAATGAATTAATCAAACTCAGGAAAGATGAAATATCAACAGAAGCATTTGAGGAGTTAAGAAAAGAAATTAAAAGAATTGATCAAGACGAGTTTGGAATACCAAGAATGGATGTTCTCTACCCTCAAGGATGTAAATGCACACAAAGCATAGGTTCATTATATGTCACAGTACAAGGCGACATCAGATCATGTGTAGGAACCCATGTAAGTTATGGAAAGTATATGCCTCGCAAAGATATGTTAAGCAAAACATTACAAAAAAGAAAAACAAAAGAAAGGTTAAGTTTTGACTGCATTCCTAGAATTGAAGAAGAAAAGGCAAGAAATGTTGGAAATTAATTTCTAAATCACCCCCTCTATCGTCTCTTCTATCTCTTTGGCTGTTTTGTCCCAGCTGAACTCTTTCTCTATTGTTTTTCTGGCTTCCAAGCTTATCTTTCTCTTTAATACTTCTTGTTTCCTTAAGAACAGTATCTGCTTGGCTAAGTCATAAGAGTTTCTTTCTTTAAAGAACAAGCCATTAATGCCTGGCTTTATGTAGTCTTTTACAAAGCCCACCTTAGTCGCTATTACTGGTATTCCGCAGCTCATGGCTTCAAGGGTTGTTAAACTGGTGGTTTCTGTTAAGCTGGTCAAGCAGTACACATCCATGGCTTGGAGGTAAGTAACCACTTTGTCAGATTTACCAGGCAGTAAAACGCCTTGCACACTTGCAAGCTTTTTCTTTATACTCTCAACTCCTTCGCCTACTATTATTAATAGAGTTTTGGGATGCGTTTTTTTTACAAGGATAAAGGCTCTGAGCAGAGTAGTCAAGTCTTTTTCTCTTCCTAATCGGCCGTGATGACCTATTATGAAAAAATCAGGGTCTAAGCCTAGTTTCTCCTTGGCTGCTCTCTTATTACCCATTGGAACAAATTTCTTTGTATCCACTCCTAGGTGTATCACTTTCTTCTTGCTTCTTATCTTCTGCCAGGTAAGCATTTCTGCAATATTCTCAGAAGGAACTATTAACAGGTTTGACTTGTTATAGATTTTCTTAACCAGAAACCTAGTTAGGTAGTATACATATTTTCTGAGTAATATCAGGCCTGCTGCTCTTGTTACTAGTTCCCATTCAATTGAGTGTATATAGGAAAGAACGATTTTTCTACATCTCTTAGCAGCTATTATGGTTAGAAACCCTATAGACCCAATGGTCTGGGAGAACACAATATCTGTCTTCTTTACCTCTCTCTTGATGGTTCTGTAATCAAGCTTGGCAGGATTAAAATCTCCTATTCTGAACCTGGTTATGGGTATCTTAATAAGTCTGATGCTCTTATCATTATCAAAATAGGATGGTCCAAAGTCAGGTGCAATTACTGTTATTTCATACTTCTTTTTTAATCTGGGTATTATCTCTGACAAGAATCTTGATATACCATCCCATCTGGGCAAAAAGTTGTCTGTGGCTATGAGTAGTTTTTTCTTATAAGCTGCTGCTTCTCTTTCCTGGACAGTTGATGCCTGTCCTTTATTTTTTCTATTTTGTTTTTTAATCTTCCTTGCCATTCTATCTTACCTTGTAAAACACCTCTGCATACTTGGTATTGTGTTTTATGCCGTTAAGCAAGTCTTTTATATAGGTTAAGAGGAATAAAAAGTTGTTCAGAACCAGGTAGTTATAAAAAGTCGATAAATCTATCTGGCTCTTAAAAGCCTTTAAAGCCTTCATCTTGGTTTTAAAAGTATTAGATGTGTCAACCACTAGTTTAGGTTTGTCTCTTTTTTTAAGATTTATCAAGTGCCACACCTCAAAGGTGTAGAAATCTGCTTTTAGGTTCATCTCCTTATACATCTTTAGAACAAGCTTAAAAGTGGCTCTGTGGTCGGAGTGAGCATCATCAGATGAGTGAGTGAATATTTTTGTTGGTCTTATTTTTCTTATTATTTTTTTGAAATTCTTATCTATACCTCTCTTCTCAAAGTCCTGTTCAAAACGGTTCTCTTTTAAGCCAAGAAAAGTAACTCCTTTTCCACCAATTATTTTATCAGCCTTCTGAGCCTCCTTAATCCTTGTCTTTGAAATAATCTCTCTCTTAACATAAGGCTTAACACCCTCTCCAAAAGACATTATAATGGTATGAACATCAAAGCCTTCCTTAGCATACTTAGCCATGGCTCCGCCAGCGCCAAGAACCTTATCATCTGGATGAGCACATATTACAAGGATTGAGCCTTTGCTTTTATGTTCTTTCTCAGCTTTAGCCATAAAAATTGGGTTAGAAGAGAGGTTTAATTAGTTTTTGGTTTTTTAAAAGATGCGCTGGCCGGGATTCGAATTTCCGGATACAGGTTAAACCTTATATCTCCCGGATATACGGCTAACTTCTAGACTTCCTAATGGAAGGCCGCAGTCATTTCCAGCACAAGAGATGGAAGCTCAAGAGCTTGCTCTTGTTGTAGCCATTAGACCACCAGCGCATAGGGCTCATGAAAGATACTTTGTTTATATATGTTTTTGTTTGGAAAAATTAAAACATTCAAAAATTTTAATTTTTGTTATGTTTTTATTCACAAGCTTTTTTAAATTTACTTAATTACTTCCCATAACCATTTAAACTGGCCTCTGAATGAATCTGCAATTTCTTTGTTATCTATTAAAAATATAATTGGTTGTTCAACAGAAACAAGAATTATAGCAACTTTACTACCAAACACCCATGTTGTCTGAAGATGATGAATATTCTTTGGTAAAAATTTGTGTTCTGCTAAGCCTGTCTTTGAAAGCTCTTTTGCTCTTTTCCTTCCTTCTGATGTATCTGCTATTAATCCTTTATACTTTATTTTTAGTTTACACCTTCTTCTATGCCAGCCTGGCAGAAAGTAGGGTATTACTTGAGGACCTTTACCGGTTGAGCCAATGCTTAACCAGTCTTTTTTCTCTTTTAGGATTAATTCCATAACTGTCTTTAACCCTCCTTTTCCTCTATAAATTGCTGCACTTAGCTCACTTTTAGTTGCCTTGTATCTTGCAAAAAGCTCTGGAAGAAGTGTTTTTACTACTTCTTCTTTTTGCTTAATATCCTCTTCTTTTTCCTTTAACACATCTAGAATCTTTTCAGGATTTGTTGCCTCATAGAACTTTTTTCCAGATTTTATTACATAACTTACTAGGCCTTTTTCAATCAATCTGTTTAGAGCATCATAAACAGCTCTTCTGTGTATTCCTGCTTTTTCTGATATTTTGCCTGCAAGACTGCTACCTAAATCTAATAAAGCAAGATAAACCTTTGATTCGTTTTGGGTTAGCCCTACTCTTTCTAGTTCCATATGCCATAGTAAAACTAATTAATATATAAATATTGTGGTGAAGATACATCACCCCAAAATTTATTAAATATCTTTTAATGTTACCATTAATAGGTAGATAATATGGAAAATATAACGTTGGTTGAGGCTTCGGCAGGTCTCTATGAGCCGGGGGTTTTTACTAGACACAGTCACCTTGAACCTCTT
>LSSJ01000020.1 GCA_001595785.1 Euryarchaeota archaeon SM23-78
TGAGGCTTCGGCAGGTCTCTATGAGCCGGGGGTTTTTACTAGACACAGTCACCTTGAACCTCTTGCTTTAGAGTATCTAGCCAGTGTTTTAAAAAAAGAAGGTTATAAAACAAATATTTTACAGCAAAGAGAAGAACCAGCGGATAAATTTTTGAAGAAAATATTAGGAACAAAACCAAACCTAGTTGCATTTTCAACATTTACCTACTCTTTCCCCTACTCTAAGAACTTAGCAGGAATGATTAAAGGAACTAACAACAAAATTTATACTGTTTTTGGTGGAGTTCATGTTAGCTCTTATCCTCAAAGTATAGATGACAAAGCAATTGACTTTATTGTTTTAGGGGAGGGAGAGCATACCCTATTAGATTTAGTAAAAACTTTAGATAATGGTGGAAGATTAGAAAATGTAAATGGCATAGCTTATTGGGATGATGGGATTAAAATCACAGAACCAAGAAAAAGAATTGAGAATTTGGATGAATTACCATTCCCGTTGAGACCAAAAACAATCTTGGAAAAAACAAGAATTAATACTTTGATGTACCCAACAAAATCTGAACAAAAAGGAGTGGCTTCTATAGCTTACTCTAGGGGTTGTTCATATGGTTGTTCTTTCTGTGCTTCTAAAAATATTTGGGGAAAAACAGTAAACTGGCGTTCTGTCAAGAGTATAGTTGATGAAATAGAAGAGCTACAAAGACAATTCAGAACCAATACAATCTTTTTTACAGATTTAACATTTAATCTTGATAAAGGAAAGGTTTTGGAATTATGCGATGAACTAACAAAACAAAAAATCTCTGTGAGCTGGGATGCTATGTTAAGAGCCACTTCACCAGATGGCTCTTTGCTTGTTGATAAAGGATTATTAGAAGCAATGAAAAAAGCTAAATGTGCAAAAGTAAGTTATGGGCTAGAAAGTTTAATCTCTGAAATTCAAGAAGTATATAACAAAAAGGGAGAGATTAATGCACTCAAACAAATTCTAGAGTTAGGAAATAGTATAGGATTAATTAACAAAGGGTATTTGATTATAGGAGAACCAAAACTAGAAACAAAAGAGACTTTAGACTACACTAAAGAAATTTTAAAAGAATTATCTTTAGATGAACTAAGAATAAGTTTTTTAACACCATTTCCAAATACCTCAACTTATTTTGAATGTGAACAAGAAAAAAGAATAATAACAAAGAATTGGGCAAAATATACTTCGGATGAACCAATTTTAGAATTAGACCATTTAAACAAAGAAGAGTTAATAGAAGCAAGAAAAAAAATTTTTAGAGAATTCTATCAAAACTCAAGTTATGAAAAAAGAATGAAGTCAAAGATAAAGAGATTTCCTCACCTGAAAAAATCATATGATGAACATCTCCAATTTTTAGAACAAAAAGAGGTGTTAGAATGAAAAACATAACCTTGGTTGAAGCTGCAAAAGGAATGAGTGAATTGGGTGTTTATCAAAGACATGGCAGCTTTGACCCTATTGGGTTAGAATATTTAGGAGCTGTTTTAGACGGAAGTGGTTATAATATATTTATTCTGAAACAAAGAAAAGAATCTTCAAAAGAATTCTTAGAAAAAATTCTTAGCACAAACCCAGATTTGGTTGGTTTTTCTACATATTCCTATAATTTTCAACATTCAAAGAATTTAGCTGCAATGATTAAAGGAACTAATCCAGAGGTTTATACTGTTTTTGGAAATGTTCATATTTCGTCTCACCCCACTGATGTAGATGATACCTCTATTGATTTTGGAATTATGGGAGAAGGAGAATATGTTATTAGAGATCTTGTAAAGGCCCTTGACAAAGGCTATGATGTTAGGAATCTTGAAAGCCTGGTTTATTGGAGTAAGGGGGTAAAAATAAATCCTAGAAGAGGAAGGATAGAAAATTTAGATGAGTTACCATTTCCCCTAAGGACAGAAGATCTTATTAAGGAAAATAAGACTGTTTTAATGTATCCATCAACAAAAGAACAAAAACTTGCTGCTATAAACTATTCAAGAGGGTGTACCTTTGCATGTCCTTACTGTAGCTCTGATAATATTTGGGGTAAAAACGTTAATTGGCGTTCTGCTAAAAATCTTGTTGATGAAATAGAATACTTAAAGAAAAAATATGATATTAACACTTTATTCTTCACAGACTTGACTTTTAATTTGAATAAAGAAAAAATAAGTGAACTTTGTGATGAGATTATAGACAGAGATATAGAGATAAGCTGGTATTCTATGCTAAGATTAGAAGATATGAAAGGAAAACCAATGATTAATAGAGAATTACTTGAAAGAATGAGAAGAGCTGGTTGTAACAAAGTTGCTTTTGGCATTGAAACCTTTAATGAAGAAATACTTACTTCATATAACAAAAAAGTTTCTTTTGAAAACACAAGAGATATTTTAGATTTAACTCATCAACTCGGAATAATAAATAAAGGATACTTTATGATTGGTGAACCCTTCCTTGAAACAAAAAAAACCATAAATGAAATAAAGAGGAATTTAACTGAATTACCATTTGATATTATAAGAATTGTTTATTTAACGCCCTTTCCAGGAACCTCTATTTATGATAGATATAAAGAAAAGATTATTACAAAGGACTGGGCAAGATATACGAGTGAAGAGCCGATATTCTCTCTTAACAATTTAAACCAAGAAGAACTAATGGAAGCTAGGAAAGATATTTTATCTTCTTTTTATACAAGTGAGAACTATTTAAAAACAATAAGATCAAAGATAAGAAGATTTCCTCATTTAAGAGAAGCTTTTGAAGAATTCTTTGAATTTCTTAGTTGTGAAGGAATAAGGGTGAGTTTATGAGAACCTTGGAAAAACATATTCAGGAACTAAGAAAAGAAATCTTTGAATTAAAGAAAAAAAGAAATGCAGTAATTCTTGCACATAGTTACCAAAATCCTTATGTCCAAGATACTTCTGATTTCGTAGGTTCTTCTTTACAGCTTGCTCAAAAAGCTAAGAACCTGGATTGCGATGTTGTTGTTTTTGCAGGTGTTGATTTTATGGCAGCCACAACCAAGATTCTTAATCCAGAAAAAATAGTTTTAATTCCAGATAATAGAGCAAAGTGCCCTCTTGCAAGAATGTTAACTGTAGAAGATTTAAAAGAAGCCAAAAAAAGATATCCTAAGGCACCCATTCTACTTTATACAAATACAACAGCAGAATGCCAGGCACAAGCAGACATAATCTATACTGCTGGAAATGCAATTGAAATTGTTGATAAAATGGCCAAAAAAACAGGTTCTGATGTTATAATTTATGGTCCTGATGTTAATATGGCATACTTTGTTGGAAAAAGATTGAAGTGCCAGGTATTGGTAAAAACAGCAAGTGGAGTAAAGAAGATAAAAGGACTTGAAAGAGACAATAGATTAATCTATGTCCCAAGCCAAGGGTACTGTGCTCCACATATTAGAATACTTCCAGAAACAATTGAAAAGATGAAGCAGAAATATCCAAATGCCAAGGTTCTTACACATTCTGAGTGTTATCCAGGTGTTCAAGAAATATCTGATTTTGTTGGTTCAACAGGGGATATGATTAGATTTGTGAAACATAGCAAAGCAAAAGAATTTTTAGTAGGGACTGAAAAAGATTTTTGTTATAAATTAAAAAAAGAAGTTCCAGGTAAGAAATACCATCCAATTGGAAAAATAGATAATACAGAGATAATCTGCCCTTATATGAAGATGCATTCTTTAGAAAAAATTAAAGATTCATTAAAGTATAACATATATGAAGTTCATGTATCTCAAAGCATTGCAAAAAGAGCTAGGAAGGCAATAGAGCGAATGTTAGAGATATGAACCTACTCTTGTTTACACAACCTTTTTAAATCTTCTTCTTATCCTCTATTCATAGGTGAAAAAAGAGTGGTTTTAGACAAACTCTCAGATTCATTGAAAAACACCTTGAAAAAGATTACTGGCGCGAGTTTTGTAGATGAAAAACTAGTGAATGAGTTGGTTAAAGATATTCAGCGCGCATTTTTGCAAGGAGATGTTAATGTAAAACTGGTTTTTGAGATTACCCAGAAGATAAAGGAAAGAGCTCTTAAGGAGGAGCCTCCTAAGGGTGTTACTCGTAAAGAGTTTCTTATCAAGATTGTTTATGATGAGCTGGTTAACTTTTTAGGAGGTCCTGGTGCTAAAATCTTGGTTAAGGGCAAGCCTTTTAAGATGATGCTGGTGGGCTTGTTTGGGAGTGGTAAGAGTACTAGTGCTGGTAAACTAGCTGCTTTTTATAAGAAGCGAGGCTTAAAAGTGGCTCTAGTGCAAACAGATACTTGGAGGCCTGCTGCTTATGACCAATTAGAAACCTTGGCTAAAAAGGTAAAGGTTGATTTCTTTGGAGTTAAAGGGGAGAAAAATGCTATTAAAATCTATAAGAAGTTTGAGAAGGAGTATAAAAAATATGATATGATTATTATTGACACTGCTGGTAGAGATGCTCTTAGCAAGGACCTTATTAAAGAGCTTAATGATATTCATAAAGCTGTTAAGCCTGATGAGAATCTATTAGTGACTAGTGCTGATATTGGTCAGGCAGCTGAGAAGCAAGCAAAGAAATTCCATGAGACTTGTAAGGTAACAGGTGTATTCATTGCTAAGCTTGAAGGTACTGCTAAGGGTGGTGGTGCTTTGATTGCTTGTGCTGTTACTGGTGCTCCTGTCAAGTTCATTGGTATTGGCGAGAAGATGCCTGATCTTGAGGAGTTCAAGCCAGAAGGCTTTGTGGGCAGGCTTCTTGGCATGGGTGATTTAGAGGCTTTGCTTGAAAAGGCTAAAGAGGCTATTACTGAGGAAGAAGCCCAAGATTTGGGTAGGAAGTTCTTAAAAGGCGAGTTCAATCTATTAGATTTGTATGAGCAGATGCGTGCTTTAAAGAAAATGGGTCCTTTGAAAAAAGTGATGGACATGGTTCCTGGCATGAGCCAGATAAAGCTACCTAAAGAAGCCCTTCAAGTCCAGGAGAAGAAACTTGAGATTTGGCGTCATGTAATGGATAGCATGACCAAAGAAGAGCTTGAAGACCCTGAAACAGTCACAGGCAAAAGGATTGAAAGAATTGCCAAAGGCGCTGGCACAACAACCCAGGAAGTAAGAGGGCTTTTAAAACAATACCGTCAGAGCAAGAAGCTAGTCAAATTAATGAAAGGCGCTGATTCTGAGAAGGGCATGCAAAAAGCTCTTCAAAGAATGCAGAAAGGAGGGCAGGTTAAGTTTAAGATGTAGTTTTCACTAAAGTCTTTTTCTTGCACATTGTTTTTAACTAGTTAGAAATTAGTTGGTAACACAGAGAGGAGGAATGTATAGGGTTAAGGGTGGGTGAGGTGATCTTAAGAACCTAGTGTTCCCCCTCTGTGTTACAGGATAAACACGAAGGTGTGTAAGTATTATCTTTTGGATCATCCCCAAAACCTTGTTATGTTATTACTGTGTGGTAGTACTTATATTTAAATGTTTCGGTTTTGGGGGCGAAACACTCAAAAACTTGTTTTTGTTGTGTTTTGATTTTTTTATCGAAATGTTCAAAAATCGTTTTTGATTTTTGTTGGGTTTTGGTTAGATAATTTATTTTCAATATAGAACAATATTATAAATAAAAAAATTTATGCTATTTTGGGAAGAATTCTTTTAGTAAGTCTTGTAGGTGATATCTTGTTAAAAGATACTTCTTTTAGAAAAGCAGAAGGTGCTTTTCCAGCAACAGGAATCACACCAGAGAGAGAATCGCAAAATCCCTGCTCAAAAGAATAGGTGTTACTGCAACAGGTTATTTGGTCAAGCAAATAATAAGGGCTTCCATGAAGATATGCGCCTGTTACTAATTCTTTATTCCCATTAGGATAAATCTTATATAAACGGTTAGGATACAACTCAAATTCTCCTGTCTCAGGATCAACATAACCACTACCACTATCTATATATAAGCCAAAATCATGGTTTTTTTTCTCACAATAATGCATTATTTTCTTCATCAGCCCTTGCTCGCTCACACCAGAAGGGGCCTGAATAAATACGTTGGTTATTCTAGGTTCAGGTATAAGAGTCACATAATTTGAATCCTCATCTTCTCCAATAACCCATTCGCTTCTTGCATGACCATTTGAATGTAATTTCAGCTTTCCAGCACTAGGGCGGTCAAGAAGAAAATT
This sequence comes from Euryarchaeota archaeon SM23-78, assembly GCA_001595785.1. Classification (GTDB taxonomy): domain Archaea; phylum Nanobdellota; class Nanobdellia; order Woesearchaeales; family SM23-78; genus SM23-78. The sequence goes on from LSSJ01000020.1 coordinate 6,191, forward strand.
TTTCAGAACTCCGTTCTCAACAAGAACAGCCCTTTGTGCCTGAACACCTTCTTCATCATAAACAATATGACCAAAACCATTGCGATAAGTTGGGTCATCTATAATAGTTAGAAAAGAAGGCATAATCTGTTTGCCTATCTTATCTGCAAAAACATTTGATTCTCCTTCATAAATATATTTACCAGACAATAAATGGGCTGCTAAGGCTTCATGAAAAAAGATGTAAAAAGCTTTTCCATTTAAAAAAACAGGATAATGCCCTGATTCTAAAAGAGGAGCATTAGCCAGAGCATTAATATGATTTATTATTGAATTAACCTTCCTGCCATTCAAATACTCGAACTTCTTCATTTGACTTGGATTCATAGCAAGATGAATGTATACTGCATGCTCTATTATTGCAGAATCCTTTCCTTTAATAATTATCTCCAACTTACACCGCCCTCTAAAACTATGGCTTCTTATTTGGGTGCCTTCTGAATTCACATATCTTCTTAAAACATCTTCAAACTTTATGCAAGCCTCTACCTGTTCAATAATAGGTTTAGTCTCTTTGTAAATTATGCCTGTAAGTTCTGCTAATCTTGTAATGCCTTTTTCAGAGATTAGATCATCCTCTTGCTTAAGATAAGAAGATATGCTTTTAACAACAGGTTCTTTTGAAAGTGCAAAAAAGATTTTTGGATCTATACGCGCCTGTGAGTCACCTTTCTGCTTTAGATAATCACTTACAGCTTCTTTCAAAGATGAATCCAGAGTTCTGTCAAGCACTCTTTTCATAGCAGTCTCATCCTTAGGGAGTTCTTCTTCACCATATGTGTATCTTCCTAATCCTTCTGCACCACCTATGAACACATCTGCTAAGAAGCCTTTCTCATCAATTGTTTTATCATCAGATAAAGCACCATTCTTGGCACATACAATTCTGCCTTTTTTCTCTTTGAATGTTAAAGAAATAAAACTAGGTTTTTTTTGGACAGGGTTATCAAAAACCTTAAGCTTCACCTCGGGTTGCATCCACTTCTGAACAAGTTCATTTAAAGTCTGTAATATTTTATCGCCCATTATTTATCCCCTTAAATCCAGTGCCTTGTTTTGGGGGAGCAGAGAATATAAAAACCTTTCGGAAAATAACTATTATTGAATGGTTAAAGAAGTTCGAAGCTTCTTAAAGCTGCCCCCTTATATTCCCTACAAACCTCTCAAAATCCTTTATCTTTACACATGCCCCTGCTGCATGGTCATGGCCTCCCCCATAGCCTGTTATGCCTTCAAGAGCCTTGTTGATGATAGGAGGAAGCTTAATCTTTGTAGACCTTAAAGAGCACTTATACTCATCATTGTACTCCCAGGCAACAAGAAACACTTTATCAGGGTGCTTATATATTAACTCATTACTTATCTCCTTGGAAAAAGAGTAGTCAGGACTACTATAAACAAACAACACCAACTTGTCCTGAGGCTTAACCTTTACTCTCTTAATAATCTCAGTGTACTTCTCCATTAATCTGTTATACTTCTTATATATGAACTTGCCTCCAGAAGATTTCTGGTCAAGAATCTCATAAGGGTCTTTTATCCTGGTAAACACTTTTATTGACTTAATCACATCAGAAGTCTTACCCTTGAGATTAAAAGAAACAATCTTTATAAGCTCTCCAAATCTTGAAGTGAATAATGCAACTTCTGGTTTTTTTATGAGAGGTGAGAGTAAATCAGGGTATTTGGCTCTGAACTCATCTAGTATCTTATCCTCTGGAAAAAACCAGTCACCTACCATACCTATCATTGCTATCCAAAGATGCTTTTTTAAAGCCTTGTAAATCCAGTAAGAGGTTGGACTGTTATCATCAGGGTCTAAAGCCCTTGGATTATAATACTCAACTTTATGTCTTTTAACAACAGGATGATGATCTATCCACACAATTCTTGTCTTAATCTTGTCAATGAATTCTTGATTAACAATAGGAACATCAACGATGAATACAAGGTCAGGTCCATAGTCATTAACCTTTTGAGCCATCTCAGGGCCTAGTTCAGGAGCATTCTTTACTGGTATGCCTCGACCTTCTTTTATGTGCTTATAAATTAAAAGAAAACTGGCTAAGCCATCAGGATCATCATCAAACAGAATAACAGGCCTGGTGCATGAATCAAATATGTTTCTTAGTTCTTGTAACTGGTTTTCTGTTAATGGCATTGTTTTCTCCTAGGTTACTGATTTTAAGGCATTTTTGACCGTCTGTGCCTTTGAGTGCATTGCCAATTTTGTTTTTTATTGGCATGCAATGGCCAGACAGAGCTTTGCGAATAGTTTTGTGAGCAAAGCGGAGTAGGGCAAAAATGCCTTTGAAATAATGATTAAAGCTTTTGCTTTTGTATACGCAATATACAATTCAAAAATTATTTTTACAGTTTTTGCTTTTGTATACGCAATATACAATTCAAAAATTGTTTACAATTTTTGTTTTCTCATTGTATCCTTCCATACATCAAATACAACTACATCTTTGTGATACTGTTTTTTAAGAAGGATTTTAAAGATTTTTTTAACAATAATAGCTGCTGCCATATGAACAGCTGGACTAATAATACCTGCTTCATCTATGGGTTTCATCTTGTTAACAAGGGCTTTTAGTTTTTCAAAGTTGATGCCTTTGTCACTAGTAATAACTAGTCCTTGGCTTCCTGAATCAACAGCAAAGATTAAGGGTATCTTCTTCTTTTTTGCATGTTCTGCTATTAGTTTGCTTGTCTCTAAGTCTCCTGTGGCATCAATAATAATATCTGCTTCTATTAAGAATATATTATTCTTGGTAAGGTCCTCATGAAAGGTTTTTACCTTTAGCTTTGGATTCATTTTTTCTAAATGCTTTTTGGCTTGTTTTGCTTTAAACCTAGTATCATCTTCTTCTAAGTAAATTGACTGGGAGGATAAGTCTTGTATAAAGCATCTGCCTTTATCTATAAGTCTTAGATTTATTCCTGACCTTGCTAGCATTACAGCTACTGTTGAGCCAATATTGCCTAGCCCTATAATTGTAACTGTCTTAGAGTTCAGGGTTTTTTGTCCTTTTTCCTCGATTTCTTTGAATTTGGCTAATTGTGCATATCTCATATGTTTGTCACCCCTTCTTCTTTTTACTATAAGAAGAGAAATGGGAGAGCAGAGGAGATATATATATTTAACCCAAAACAAGTATTTTGTTACTTACCGGTGGTAAAAAACGAAAGATTTATAAATGATTAAGTTCATAATAGAGTGAAAAGGGGGTTTTATACTTAAAATGCACAAAGCTTATACTGTAAAGATAGGAATCAAACAAAAACCTCTCATCCCAAGAAGGAAGAGAGAGATAAAGAGTTTAAAAACCAAAAAGAGTTCTGAACCTAGAAAACCACTACATAAAATAATTGATGCTAAGCAGTACAAGATAAACCAGTTTGTAGGTCCTGTAATCTATGGAACCCTAGTAGCAGGGGTGGGAATAAAAGGACTTGATTATATAATTGATAAAATCTCATTAATAAAAGAAAGCACACCAGTAGTAGGAAGCACAGAAGGAAAAATCGTCTTAGCAACCCTAAGCGGGGTCTTGCTATATGAAATAGGAAAAGATGTGTTATTAGGAACCAAAAAATCCAGAATCCCAATTATAAATAAAATCAAATATGATGGAATATGGAGAATAGGAAATAGAAAAAACAAGGAGCTATATAAAAAAGATAAAAAGAAGCAGATTGGCAGAGCAAGAAAAACCCTTGGATATCTAAAGAACCTGAGCTTAGCTGGTCTAATGTCAGCTGTAATTGTTACAGGAGCGGGTAAAAACACTTCTGAAAACCTAAGATTCAACTTATCAGAAGTTTTATATCAGCCCAAAGGAATAACTCAACTAGACCAAAAACAAGCAGATACTTTGGAAAATATATTGGAGTATAATCTAGGTACTGCAACAGATAGTAAAATAAAACAAGCAATGATTGAAGCAGAGCTGTACAGGATGACTAATACTCGAGCAAACAGAAGATCAGCATGGACTAAGAAAAGAAGAGTAAAAAAATATGAGCCAATAATAAGAAAATGGGTTGAACACTTTGGACTTCTACCTAACACATCTGAAGGAGTCAAACTAGTAGAAGGATTGATATTTCAGGAATCAGGAGGAAACAGATATGCTAAGTCAAATAAAGATGCAAAGGGGCTCATGCAATTAATGTGGACAACAGCCAAAGATTATAAAGTAGAAGACATATATGATCCTAACCAGAACATAAGAGGAGGGGTTAACAAGTTAAAAGACCTTCTAATCCAATGTAAAGGAAACATAGGCTTAGCCCTAACTCTATACAACTGCAGAAAAGATGCTGTTGAATGGGCAATAGCAAAATCAGGGAGTGATGATCCATTTGTATTTGTACACTGGCTACAGAAAGAACCCAGAGAATACGCAGTCAAGGTATTAGCAGCAGCAACCTACATGGTTAATGGGGATGAACCTACAAAAACCCAAAGTACAGGAAAAGGTGATAGTGGAAATTTCCATTATATTAGAACTAACTCTACAGGTGAAGAGGTTTTTAGCTATATAGTGCAAAAAGGTGATAGTGCTTCAGAGATTGCAGACCTATTTAACATAAAAGACGAGGAAAAAGACGAATATAAACCTGTAACTTACAAAGATGTTGTGTATGGAGATGGCAAATTTGTAGGCAACACAATAACACCAGGAGATGACGTGTGTGTATTAGCATCAAAAAAATAAATGGTTTCAAAACTTTTTTATTCTTAACCTAATTCTTATAATGAATGAACATCCGCTGTATTAAGTGCAAAGGCCGTGACCCTAGTATTTGTGGTCGTACGTTCTGTCCTATCATGGTAAAGATTGGGGCTCAGAAAAAAGTGAATATAGAGGCAAAGCAGGATTTCTTTGGCCAGAGCCCGAATGTATTTGTTGGAAGATATGGCTATCCAGAGGTTAATGTTGGTATTCTAAGTGTTGAGGATTATAAGGAGCATGATAATCCTCTCTTATGGTCAAAAGAGAACTACAGCATTGCAAAGGTTATAAGGCTAAGAAGCAGCTTAATCAACTCTAACTTTAAAGCCCAGATAACAGGTTTTAAAGAGCGCTTCATGGAGATGAGCAAAGAGGTTGGCATGGCAAAGCAGCCTGTTGATGTAGAGATTGGTCTTTCAAAAAAACCAAAATTTTCTCTTAGCTTTGAACAAGACACCATGCCTCATGGTCCAAGAGTAAAGCTCAAAAAAGCTAGAATTACAGAGAACCCAAAGATACCTCGTCTTATTGATAAAGTTGTTGATGATATTGATTTTAAAGCTAACCATGCCATTAATTACCTCTACAAAAAAGAGATTGATGAACACTACCTTACACGACTGCTAAGTATTGGTACTTTGGGTGTTAAAAAGCAGAGAAAGCTGGTGCCGACTCGCTTTGCGATAACCGCAGTGGATAGTAATTTAGGAAATGAACTTGTAAAGGAAATAAAGAATTATCCTCAAACAGGATACTTAGCATATTTTGGAGGACACCTAGGCAATTATTATATTGCTTTGTTCTTCCCAGAGGTTTGGAGCTATGAATTATTTGAAACCTATGTTGGTAAGAGCACTTGGCATGATTCAGAAGGCATAACCACAATGACAGATTATGAAGGGTATAATGGAAGAAAGACTTATGCCAGTAACACAGTGGGAGGCTACTATGCAGCAAGATTACCAGTTCTTGAATACCTAAAAAAGATAAAGAGACAAGCATTAGTGCTTTTATTGCGCTTTATAACAGGAGAATACTATGCACCTTTAGGGGTATGGGTTGTAAGAGAAGCTGTTAGAAAAACCCTATCCAACAAACCCTTGAATTTTGGCTCAAAAGAATTAATGCTAAAGTATACCAAGGTCCTTGTTAAGAAGAAGTTTGGGATAAATGTTGATTTTATCTTGAAAAGGAGCATGTTGCTAAATAAGATTAAGACCCAGAAAAAACTAGTTGAGTACTGGTAACCCAAACCTTTTTATTATACATATGTATCCTTTCTTTTTCTCATGGAACTAACTGATTTTAAGGTGAGGTTTGAAGAAGCCCTTGCAAGGAATGAGTCTATGGTATTCTTTTGCAACTGCGAGATTAGGTATAGTGGAAGAGCAGAGGCTTTTCTTGCAAGAGGGGATAGAATGATTATTGTTAAGAGTGATAATACTGTTTTAGTGCATCAGCCTGAAGGAGGTAATCCTATTAATTATATGAAACCTAATTCTAAGATTGATTTAGAGCATTTAGAGCAGCATTTTGTGCTTAGAGTAAGAAACCTTGATTACAAAGATTACTTAGATATAGAGATTTTCAGGGTTTATAATTTTATGAATCATAAATTAGAAGACGGTATTAAGCAGGAACTCGCTGGGAGTGAAAAAGACATGAGTGACATGATAAAGGCAAAGCCAGAGCTAATCAGTCCTGATTTTAAGCCTCTAAGCAGAGAAGAACATACCAAATTTGGATTTATCGATGTGTTTGGACACGATAAAAAAGGAAATTTAGTAGTGGTTGAGTGCAAAAGGTATAGTGCAAGTCTACAATGCGTAACCCAGCTCAGAAGATACGTGGAGAAGATAAAAGAGCTAAAAGGCACAGATAAGGTTAAAGGAATACTTGCAAGCCCAAAGATAAGTCCGAATGCAAAGGAAATGCTAGAGAAATGGAAATTCAAATGGGTGCGGGTGCATCCGCCAAAGAGATTGGAACGCTATACTAAAGATCAGAAAAGTTTGTATGAGTGGTGAATTTATTTTCTAAAATAATCAATAATCGCTTCAGAATATTTTTTCTTCTGTTCTAAAGCCGAATTATATTCTGCTGTGTTCACCCATACTTGTATTGAATCAGTTCCTCTTTGCTGAATAAAAAATTTAGTGCCTAGGCTAGCCCTATATTCTAATACACCTTCTTTTTTGAGACCTTTAAAACCACGGTTTTTTAAGAATCTTACATCCCTAGCAGTCATTTCTAGTTCAAAAGAGTCACAGAATATTTTAAACAAATCTATAATATTTTCTAAGGTTAGTTCTCTGATTGGAATATTTATTATAGTAGACATGAAATTCATTTCCTTGATATCAACGCCGCATATGCATGATACTGGCATAATCTTGTATCATAAATCGATTTTTCTACTTTGTCTATACGTACTTGTTTACATAGCCAGCAATCCTCTTTTGAATATTCTGGTCTTTTAGTTATCAAGTCATGCGCTCTTAATCTTTCCTCTGGGGTTAATCCTACGCCACAAGCATTTTTTTCTAATAATAATTCAAGTTCAGACTTCGGTTCTTTAATGTCTTCAGTCATCCTTGTTTATTTGTTTGCTTTTGTGGTTTAATATCCATCTCTTTGTAGCACTCTAAAAAGAAAAGTTCAGCTCTTACTGCACCAGGATATCCATCAACTCTTCTTGCTTCTGGATGCACATATATTAAACTTTCAGCATAATGCTTTTCTAATTTATCCATGAATTCATCAAATCTTCCTCTTTCTGCAGCATATCTAAGAACAGAAAGAGCATTTACATCTTGACCAACATATTTATTAATAATATCAATGACCTTAGGTCTAGCAAATTCTCTTTCATCCTCAGGTAAGATTGCAATAATCTTTTCTTCAATGAATTCAGCCCTGGTTTTGGGGCCAGTCTGAAAAAATTCTTCTACAGCCATTTTATTACCTCCTATCCACAAATATCACATGCTTTCAGCTTCTTCTTCCTTGCTTCTTTAGAATTAGCATACGTTGCAAAGTTCTTTTTACTCACTCTCTTCAACCCAAGACAATTCCTATCATAATGATACTTGGTTCCTGTTTTTGAAGCATAAACTTTCATCTCGCTCTTTTTTGGTTTTACTTTTTTTTCCATTTCTTTTTTCTTTTTTTCTTCTTTCTTTTTCTTTTCTATTTCTTTTATTTTTTTCTCTGCTCCTTCCAGTATTGCTTTCTCGCTTATTAGGCGTATCTTATCACTAATTGTTTTTACGCCGGTATCTATCTTTTCAAGGTCTCTTTTTACTTTCTCAAAATCTACTTTAGGTGCTTCTTTTAGCTCTCTTACCCTTGGCTTTTCCTTAGGAGTTTCTTCTGCATAATTAAATATGGTTGATTTAGGCAGGTTTTTTAACCAGTCTTCTTCTAGCTTCTCCTTTTTTTTCTTCTCCTTTTTTTTCTTTGCTTTTTTTTCTTCTTTTACTTCTTCTACTATTATCTTCTCTATCTTTGGCTCTTTTATATCAACAACTTCTGCTTTGGGCTCCATTCCTACTTCAAAAAAATCTACTAGCTCCTGGAGCTCATCCTTTATTCTAAAATCTTCATAATCCTTTTCTGTAACTGTTTTTTTCCTGGATTTTCTATAAGTAGCTATCAATGGCTTTCTAAACAGTAAGATTATTAAACCTATAAAATAAATTAAGAACAGAATTAGTCCTAGTAACTCTGAGGTTACCTTCCTTCCAATCAGGATAACCACCAGCAGAAAAGTCAAGCTAAGAATTGCTGACCAAAAAGCATACCACTCCTCAACCCCAACCCTTTTTTTTATAGAGAACAAGTAAATCATTATTATCTGTGCCAAGACGAACAAAGCAATAAAGATTCCTACCAAGATTAGTTCTTGAGTTATGAATATCAAAGGCACCAGTATTGCACTGATTACTATTATGAATATTGCATTGTCCCTGAACATGTTACCCCCCCTTGTTATAAGAGAAATGAATTTTATATATAAAACTTTTCTTTTCAATACTACTTTAAAGTGGTCTAATAATACGAGGGCAACTTAAGACCTTCGCAACCAGAGGTATATTTATAAATCACCTCCTCTTTCTTCCTCTTAGAATGAAACTAACCTTTGAATTCAAAGAATTAATAAAAGCCTGGGCTGCTATAAGCATAGCTTTTGGAATACTCATGTATGTATATTATGATGTTGTTTTAGGGCTGGGCATAATCATAGCAGCACTCACAGTAGGTTTAGGGTTTATTGTGCATGAGTTGGCTCACAGATACTTTGCAAGAAAGTTTGGTAAGCATGCTGAGTTCAGAGCGAATAATATGATGTTAATAATAGCCATTCTTATGAGTTTATTAGGAGTAGTAATAGCTGCTCCTGGAGCTGTTATCATATCAGGTTTTGTATCTAAGAGGCAAGGAGGGATTATTGCAAGTGCAGGACCAGCAGCCAATCTGTTACTAGCACTCGTTTTCCTTCCTTTGATTTTTGTAATCCCAGAAATAGCGTTTTATGGCTTAATGATAAATGCTTGGCTGGCTTTGTTTAATCTCATACCTTTCAGAGGTTTTGATGGTCACAGAATACTTGAATGGAATAAACTAACATACCTTGGATTAATAGTAGCAGCCATAATAATGAACTTATTCCATATAATCACATATAACTTTACAAGCATGATAGGATGAAAAAATGATCTTAGATCCTTATGATATAAGTGATGAAGAGATTATGAGAAAAGAATTTGATGACTATGAACTGCCAGCGCATGACAAGCACTCAATAAACGAGATAAGGAAAAAAATAGATGCTAATGGATATAATGCTTTAGAAGAGATAGAGTCACACCAGGAATTCCTAGAAGACATGTGCAACAGGCTTAGAACAATCCTGCGAAATGAGAGGAGTATTGGAGAGGCTAACTGGGAGTTGGAACGACAGATAGATGATATAAAAGCCTTGTATTTTGAGCTTGAAAGGCTGAAAAAGACTAAGGTAAAGAAGAAGTAAGAAGGAGAAAATAAAAAATGAAGTGTAGTGTTTGCGGCAAAAAAATAGAAACCACCTTTCTAAACAAACTAGTAGGCACTATGATGAAGGATAAGAAAGGAAAAAAGAAAGCTGTTTGTAGCCAGTGCCAGAAAAAGCACACGACGACCGAGTTAAAAGAGAAACTTTAAGAGGTTGCTCTTTCTATTAATGTTTTAATGCCTCTGTAGCTCAGTGGCTAGAGCAGCGCTCTCGTAAAGCGCAGGTCAAGGGTTCGAATCCCTTCAGAGGCTTATAAGGGGTTCCGGCACGTTTTTGTGCTAGGAACCACTTGCCTTTAGTCAAGTTTCAACAAAAGCTTTGCTTTTGAGTTACAGAAAAACCTTATATTTTTTCTGTATTCAAAAATCAAAGATTTTTGTATGCCAAAAACAAAGTTTTTGAGCATTTCATTAAGTCAGAGCCTTGGAAAAAAGCCCATGTTCTTTGGTTTAAAAGAGCAGCTGAAGAGCTTGAAGACTCAAAAGTCAAGGAGTATGCAGATAAGGATGATTATTTTAAGTACGTTGATAAAGTAATGCAAAGGCTTCATCCTCATAAAATGTTTGAGAGGCAGAGGACTGCTAAGGCCAGAAGCATATATTTTGAATATGTGTGCAGCATTATATCAAAGCAACCTAACAAATTTGTTAACAAAGACGTTGTTGAGTACTTTAAGAGCCTTAAGAATAATTACAGGCTTGCGCTAATCACAACTAATACAAGGGAATCTATTGATAAAATCTTTTCTTATACAAAACTAGAAGGCTTGTTCAACCTAATAGAGCTCTCATATGAGGATGAAAAAGACGATAAAACAGTTGTTTTTGACAGGTTTATAAGAAACTATGGGAAGCCTGTTGTGTATATCGGCGGCGACCGAAAAGACAGCTTTGAGTACTGCATGGATAACAGCATACCCTGTATTTTTGCAAACCTGGAAGGAGATGAAGGTTCGGATTATGCAGAGACCGTTCATACTCTAGAAGAATTAAAGAAAAGTTTAGAAGAAAAAGGGATTAATAATGAGTGAAAAAATTGTGATGCTTGATTTTGCAGGTACTTTGGTAAAAGCACAGATTATTGAAGAAGCTAATGAGTTAAGAGCAAATATTTTGCAAAGAGCTTTTCCAAGCAAAAAAGAGCATTCAGATCCAGAATCCCTATACAAGACTAATAGAGTGTTTGTGGAAAAGCTCACTGGCTTAAAAGCAGATTTTGTGATTAGATACAGAAAAAACGACATGGAGTTCATGGATCTAAGTGGTGAAGATGTGCAGAACCAGATCTCTGCCAATCTGTTTCAAATAGGGATGTATATGGCTGCAAAAAAACACGAACACAAGATTGTTCCGGATGGATTAATAGAGCAATTACAAAGAATTAAAAAGCTTGGTTACAAATTAGCTATTATTTCTGGGGTAAGAACAGATATTATATCTGGTATGTTAAAAATCGCAAATATACCTGTTGAGTTTGATTATATCTATGGACAACCACCCAAGCTTGGGGCTGAGAATCAAGAGGATGATATTGAAGAACTAAAATCCCTTGGCTCAATAGTTTATTCTTTAGGAGATAAGATGAGTGATTTAGAAAGGGGTAATCTAAAAGCAAGGGGAGCCAAGCTCATCTTTGTAACTTGGGGTCATCCTTCTGGTGGAGAAGAAGAATTTGCAGATTATGTTGTTAATGAGCCTGAAGAATTAGAGAAGATAATTCATTCTCTTTCCACCCCATAAACCTCCATGTACTCATTAAATATATTATAAGCAACCTCATCCATCGGCTGTTTTTTATTATTTATTAGCAAAGGATACTGTGATTCATACAAGTGATTCACAGCTTCTGTGATCCCAAGTATTGAAGTAACAGGAATATTGGTTTCTTTTACAAAATCACCAATTGCATCCTCTCCTCTTGCTCCTAGTACTATGTGTTCTCTCTTCCAGTTAGCCTGAGCTTTTTTATCTAATCCTGAAGGCATTTCAGAATCATAAACAGGACCAACTTGCTCCCTATCAACTCCTACACCTATACCCGCAACCTGGGTTTTGATCCCAGGTATCTGTGATTCAAGAGTTATTGTTTCAATACTATCTCTCTTTGTAGTCATTGAAGTAGCCACATCATCTACTATGTAAATATTACATCCATCAAAGAGCTTGGCTCCTACAAGCCTGCTTTCAGTACCAGAAGCTTCACCATGAGTCTTTTCTTCTTTTCTATCATAGCAACAACCAAGGTTAATTCCATATTCATGAAGCAAAGCAAGAGTAGTGTCTCCTGCAATTAAACTTGCTTTGTATGAAGGACCAAAAATAATATCTATGTTAGTGCCCTTGTTTATTATATCTACAATCATGCCAGCATATGCCTTTGCAAGGTCCCATCTATAACTTGCTTTTTCTGCAAATGCACCTGTATTATAAAAATAAGGTGTTGGTCTCCCATCTTTTAGAAAAAGTTTATCTTTAAAGAATAATGCACCAATATCAGCTGATTGTTTTAAGAATACTTGTTTATATTCCTCCATTATATCCACCCCCCCTCGAACAAGGATTTGCTCTTAATTATATAAATTTATCTATTATAAAATGGTTACAAACCATGCCAATAACTATATAAACCCTGGACCACCTTATATTTCTTGATGTTTAAAATACCCAAGCGTTTCCGCGGGATTAAGAGGTTTGAGCAGGTTCTGAGGGTAATTACCAAGCACGAGCTAGGCTTTTTTCTAGAGAAATTAAAGCTCAAGAAAAAATCGCTTAGGCTTAAGAAAAAGAAGACCAGACCTATAGAGTTAAGATTAATATTTGAAGAACTAGGAGGCACTTTTATCAAGCTTGGACAACTCTTAAGCCTAAGACCTGACCTTATACCAAAGGAGTATTGCGATGAGCTGAGCAAGCTGCAGGATGATGTTGAGCCTTTTCCTTATGAAGAAGTAGAGCATATTATCAAGGCAGAGCTTAAAAAACCTGTTAAAAAATTGTTCAAAAAGTTTGATAAAAAGCCAATAGCTGCTGCTAGTATAGGCCAGGTGCACGTTGCACAATTAAAGAACGGAAAAAAGGTTGCTGTTAAGGTGATGAGACCTGGTATCAAGGCTCTTATAGAAACAGACCTTGAGATTCTTGAATACCTAGCAAGGATTTTTAAGCATAACGTAAAGCAGAGCATTATTGAGCCTGAGGAAATCTTTGAGGAGTTCAAGCAGTACACCGAGAACGAGCTTGACTATCTAAAAGAAGCATCTAATATTAAAGCATTTTGTAATAATTTTAAGGATGACAGACAGGTAAAAATTCCAAGAGTGTATGATAGCCTTACGACGTGCAGAGTACTAACCATGGAGTTTGTAGAAGGGGTTAAGCTCAGAGAAATAATCATGCATCCAAAGAGGTATAAGAGGTTTAATAAGAAAAAAATCTCAGAGTTGATAGTTAACAGTGTTCTAAAACAAATCTTTATTCATGGCTTGTTCCATGCAGACCCTCACCCGAGTAATATATTGATAAAGGATAAGACCATCGGCTTCATAGACTTTGGTATTGTTGGAAAAATTAGCAAGCAACTAAAAGAAAAGATTAGCTTCTTGTTCATAAGCCTTATACATAGAGACCCTGATGACATTGTGAAAGCCTTTATCAACCTTAACCTGGTAAACACAGGTATTGATACTGAGAGTCTGAAAAAAGACCTGAGTGAAACCCTAGGAAAATACTATAACACTCGTCTTGACAGGATTGACATGACAGAACTCTTTTTTAAAAGCCTAAGAGTTGCAAAAAAACATAAGATAAAGATTTCAAGGGATTTTGTGCTTTTAGGCAAAGCCTTAGTAACCCTGCAAGGAGTAGGTATTGAGCTTAACCCAGACTTTAATCTGGTGCAAGAAACCCAGCCCTTTATTAAGAAGCTGGTAAAGCAAAAACACAAACCTTCATATATTCTTAAGAGAATGGCAAGAGAAACAAAAAGGTTTGCAGAATTTATTCACAGCCTGCCTGAGGATTCTAAAATGGTTTACAAGAACATGGAAAAAGCAGACCTAGCTCTTGAGCAGATAAACAAAGACTTACAAGGCCTTACAAAGGAATTAAGGGTTGAGACTTTCAGAGTAATCATGGCAATGATAATAGCATCTCTAATCATAGGAGCAAGCCTTACCTATAGAACAGATGCCTGGTTAAGTAACAGCTTAATAGCACTTGCCTTGCTTCTTCTCATCTATGTCTTGTTCACAATAATAAGGGATGGTTTGAGAAAAAGAAAGCAGTGATTTATTTATTATGGGCATATCTTCCTTGATAACCTTTAGGTATAATTAATCCTCCAATATAATCTTGTCTATACACCTCTACTCCTCTAAAAAAAATTCTCTCAGTTCCTTTAAAATTTGTAATATCTCCTTCACTTTCATCATGATACTTAAAATTACCATCTGTAAATCTTTCAGGTCCTCTAAAAGGTCTTTCAGGCTTTACCTCTGCTAAGGCTTTTTTTAAGAACTCATAGGTCTTCTTGGAAAACTCTAAATCTCCATGAAACCTAAGAAGCATACCACCATTATATGACATGTTCCATACAGGAGCCTCTTTATATCGTATCACTTCTTGGCCAGGAGCATAGTAGTAGCCTGCATAGCTATCAACATACTCAAAATCTCCTTTAACATAAGGCTGAAATTCCTTAAAACCAGGCCTCTGAGGCTTTATTAATTTCTCTGCTCCTCCTACATACCCATGCTTTCTTGCTCTTAAGATAAAGTTGGTTAACTCTCCAAGATCAAAGCCAAGCTTAAATGTCATGGCAAACAGGGAAGAAGAAGAGACTTATAAAACTTGTGAGCATTAAATAAAAACTAATAATGCCCAGAATTAAGTACCTCTGTTTTCAGGAAAATCTTGTATCCACAATCACATAGAAGAGTTTTGTAGTGGTCATGCTTCCAGAACTCAGGCTTCCAGCCACCATTACCATTATTACCATTATGTTGTGTTTTACAGAGAGGACAAACCAGTTCTAGGTGTGGTGCTCTGAACATGTGAACCATATTACCCATCTTTTCAGTTTTCCCTTTTCCACTACTGAAAGCGTCTCTTGCTAAAACAAGAGAAAACAGTATAAACTATTATATGGGTTATTTATAAATTTAATGGAAATGTAATTCATAATGTAGTATAAAACAACAAATTATTTATATGAAGAATACCAGATAATAAATAACACTTAAAAGCTTAGGGGTGGTTTTTATGGCTAAATTTTTCAAGGATGTAGTTGACTTCTTAATAGGTTTCTTTATGGGAGAAGGAATTGATAAGATTAAGAAAAAGGTTGATAGCACTATAAAGAATGTTGAAGAAAGAATTGAGAAAGCAACCATCAAGGTCATCAAGACATCAATACTTTTCTTGATGATGATTGTGGGATTTATCTTTGTGTTGGTAGGTCTTGCTAATTACCTCAATGAGAATGTGTATGCTCTCAGAGACGGACTAGGAACAATAGTAATAGGAGCAGTAATTATTTTACTAGGCTTGTTTGTGAGGGTTATGAAGTAAATTCAGGATAGGACAATGAACTATTACGCAGAAATCTCTCCTTTTTATGATGATATTACGCGTGGCGGATATTATAATTATTCTAGAATATGCTTTGAATTCATGAAACTAATAAAGGGAAAGAAAATACTTGAGATTGGTATGGGCACTGGTACGCTTACAAAATTACTTTCTAAGAAAGGATTTGAGATAACGGGCATAGATTGTTCTAAAGCCCTGCTTGATAAAGCAAGAAAAAAACTGAAAAATACAAAAGTTAAGATTATACAAAAGAACATATTAAAATTCAAAAGCAAAGAAAGGTTTGATAGTGTAATAAGCCAAGCATCTATTTTTGTTGTTATTGACTCAAAAGAAGGACACGTAGTAGAATCCTTTGTAACAAACAAAAAAGATATTTACAAGTCCTTGAAAAATATTTACCTTCAGTTAAAGAAGGGCGGGCGGTTCATTTTTGACTTCTATCCAGAGCACGATCCCTCTAAAAGATTTTTTTCATTTGGTAAATATAGGTATGAATTTGAAATAAAGCAAAAAAACGGTATGTGGGACTTTGTCAAAGTCCATCATATTAAGAAGGGCAAAAAGATTATTGCAACCTCTAAGGTTCATAAAATAAGGTTACCTGTTGGAAAGTTCAAAAAGATTGCAAAAAAAGTTGGGTTTGCTAAGATTCAAGTGAGATTAAGAAAATATTTAGTTTTAGAGAAATAATACTCACTTCGGTTTCTTCTTATACTCCTCCAACTCTGTAAGAAACCTCTTAACTGTCTTAATAACATGCTCTGGCTGGGTTTTCAGAATATCTGCTATTTTCATTAAGATATCTTCTCCTTTATAAGCAACTGTGCTGGTTAACTCCAAACTTTTGGCTCTTAGTTTCTTTTTCTTCTTAACTGCTTTTCTTGCCTTTTTCCACTTCTCAAACAACTCTTCTACTCTTGCTGGCAACTGATCTATATCTACTTTGAGCATTTTAGCTGTTTGTTTTAAGATTTTATCCTCTGCTCTTTGGGTCTTAACAGCTGCATTGCCTGCTGTGAACTCAATCCTTACAACACCGTCCTGTATCTTGCTGGTTCTCAGTATCTTGATAAGCTTGACTTCTCCTGTGAGGTTCAGATGGGTTCCTCCGCATGCCTCTACATCAAGCCCAGCAATAGCCACCACTCTTATCTCTTTGCCAGGCACAGCCCCTCCTTGGTACAAGGTAAAGCCATACTTAGCTTCGGCAACGTTTCTCTTCATAAAACTTTTGTAAATAGGAATGTTATTTTTAATTATCTCGTTTGCTCCTTGCTCTATCTTAGCAACCTCTTCATCTGTTAATGATTCATAATGAGTTATATCTAATCTTGCTTTTTGCATTGACTTGGCTGCTCCTGCCTGCCACACATGATTACCCAAGATTCTTCTAGCCACTCCGTTAATGATATGAGCTGCTGTGTGATGCTGAGTTAGTTGTAACCTTGTATCAAAGTCTATTTTGCCAACAACCGAGTCGCCTTGGTTAAAATCAGGTTTTCTCAGAGTAACATGCACAATAGCATTACCCTGTTTAAAAACCTCAACAACTTCTGTCTTATTTAGGAAACCTTTGTCATGCAACTGGCCACCGCTTGTTGGATAAAATGCTGTTCTGTCAAGAACCACATACCACTCATGAGCTTCCTCAACTATCCTAAACACTTTTGCCTCAAAATCAATATAGTCATATGAGTCATAATAAAGGGCTTGGGTAGCAGGAACATCACCTAGAGCTACCTCTTTTTGTTTTTGGGTCTGGGCTTTTTGCTCTGCTTTAGCATGCTTCTCAGCTATTAAGGCATAGAAGTTCTCAGGAACCTCAATTTTTATTTTGAGCTTTAAAGCTTCTTCTCTTACCTGCTCTGGGCTAATACCATGGCTGTCATAGAGCTTAACAAGAACATCAGGTGTTATTTCCTTTTTGCTCTTAAGCAATTGCTCAACAACTTGTTTGCCTTTTCTCTTGTTATGATAATACTTCTTCTTCTCAACCTCTAATATCTTCTTAACATCATCAAGACCTTTAATCAGTTCTGGATAAATAGGTTTTAGATACTCAGCATGCCACTCACAGATCTCAGGCATCTCAATCTCCCACCTGAATTTGTCAATGAACTCCATGGCTCTTCTAAAAATAACCCTTAAGTTATAATAGCCGCCAACATTAGAAGGCAAGCCACCATCAACAATAGCAAACAACAAAGCCCTGGCATGCTCTGCTACAGAGTAAAGAGCAGTCATAGGTAAAATCTTTTCTTTAAGTTCATAAGCCGTGGTTTTAAGCTCTTGTGCAATGTCCAGCCATTGCTTATCAATATCATCTGCTTCATCAAGGTTAAGCTTTGAAGCAAGAGGAGCAAACTTCTTGTAAAGCCCTTGGTCAAACCTTACCTTAAGCTTTTTCTTTAATTTCTCAATAACTAGGGGAAAAGCAGCATCATAAAGCGTGAGGGCTCCTTGGCTGAACCAAGCAACACGCTCCATGCCAAGACCCATGTCAAGCACTTTCAGAGTAAGCTCCTTATCGCCTTGGTCTGTGTGTTCAAACATCATATAGACCTGGTTAAAGAGCTCAACCCCTCTGCTAAAGAACTCCATACAAGGACCATAGTTGCCGCCACCAGCCCAAGACTCCTCATGCAAGGTTAGTTCTTGCTTAGGCACACCCACCTCTTTGGTAATATAATCATAGATATCCTTGAAAAGCTCATCCTGATCCCATTCCTCAGGATTTACAAACACGTGCTGACCAATCATAACAAAGCCTGTGCAATGACTACCAGTAACACCCACATTATCAACATCTCCAAAACGAAGACAGAACTGAGGTATCACTAGTTTTTTTGCAGGAGGAGGGCTTTCTCCACTAATAACATAAGGCTGGAAAGCAGCAATAGAAGCATTGGTGAAATCAATAGTAGGATTCCAGCGAGCAATAACAGGGTAGCGGTGAACTGCTTTATAGCCACGTTTCTCAAAGAATCTTTTGTAACCAAGCCAGACATCAATAAAGCTGAGCTTCTTCTTAACAGGAGCTCCTCTAAAAATATCAACCCCTCCCATGCACACAGGATCGCCACAAGTCTCTTGTTCCTTGTTAACAGCCCAGAACCAGGTGCCACACCTGCACTGCTTTCTTGAGAAACCTTCATCTATCAGCACAGCAGTAGCATAGTACTTATCAGGATGAGCACTAGCAATGGCTTTAAACTTCATTTTTAGCTCCTTATCTGATAGCATGCTAAGAATAAGGGTAGAAAAGGATTATTAAAAGTTTTTCCATTTAATAAGGTTTTTCGTAAAATTAATAAAGAACTAGGATACTAGCCTTCCTATGCCAAGAAAAATTACTACAGCAGTTATCCAGGAGCAGGCCTTTGTGGCTCTTTTAACAGCAGCCCTTGAAGTGTATAACAAAGAGACTTTTGGACTTCTTGTTGGCACTGTAAAGGAAGGCAGATACAAGTCCCAGCTTATTATAAAAAATGCTCTTACCTATCAGAACGCCACTAGAAAAAAAGGAGAGGTCAGTGTATGGCCTTCCAGAGATGCCAAGATTAGGTATGTCATTAATTATCTTTCTGGGTGCAAGATTATAGGAGAGTTCCACTCTCACACATACGGTGTTGATTATCTTACTGAACATGACATAAAGGATATGATAGAGGATGGAGAGCGCTTCTCACTCCTTATCTGCGTTGACCCTGTTGAGGAAAGAGAGGAATGGTATTATGATAAGAAAAAAAAGAGCCTGCACGGAACAGTGAATGATAATTATTATATAACCATAAAAGTGTATGCAAGAGAGTATGACAAGAAGGTTGTAAGGAAATTAAAGATTGAGTGCCCTTATATTAAGAAGTTGAATAAAGAGTATGAGGAGTCTTTATAGACTCCAAATTTATTTGTTTCTACGCAAAACTTTTTAAATACCCTGTTTATCCTTCTGCCCATGGGAAGACGAGAAAGAAAAATAGAGAAGAGAAAACAACTATGGATGGCTGTAATACTTGTGTCTTTAATGGTAGCCTCTGGTTTTGGAGTAATCATTGGTAGTAGGACTTCTCAGTTGCGCTATGGTGATTACAAGTTTATTATTAAGGATAATCGTTATGTTACAAAAATTAATGGTAATGAGATGCCTTTTTTCTTCTTACCCCAAGAAACAGAGTATATCAATCTCTCAAACACAGTTACTAATAAGCTCAGAGAGGCCTATTTTATTATGGTAACCTTTGACCCAGAGGATGAGGCAAATCTGCAAGTAATAGAAGTTACCAGGTTTGACCTATCCCAATACCTAGGAAAGGTTGTTGTTAATGGTGTGCTTGCAGAAACAGAAGAATATGAAGAGTTGCCTGAGATTACCTGTGCTAATGCCACTCTTAAAACTCCTGTAATCTTGTTTAACAAGACTGATTTTCCAAGCATTGTAGAGGATGAGAACTGCATCTACCTTAATGCCAGGGGAAGAGAGTTCCTAAGGTTAAGAGATAGGATACTCTATTCCTACTATGGTGTAATAGAGGAAGAATGAAGAAGCCTGTCCGGCATTTGAGTACTCAAGACTTATTGTTTAAAATTTTAAAGTTAATAAAAATAAAATTTCATTGCTCGCTCACTGCGTTCGCGAGGGGGAAAAGCTCGCGAGGGGAAAAATGGTTAAGAAGAAAGAGAAAAAACCTCTTAGCAGTACTACCAAATTCTTAATATTCGCAGGAATACTTGTGATACTCTTCCTAGGCTTGGTTATTGTTCCAAAACTAATAGCAAAAGCCAAGATTAACAAGTACAAGTACAACAATTTTGAGTTTGTCAAAGATGAAGATGGGTTCTGGATTACTGTTGTGCAAAAAGAAGACCAACCTTACTATATACCCTTCTACTACCACCCCTTAGAACTAGAAGACATTCCTGTTGAAAAAGATTTAAGAGCCAAGTTCTTTGAAATAAGAGATAATAATGGAAGCATCTTCATAACCCTTGACCCTGACTCTGAGAGTAATAAAATAGTTATTGCAGGAGTAGAGATTTCCAGGATTACAGGGGGCAGGTATGATTTGCTCAATGTTCCTACCAGGTCTGCGTTTATTAAGCCTCCAACAGAGATTGCTAGTGAGACAAACATACCCATAATTACATGCATGCATGCTAGTGATAAGACTATGGTTATCTGGCTTACTCTGAGTGATATCAACATTGCTTATTCCAATGGTTACTGTGTAATACTCGAAGCAAAAACTTATGATGACATGATACGGGTTGCTGATAGATTAATGTTTCATTTGCTTGGGATTATGGATTTGGAGAACAAGGTATAAAAATGAATGAGGTTATTAAAGCAATAAAGAGAAGGAGAAGCTATCGCTCATATACAGATAAGAAGATTAGCAAGAACATCCTTAAAGAAATAATTGACTGTGCAAGACTCGCACCAACAGCTATTAATGTTCAACCCTCGGAGTTTGTGGTAATTACTAATAAAGAAATGTTAAAAAAAGTGGCAGACATTACTGATTATGGCAAGTTCATAAAAAACGCTGCTGCCTGTATAATAGTTCTTTGCAAAGAGACAAAATATTATTTAGAAGACGGGTGCGCTGCAACAGAAAACATATTAATCGCTGCTGAGAGCTTTAGTATTGGCAGCTGCTGGGTTGCAGGTGATAAAAAGGCTTATTGCAAGAAAATTCTTGAACTAATAGGTGCACCTGAGACATATAAAGTTGTAAGCATACTGTCCCTTGGTTATTATGATAAACCAATAGAAGCTCATGGAAAAAGAAAATTAAAAGGTGTTATTCATTGGGAGAAGTTCTGAGAATTCAAGAGAAAATTAATTGGAGTTTGAGGCCGAGTTCTTATGAGAAGGAATCAAACTCTTTTTGATCTTTTAGAAAAACAGCCTCAGTTTTCACCTTTCTTGTCTTCAGATTGCCTTGTGAAAGCCAATTAAAAAGGATAACTCATACCTCAACTATTTCTTCCTCTTCAACACTAACAAACCTCAGAGCAAGCCCTAGCTTCATGAGTGCTGTAATGATGGCTGTGTGCTCCTTTCCACTCCCAGAATCAATATTAACAGCCACTTCAAAATCCTTGATTTTGCCGTTTAGAGCATTGATTATTTTATCCCTAATTACGTTTACCTTATCATTTGGATTAACAACAATCATGTGCAGATTTTTTCTCTCAAGCTTTAGATTGTCTTTTGCCCACTGATTAACAATTAGATATATGTTTTCAAACTCCTCTTTCTTAACCAGCTGTAATACATTAGTCCAGGTTCCTTTGCCAGTGCTAAGGCAGGCTACTAGGTCAGTCATACAATCAAAGAAAAAATGTTTTTTTTATAAAAGTTGTGGAAGGATTATTAGAAAATAAAAAAATAAAAAAATTTTAATATATCGGATAAGGCCCATCCTCGCTCTTTAGCTCTATGTTCTTAACACTCTTAAGGTCATCTAGCTCGTTTATTCTTAAGAGGGTTGGTGACTTGGTGTAGAGCAGTTCTTCAATGTATAAGCTTCTCTCTACTAAGGGGCCATAGTAGTATTTGCCTGCTGCCATTGAGTGGTCTATTATTCCTCTTAAATCAATGTCATTCCTGGTTATTTCAAATACCATTGCTCCGTTATAGCCTTGGCTTCCTTCCTCATCCCATCTGTAGTCTGCGCTGTAAACAGGTATCACTAGCAGTTCCTTCTCCTTGGAGAACAAGAAGGCTTTGTGCTCATACTCTGCTGTGCTCTGAGCATATCTCTCTTCTGTCACAAACTTGGCAATTTCCTCTGGGTTCTCTACATCACTCACATCAAACAAGCTTATCTTTAATCCACGGGTCCTGCCTGTCTCTGTAGCATCCCTTCCAATGCCTATGATGGTGTCTTCATCATAGGGGTGTAGGTATCTGCTAAAGCCTGGTATCTTGAGCTTTCCAAGCTCCTTTATCTTATTAGGATTGCTTAGGTCTATCACAAAGAAGGGGTCTACCTGTCTAAATGTTACCATGTAGAGCCTGTCTCCCATGAACCTAGTTGAATAAATTTGCTCTCCTTCTGCAAGTCCTTTGAATTCATCCATAACATCCAAGTCACTATCTAAGGTATAGATGTTATTGGTTGATTCTGTTCTCTCCTTTAGTGTTGACCACCATCTCCCGCTTACTGTTGTTGCTATTCTAAAAACATCTTCATACTCATCCATTGAGAACTGGTTAATAATCTTTCCTGGTACTTTGCCATCAGCACCTATGCTTATATCATCCTTATCAACACTTATCTTATGGATGACTGTGTATTCCATATAATCGTACTCTTCTAGTTTTTCCTTTAATTCCTCTTCAACCTTGTCTTCAAAGTCATCTCTCTCATCTTGATCCATGTAATTAATATAGGTCTGTATTATCTGGAAAATCTTGTTTTCTTTTTCACTCTGCGAGAGCACATCATTATCTGTTATCTTTATCTTTTCAATCAGTTCCTTGTCAGCCTCTGTTAATTCATCCTCCATTAAGTCAATGATTATCTCTCTTCTCAAATCCCACTCATTAATGTACTTGGTATAGGTTATGTATATATTATTCTTAGACATGTACATGTTCTGGCTGCCCTCAACAGCAACTGTTTTTGAGCTAACATCCTCATCAGGGTCTGTTATTTCTATGGCATGTATGTTTGCAAACTGTGTGGAGTCATAAGGGATTGGATAATAATATATATCTCTCACAGGCACTGTTCTAACAACCACATCCTCAATAACAACTGGGGTTGGATATATTCTTCGGTACTCAGGCCCGGTGGTTGTTATGAAATACACATAATCCCCTATCATTCTTGCCTGGAAATAATTACCTTCGAATTTGTACTCTTTTACAAGCTCAAGATCATCCCTGTCACTTATGTCATAGATGTTAAAGAAGGTCATGCCCTGCCTTGGAGTAAAATCAATTTCTTTGAAAAAGTCAAGGTCATGGTAGTTTCCAAAAACAGCCATGTAATCTCCATTAACAAAAAGGCTTGCAGGCCTATTATCAAATTCAAGGGTTGAGACTATTTCTGCATCTTCTCCAGGATAGGCCTTGATTATAAACAAGGTTTTCCCAGTGATTGTATATATATAATTTCCATCTGTTTTTAAGATGTCTGCCTCATCAACACCTTCTACTTGTATATTGGTCTCAGAGTAGTCTGTCACTTCTACACTCTTAGCTTCTCCAGTAGCTATTGCCTGGGGAGCAGCAGCTTCTTCCATGGCCATATCCATCATTCTGACGTCGCCACCAAGCAGACCATAGTAAGCAGTGCTTCTAGGTTGAGCATTCATCTTAACAAAGTCATTGAACTCTGCCACTGTCTTAAAGCTCTTTGCACTCAATTCTTCATCTGGGTTAAATATCTCTACTTCCTGATAAGTTCCTGTCTCCAAGGTTCCTGTTCCAGTGCCTGTCCCAGGCCCAGGTCCTGGGCCAGGTCCAGGGGGTACTTCACATCCTGCCACTAACAAAAACAAGGCTAGCACTAGAACTCCTAAAACAAATACCAAATTAAGCTTTTTTTGGTCCATCAATATCACCTTTAAAATTTATTTTAAAGGCCCAAAAACTTTGTTTTTGATGCCTTTTATATTCTTTTTACTAACTATGAAGATACTCTTATTAATATATTTTGTTTAGACTTTGATTTAAGTTGAAGTTATAATGTGAAAAAGGGGTAGAAAACCTTATTTCTTCTCAGTATACCCACACTTACCACAGCTCCACCTATCGCTATGAGAGGCCATGAACACTCCTGTGCCACACTTTGGGCAGGTATGGTTCTTTCTGTTAAGAGTGCCTCCGCTTATCTCATAGACCCTGCCTATCTTGTGGGCTGGCTTCTTTCTCTTTGGCTTTTTGCCTTTTCTCTCTTTTGCTTTTGCTTTCTTTTTCTTAGCCATTTTTCACTCTGTAAAAATTAAAAATCTTTGATTTTTATTTTCAGAAGCTTTGCTTCTGCAAAATTCAAAAATTTTATTTTTGTTATTTTTTCTTCTCGCGAGCGAAGTGAGCGAGCAATAAAAATTTTAAATTAAATTTCAATTAACTTAAGTCTTGAGTTCTCAAACAGGAACAGGCTTACTGTTTCTTTTATTTCTTTTCTTCTTCCTTTTTAGGTTCTTCTTTTTTCTCTTCTGGCTTTTTTTCTTCTTTGCCTTCCTCTTTCTTAACTTCTTCTTTCTTTTCTTCTTCTATCTCTGCAGCCGCAGTTTCCTTCTTCTCTTTTGACAAATGCCTGCTAACCATGTATTCTTCTTCTATTTCTTTTAAGGTTTTCTCATCATCATAAATATTGAACTCCAGCTCTGCTGCAGGAGTCCCATAATCAGGTTTTATCCTTTTAACAACAATTAGTTCTTCTTTCACACCTAGCTTCTTAGCTATCTGTTTTCTTATCTCAAGCCTACTAGGAGTTTTATTATCATAGCCTAGTTTTGCTTTTACCTCTCTTCTTTTAAATAATGGGTTCTTCTCATCATTAGCTATCTTTATGTTCATAAGCATCCCTTTATCTTACTTTTATAGCGTATTCTCCTTCTTTTTCCACTTCCATCTTTTTAGCAATGCTCGATTTCTTGGTGTTTAGAAAGTGTATTCTGCCTTGCCACACTGTTGCAAAGCTTTTCTTCTTGCATATAGGACAGGTATCTCCTTCAATAAAGATTTTGCATGTTCTGCATACCTGCTTTTTCATTTAAACACCTCGTGTTTAAATGGAACCCAAAAAGTTCCTTTTTGTTGTGACAAAATTGAAAATTTTGGCACCCAAAAGCTTTGCTTTTGTTGTTTCATATACTATCACCTTATTTCTTTTTCTTTTCTTCTGGTTTGGCTTTCCTAGTCTTTGCCGGACCTTCTTTTAAGTCCTGCTCTATCCATTCATCTTTGCCAAGCCCAGCCTGTCTCATGGTTAAGCCTAGCTTTGGATTGGCTATATCTTTATAAGATATGGCTATAATCCTTGCCCTGCACTTCTCATTAACCTTAAGACTTCTTTTAGTCTCCTTGCCTTGCAATACCTTTTCCTTGCTAAAACTCACATAGTCATTCATGGTCTGGCTGATGTGTATCATCCCATCTATGGGTCCTAGGGAGAAGAACACTCCAAAGTCTGCTATGTCTTTTATCTTGCCTCTCACAACCTCTTGCATCTCTGGCTCAAAGGTTAATAAGTTAAAGGTGGTGTCATAGTATGAGGCCCCATCTCCTGGTATAATTATACCTTCTCCTATATCTTCAACTCCTGATACATCAATTATTAGGCCCAAGTCTTTTGATATATATCCTGAATACTTGTTCTTTATCTCTGTTATTACTGCTTGTCTTAGCTCCATGCCAAACTTGTCAGGTGCTACTCTGATATGGTCCTTTATTTTTACTTTGTAAAACATTATATTATCACCAGGTATTTTTTTTGGCGCATCCCAATGATTTTAGCCTTTTTTTCTCTTAACCTTTTTCTTAGGGCTTTGTCCTGGGTTGCAACATATGTATTATTATCTGCCTTTCTGACTATAATATCATCCACGCTCCTTTTAGTTGCGAAACTATTCAGGGTTTTTAAGTTTTTCTGTCTTATCAGCACGAGAGCTAGTTTTGCTGCAAATCTGTCTTTTTCCTTGCCTACCACTGCTAGTTGGTTAAGCTCTTTTATGCTCTTATTAATTATGCACAGTACAATTGGCTCTTTTACCAGGTTTTCAATCTGTGTAAATATATCTATCTTAAACTGGCCTGGTATTAGCAGGAAGTTAGTATCTAATATGACTTTTTTCTTTTTCATACAGAACAGAATAATCAAGCGCTTTTAAAAGGTTATGGTAAGATAAAGTAAAAGAAAAAAATTTAAACACTTATTTTTCTGCTTGGGCTTTTGCAGAAACCCTTCCTATCCAGATTGCTGCTATTACTGCAATTATGGTCACAATAAGTGCATACACCCATACACCACCTGCTGCAATAAAGTGCAATGGTCCTCCTTCTGCAAACAAGCTCTTGATTGCTTCATTCCATGCCAGGGCTGCTACTAAACCAAAGGCAACTGTGATTAGAGCAGCCAGTTTTTCTATTACTTCTTTCCTTGCTATTATAACCACCCCCCTTATGTTTCTGTGTTGCAGGAACTTAAGGCTTTTTTTAAATATTGTTAATTTCTTATTTGAAACATAACTTTTTTAAATAAAACCAGATTTCAGTAGCTACTATGGGGGGGAAACAAGGAAATCTTCAAGTAAGTATGTTTGTAGTAGGATTTATATTAGCAGCTCTTGCTATTATCTTTTTGTTCCATGAAACTATGGGTGGTTTTAGCAAGATAATTATTGCTATTGTTGCCTTGAGCTTTATGAGTGTTGTCGGATGGTTTATTCTAGATCACATGCATTGATAAGAAATGATAATTAAGAGAAAATTAAAAAATATTTTTTAACTAAGGTTTTTTATTTCAATGATATAACTTTTCTATCTCATAAAACTGAACTAACTTATCCTCGCTCTTATAACCCCTTGGAGTTATAATCTCAAAGGCATTAGCTCGACAACCCTCTCTCTTTTCAGAACTTACAACAAATCTAGGGAATCTCTCTATTACTGAATTATAGTCTGCATGAAACATAGGTATTGGACCTCTAAGAGGTTTAAGGTCCTTTTTCTCTAGTTTAACCGGCTTTTCTTTTAGGGCTTTTGGTTTTACTGCAATTATTGAATCATTCTTTCTCTGAATTAAGTAATAATCTTTTTGCACTTGATTATCAAGGGCCATTTTCATTTACCTCCTTGTTTTACTAGAATAAATATTTTTCCTTTATAAAACTTTCGATTTTGTTACCACTATACAATAGATACTCGTGTGGGTTTGATAAGTGCCTGACTTGAATAGCTAATATTAAGCTTATATAATTAAGTTAACCCTCACTATCAAAACCTTTATAAAATACCTTCCTTTAATTAATACCAAGAGGTGAACCAGTTTGAAAATAGTTCTAAAAAAGACTCCAAAAAAGCCAATAATAATAGAAGGCTTTCCTAGTTTTGGATTGGTAGGCACCATAACCACAGAATTTCTTCTAGAACACCTAAAAGCTGAGCTAATAGGAGAGTTCCATTACACTGAGTTAAGCCCGATAGTAGCGATACATAAAGGAAAGCTAGTCAACCCCATGGCAATATGGCATGTACCCAGCAAGAACATAGTAATCCTACACACCATCCTCAATGTGAAAGGCTATGAATGGGAGATTTCAAATAACATACTTAAAATGGCAAAAAAAATGGATGCTAAAGAAATAATAAGCCTGGAAGGAGTGGCCACAGACGACCTCTCAGATGAGATAAAAATATATTATTATGGTAATAAAAAACTCCAAGAACTAGGAGCACATCCTGTGAAAGAAAGCATCATAATGGGGGTAAGTGCGTCTTTAATGCTAAGGTATAATAAACTAAGTTGCTTGTTTGCTGCTGCACACAGCCAGCTACCAGACAGCAAAGCAGCTGCAAAACTAATAGAAATCCTGGACAAATACTTAGGCCTAAAAGTGGATTACCATCCTCTACTAAAACAAGCAGAGGAGTTTGAGAACAAGATAAAAACCATAATCCAGCAGAGCAGCAAGACCTTAAAAGAAGCTGACAAAAAAAGTATGAGCTACCTTGGATAAATTATACTAAGCAGATTTCTTTGATTTGCTTGCCTTATTCTCACTTTTAAGTTTGGGATGAGGAATCTCTTCTTCTAGTTCAGCAGAAGCATTGGCATCTATACTAATGAATTTCTTGGATAAGCGCTCCACCACAGCTGATAATACTAAAGAGTATATCATAAATACAAGGATAAGATTAAGAATAACTCCTAGCTGTATAAATGCCTCTTCATAAAGAGAAAAGAAAGTAAAAGCAACTACTGCCACTGCTATGCCCTTAGGCATGTTCAGACTCAGGAAAAGCTTTTCTTTAAGGGAATAATCAGTCTTTTTTAGAGACACAAATACAGCGCCTGCTCTGGCAAGTATTAAGAGACAGAACAATAAAAATGATTTAATAAAGAAGGATATGGTTAAAGGAAATTTTATTATCAAGCCCACAAGTACAAACACCAGGATTTCAAGAGCATTAGAGAGCATGTAGCTGAACTCCTGGAGCTGGCCCTTCTCCTTAACATAAAAGTTGCCAAACATCAAGCCAAGAGTAGCAACAGCAAGCACCCCATTACCCCTAAGATTCTCTGCTAATATATAAGCAAGCAGAGTAGCAGTTATTATAGCAACAGGTGAGAACTGATGAGAATAAGCCTTCTGCATTGTCTTAAAAACAATCAAACCAATAACTAAGCCTGAACCAATACCTACTACTATCTGAGCCAAAAAAGCAGGAATCTGAGCAATGAATGAAGAAACAAAATCACCCTGCCCTAATTGAAGAATATTTATAAGGTCAAGAAGTACAAAAGGGATAAGCACAATAAGAGGAGTGTTAATAATTGCCTCTATTTGTAACAAGCCAAAAATTTTCTTGGCCTTGTCGCTCACATAATCCTTGATAACAGCAAAAACAGAACCAGGATCTGTACCAACAAGAATTACAGAGAATATAAGTGAGAACAAAATATTATTAACCTCGATACCTTCAAAGAACAATAAGTTAGTAAAGGAGGTAATAAGCAAGATACTGAATAAAAGGAAGTAGCCAATAACTTTAAGAGAGTACATTGATAAAGCATCTATTTCTTTAAACCTAAACCTTGAAGAGCCATCAAAAACAATCATTACCAAAGCCAAAATACCAATACCAACCAGGAAAGGAGGGTCAAAAAAAAACAAAGGCTTGCCATTGTAAGAAATTCTGCCCAGAACTATACCTAAGACAACAAGCACCAAGATGTTTGATATTTTAAGTTTTTTAGAAAGCAAAGAGCAAAGAATACCAAATAAAAGAATAATTGCAATATTAGTCAACACAATAAGAGCAGTATCCATGGGTTTATCCTCTTTTTCGTATGAGGAATACATTTTATTAGGTGTTTATAAATTTATTGGTAAAGCAAAAAAATGAAGAAGCGAGCTGAATGGGCTTACCTCTTCTTAGAAAAAACCACTCTTTCAATATTATATGTCCCTAGCTTAGGTGCTTCTAGGAAGCCTTCAAAAGCAGCTTCTGCTAGTCTTCCGCTTTCAAGCCAATCATACAGCCATTCATTGGTGTACTCTGGTTTTTCCTGGTTAAAGCCACTGCCAACATTCCTAATCCATTTCTGATTATAATATTCTTGAGAACCTATTGGAGGAGCCATTATTATGGGCAATCCCAGGGCTGTGTAGAAGCATAACTCGCTTGGCTTGGTCCAAAGAATATCAGTGGTGTGTAGAACATAGTTGAAGTTTCTAAAATAGGTTGGCTTGTTCCAGGCAAAGATTATGTTCAGATTTTTTCCAAGCTTTGCTTTTAAACCCATGCTTATTATATGTTCTCTGTAATACTCTGCTATCTCTAGCCTTGTGCCTGCAACCAGGTTTATCCTTATCTTGTTTTTCATTATATATTTTTTTAGGCTCTTAAGCATTTCCAAGCCAATCTCTCTCTGAGCTCCTGCACCTCCAATCATAAATGTAAGGGTTAACACATGATTACTCTTGGTCTTATAATACCTGCCTAGTTTTCCTTTAATGACTTTCTTGTAATGAGAGATGTATCTTTTATTAGGATCAAGATTAGGAAGTCTGTTTCCGAGGTCTCTTTTTAAGACATGCAGATCTCTTCCTCCTAGGTTTTCTTTGGGCAAAGGAAATCCTGTTAACACAATCCTGTTCTTAGGAGTACCGTACTGTTTTAATCTTTTAAAAGCATGTTCGCATGGCGCCAGGTATGTTATTCTTGTTTTCTTAGGTTCTTTTGGCAACCATGCCCTGTTAATATCTGTGTCTGTTACAACACAATAGATGTCAGTCAATCCGTTATACTCTGCTATTAGAGCAGGAATGAGATGTGTGGCAACAAAAGGTAGTTTATTCCTCTTAATAAACTCGATTAAACTCTGATTAAGCTTCTTCTTCTTAATCAAGCGATACAAATAAAGGGCCTGCAGGTTTGGTTTTGACAGGTCTCTGCTAGGATAAAAGTCTGATATTGCTTGCAGTTTATCAAAAAGCTTGAACAAGGAAGAGCCTAGTACTGGCATAGAAGTGAATCTGCTCACAACTTCATAGAAGCCTTGACTTCTCCTCCATAATCTCTGTTCCTTCTCTGTTACTAGCTTATCACTGTTAACAGTAATTATTCTCTTATAAGCAATATCTTTTAGAGGATAAGCAGCTCTCTGATGCCCATACCCCATATCCACTGTTACAACCCAGGCTTTTTTCACAAAACCACCTTCTTTTTAAAATGAATAATAGTCTAAGAATATAAAAAGGTTTTGTATTATATACATAATTAAAGGAATAAAAAAGCTTTTAAACAAGCTTATAGTAATCCTGTTCATTTAGAAGGGGGGTTTTAAGTTGGCAAAGATTCTTTACTCTTTAGCCCAAGACGGAAGAGGCCATGCATCTAGGGGTTATGAGATTATCCGAAGGCTGGCTAAGAAGAATCATAAGATTATGGTTTTGACAGGAGGAGACACCTATGAGCCTCTTGAAAAAACCCTTGCCAAAATGAAAAATGTTTCTATGCATAGACTGCTAGGGTTTCAATGCGTTTATAATAAAAAAGGAAATATTAATTATATTAAAACAGCTTCAAAAAACATCCCTAGTTTTGTGTTTGCAGAGATAATTATTAAAAAACTTAAGAAGCTAATTGATAGGTATAAGTTTGATTTTGCAATAAGTGATTTTGAACCTTTTCTTCCAAGAGCTGCTAAGAGCAAAAAGCTTAACTTCATAACCATTGATAATCAGCACAGATTGCTATGGGAAAAAATCAAAGCCAGACACATTCCTTTCAAGCACATACCTAGTTATATTGTAACTCTAGGTTTGGTTTTCTCAATACACCCTTTAAGCAGAAAGTGTATTATCACCTCTGTTTTTCAGCCAGAGCTTAGAAAGAAAAAGGTTAGAGGAACAGAGATAATTGTGACTGGGCCTTTAATTAGGAAAGAGATTGAAGACCTAAAAAACCAGGTTAAGAAACAGGACTTTGTGCTTGTATATGTGAAGCCTGTACTTGAAAAAGCCGTTATCCCTGTTCTTAAGAAGGTTAACCACAAGTTTATTATGTATGTGAGTAATCCTAGGAAATACAAGAAGAACAAGAACCTTAAGTACAAGAGGCACTCGCACACCGGCTTTGCAAAGGACATGGCCAGGTGCAAGACAGTAATCTCAAGTGCTGGAGAGCAATTAATGTCAGAAGCCCTTTATCTTGGAAAACCCCTCTTCCTAATGCCAGAGGTAGGTACTTTTGAGCAAACCCTTAATGGCCGCTCTGTTAAAAACGCCTACGTAGGTGATTACAAGGATATTACTCGCGTAAAAAAAGAGCACATAACCAGGTTTTTAAAGAACCTGGAGTTTTATGAGAAGAATATTAAGAAGATGAAAATCAGGAACAGCATAGATAAGATAATGAAGATTATATATGAGGAGATGAATAAATAACCCTGTTAATTCTAATAAAATTTAAATAACATCAAAACATTCTATTATTTTAATGGAAAAGAACAAAGTAAAAATAATTTGTGAAAAAATCATAAAAAAGATTAGGCCTGAGAAACAGGAGTTTATAGAAGTAGATAATATAATAAAAAAGATCAATACCATTCTTAAAAAGAATAGAATAAAAGCTGAGGGTGTTGCTGGAGGCAGCTATGCTAAGGGAACTATTCTTAAGAATGATTTTGATATTGATTTGTTTGTTAGGTTTGCTCTTAGTTATAAAAAAAATGATATTTCAAAAATGCTTGGGCAGGTGCTAAAGCCCTTAAAGGTTGAACTAGTGCATGGCAGTAGGGACTACTATCAATTAAGAAAGAATAATCTTTTATTTGAGATAGTGCCTGTTCTTAAGATAAATAATTACAAGCAGGTTTTTAATGTCACTGATATGAGCCCTTTGCATGTTGATTATGTGAAGAAGCACTTAGTAAAAAAGCCTTTGCTTGGTGATGAGATAAGGCTTGCAAAGCAGTTCTGTAAAGCTGCCAGGGTGTATGGGGCAGAGAGCTATATACAAGGTTTTTCTGGTCATGTGCTTGACTTATTAATAATATATTATGGTGGTTTTGAGAATTTGTTGATGCAGGCAAGTGTGTGGGGTAGCAGGGTTATTATTGATCCTGAAAATCATTTAAGAGATCCTTTAAGTGAGTTGAACAAGTCAAAGATACAATCGCCTTTAATCATTGTTGACCCTGTTCAGCCTGATAGGAATGCTGCAGCAGCTGTGAGCAAGGAAAAGTTTGAGGTGTTTAAGGAAAAGGCAAAGCAGCTCTTGAATAAGCCAAGTGAAAAGTTCTTTGAGATCAAAAAGCTAAGCATTAATGAGCTTAAAGACAAGGCTAAGAATAATTGGTTAATAATTGCAAAGGCAAAGCCTTTGAAAGGCAAGGATGATATTGTAGGTACAAAGATAATGAAGTGTTTTGAGCACATTGAAAAACACCTGAAGAAAAACGATTTTACTGTTCTTGAAGCAGGATGGGAATTTGATATTAAAGAAAGTATTATATATTATATTATAAATAAGGAAAAGCTTTCAGATAAAATAGTGTTAAAAGGACCTCCGGTCAAAGTAAAAATAAACGCAAAAATGTTTAAGAGCAAACACAAAAACGTGTTTGAGAAAAAAGAGAGGTTGTATGCCGAGGAAAAGAGGGAATATAAGACTCCAGAGAAACTGGTTAAGGATTTGATTAAAAAAGATTATATCAAGGAAAGGGTTGCAAAAATCCTGATAAAGGAAAAATGAAACTAATTATTTTTACAGACCTAGACGGTACCTTGCTTGACCATAATACTTATGCTTTTGAAGCTGCAAAGCTAGGTCTAGAGCTTGTTAAGGAAAAAAATATTCCTCTGGTTCTGTGCACCAGTAAAACCTTCGATGAAACTGTTTATTATCAAAAGCTGCTTGGCATTAATGAACCATTCATAGTAGAGGATGGAGGAGCAATTTATATTCCTCAGAATTATTTTAATTTTGGATTTGAGTGTCAGGAAAAAAAAGGTCATCTAGTTATTGAGCTTGGAACTGATTATGGTAATTTAAGACGAGCATTACTTGAAATAAAAGAGCAGGGGTTTGAAATAACAGGGTTTGGAGACTTGGGTTTTGAACAAATATCCCAGGACACTGGTTTAAGCCTTGAGATGGCAAAGCTAGCAGCAGAGAGAGAATATGATGAGCCCTTTAAACTTATCAAAGGAGATGAATCCGTACTAAAAAAACTTATTGAGGAAAGAAGTCTAAAACTTTCAAAGGGAGGAAGATACTATCATATAACTGGTAAGAATGATAAGGGAAAAACAGTAGCTTTATTAACTAGTTTGTTCAAAAAACAGTATGGAGAGGAAGAAGTGGTAACTCTTGGTATTGGTGATTCTGAGAATGATTTTGCAATGCTTGATGCTGTTGATAAAGGTTATCTTGTAAAAAAAACTGATAATAGTTATGCTTCAGAAGATTATGAAAAAGCAGAAGGCATAGGGCCTGATGGGTGGAGATTTGTTATTGAAAAAGAGATTTCCTGAATGCCCTACTCGTCTTACCATACCCATATACTTTGTATATGAACATGGTAAGCCTCGTCGCGCCACCATTATTGCCTCATTGCATTCGGCAATAATGGTAATAAAGGCGGCGACGGTCATTCAGGAAATCTTAACGAAAAGAGGTGAGGAAACATTCTACACCACGAAAGCATGGAGAAACTCTACAACAAGAGCATAGAGGTTCTTAAGAGTGTGCAGTTAGAGAACGGTGGCTGTCTTGCTTCTCCTAAAGGAACCAGATACCCTCATGTTTATACAAGAGACCATGCTTTTTGCACTCTTGGTTTTGTATCTGCTGGTTTGTTTGAGAATGCTAAGAAGGCTTTGGAGTTTGTGTGGGACAGGCAGCTTGATAATGGTACTTTTCCTCAGCGCTATGACTTAGAGGGAAGGGATTCTAGCTACAAGCCTTTGCAGGTTGGTGAGATTGGGCTGATGACTGTTGCTTTGTACGAGTATATCAAGGCTACGAATGATTTGGGTTTTATTAAGAAGTATTGGGATAATCTTGAGAAGGGAATGAGTTATATTGAGAGCGATATTTCTAAGAATCGTGGTTTAGTGTACAGCCCTAATTCTATTCATGAGTTCCCTCCTTATGAAAATGGATGGGAAATATGGGCTAACGCTGTTAGCTACGGTGCTTTGCAAAGAGCTTATGAATTAGGTAAATTAATTCACAAAAAAACGAATTATAATGAATTAGCCAAAAGTATGAAGAATGGAATTAATAATTATATGTGGAATTCAAGGGTTAAAAGTTATATTAAAACTATCAGGCTTAAGGATAGTAGTTCTGTTGCTACTGATGCTGATGCTAGCACTATTGGTTTGTCAGAGTTCGGAGTGATTGCTGATAATGAGGATAAGATGATACTCACTGTTAAGAGGCTTGAGAAGGAACT
Organism: Euryarchaeota archaeon SM23-78; assembly: GCA_001595785.1. Lineage (GTDB taxonomy): Archaea > Nanobdellota > Nanobdellia > Woesearchaeales > SM23-78 > SM23-78. Next base: position 41,271 of record LSSJ01000020.1, read on the forward strand.
TTGGCATTCAGAACTAGGAGGTATTTGCAGATATCCTAAGTATATTGGCAGGAATAATGGTGGCTGGGGTCCTTGGCCTCACTTTACATTAATGGTTGCTAAGCATTTTATTAGGCGTGGCATTAGAGAAGAGGCTAACATGTATCTGAAATGGGTGCTTGCCAACACGTATGACTTCTTAATTCCTGAACACATTGCTACCAAGGATGAGTTTGAGGATTATGTCCAGGACTTCACAGAAGCAGGTATTCTTAGAGAGGACAGGCTGGTTATGATAGAGAATGTTAAGAAACATCCCAAGTTTATTAAGGAAGGCTTGGCTTTGGTTACTATTCCTCTTGCCTGGCCTCATGCAGAGCTTATAAGGACCTGGAATTTATATAAGAGTAAGTTCTACTAAAAGTCTACCAGTAGGGAAAAATAGAAAACTATATATATCTGTTTTACCTAAAAGTAAGATAAAGTAATATAATTATAGTGGTAGCGCAGGTAAACAGAGAATGAACATCAAAGCCTCCCTTGGTATGGAAAAAACAGATATTATCGTGGGAATACCAAGTTATAATGAGGAAGGCACTATAGACTTTGTGACCTGGCAGGTGGCGCGAGGCTTAAAAAAATTTTATTCTCAATATTCGTGTTTAATAATAAACGTTGATAATAATTCAAAAGATAATACTAAACATATCTTTTTAAACACAGACACCCAAGGCATACCAAAGGTGTATGTTACAACATCCCCAGGAGTAAAAGGAAAAGGCAATAACTTCTATAACTTGTTCAAGATTGTAAAAGAACTCAAGCCAAAAGCTGTAGCAGTTGTTGATGCTGACCTAAAAAGCATAACCCCTGAATGGATAAAAAAGCTGTGCCAACCCATACTTGAAGGATATGATCTTGCAACTCCTCTTTATGCAAGGCACAAATATGATGGTACTATTACTAACAACATTGTTTATCCCTTAATTGTAGGCTTGTTCTGCAGAGACATAAGACAGCCTATAGGTGGAGACTTTAGTTTTTCAACCAGACTAGCAGAGCACTGGCTTGAACAAGAGTGGAGTGAGACCATAAAGCAGTATGGTATAGACATCTTCATGACAACCCATGCCTTGCTAGGAAACTTTAAGGTGTGCTCAACAAGGCTTGGAGCAAAGATACACAAAGTAAAAGACCCTGGTGAGAGCCTAGGACCCATGTTCAAACAAGTAATAGGCACTCTATTTAGTATACTTAATAAAAAACCAGAAGCTCTTCTTAACAGAGGAATAGCTCACACAACCATCTTTGGGGAGGAAGAGACACAAGAACCAGCAATGATGTGTATTAACACAGAAAAGCTTAGGAAAACCTTTAACAATGGAATGAACAAATACAATGGTTTACTAAGAGAACACCTCTCAAAAGAAACTTATTCAGAACTAAGAGAAGTATGTCTTGAACTAGGGGGTCTTGATTCTGAGCTATGGACAAAAATCCTTTATGACCTGCTAGCTGCATATCCAAAAGCAGAGAGCAAAGAATTACTCATAGAAGCAGTTCAACCACTATATTTTGGTAGGGTTTATTCATTTGCAAAAGAAACTGCTGGCATGCCTCATCACCAAGCAGAAGCAGAAGTAGTAAAGCAAGCAAATACCTTTTTCAAGCAAAGAGACTATGCACTTAGAAAATTAGTGGGAACCCCTGTTGTGAGAGAGATAAACCAATAAATATTTTAATACCTTCCTTCTATTTAAGCTTATGCAAGAGATAATAAGAGATTTAATAATAATTGCAGTCCTCACCTTGTTCCCATTCCTAGAAAAAATTAATACATTTACTAAGATGGATTAAGTTCATTGATAAATTATATCATAAAACAATTAAGAGAGTGCAAAAGAAGAGCAAGAAATATGTTGAGAAGTACGGAGAGCTAGGATTAGCCATCTTCATAGGCATACCCCTGCCTGGCTCGGGGGTGTGGTCAGGAGCACTCGCAGCAAATATATTTGGATTAAAGTTCAGGAAGTATTTGGTAGCCAGTATTATAGGAGTGCTAATAGCAGGAATCATGGTCACTATTATCATGGTATCAGGTGCAGAAGTGTTTGGAGTGTTTGTTAAGGCAGGGTGAAGTAGGAGAATTCAGATTTAGTCACAAAAAAATTTATCAAATACTTCTTCATCAGTCATTCTCACTATTTCAGGAAGATTCTTCATTATTTCTGGTAAGTGTTTCTGAGCAGCTCGATATCCATATTGATGTTCAATTTCTCGAAGGTATTCAAAATAGTCGTCAACTTTTACTTCTCTAAGTGCGTCAGGCAGCCCCTTAAAGAATTTGTTTACCACAGCAACTATCTCTTTTGCAGTAAGCTCAAACACCTTGGCTTTAAGGGTTTCTTTATCTGCGGCTTTAGCCAAAGCCACAAGGTCAGGGTGGGCTTTTAGAAACTCTTCTTTATAGGATTTATCCCATTCATTAATCTTTTTTCCTTGCAAATATTTCATATATTTATCTAATGAATATTTATAATCAAAAATTTCTTCTATTCCACCAATAGACTCGATGTGAAAATACATGTATATCTTTCTTTCTAATATATCATCAGATTCATGCCCCCACCCCTTTAAGTCATTAATAATATCATATATTTCATCCTCATACTTTGAAAACTCTTCCTTTGTTTTAATAACCTTGCTTCCAAGTTCTTGTGCTTTTTTTATTGCTGGTCCAATTTTTTCTTTAATCATTTCTTCTCTTCTTTTTCTCTCTGTTTCTTTAGCTTTCTCATCAAAGAGTTCATACGACAACTTAATAGAAGGATTAAAAGCATCTCTAAAAACATACCTACCTATCCATCCAAAGAACTCGTGTACCATGCGATAATGCATAAATCGTCCGCGCTGATGCTCTAAGCGGTCAACTAAATAATCTGCGTACCTATCATAATACCTTTTTTTCCTTTTTTCATCTAAACTATCATAATCCACTTTTGTCATTAACTTCTCTCTAAAGATATGGCCTATCTCTTCACCTAGAGTCTCGATTAATGCTAAGTGATTTTCTTGTACCAAGTAAAGTGAAAATTGAACAATAGAAAGACTTACATCATTACCTTCAAATGTTGAGACTGAACTCAAATTATGATCAAAATAAAGATTAAACTTTAAGCCAGGTTTTTCTACACCAGAGCCTTCTTTAGAATCAGGACTCACACCATACTTCTTTGCCATTTTAGGAAAAGCTTCATGAATAATCCTCCTTAAACCTATTGTTGCCTGAGTGGTTGGTTGTGACATTATATATTCAAAATAATTTCCTTTTTCTAAAACTTCAATTGCATTGTATTCATACAGAGTCTCTTCTAAATCATCTGCTACTTCCGTATTTTTTATAATAAAAGCCCTAAAATCCTTTGGCCGAAGCTCTATGTTAACATCACTAATATCAACCACTTCTAACCCCTCATCAACATGAAAATACAAAGAGTCCCTTATATCTTGTCTAAGGTTATCCAACTCTTGTTCAGACTTCCAGCCCTGATTTTTAACTGCATAGATTAAATCATGAAATGTTTGCGGCTTAATTTTACCACCAACTTTACTGAATCTCATCAACAACCATTTACTTTCATTATTTAGTGATCTGTTCTCATAAACACCCGGCTGCCACAACATTGCATAGCAAAGGTCTGGTTTGGTTTTAGAAGGAGCAAATTCAATAACAGAAAAGTTATCAGAACCTATGAAATAATCAATAGTATCTTTAAATATATCTTTATGAATACCATGCTTTGCCACAATGTCTGATAATTCCATTTTTCAGTGGTAAAAAGATTAAGTATATATGCTTTGCGGTGGTTAGTGGGGTTTGTAAAACTTTATAAACCCCTCTTTCTTCCCTTAATGGCATATGCTATCAGAACAATTCAAGAACAAGCTGTTGGAATCAGATTTTGAAGATATATTGGGCCAGAATAGAGTTAAGGCTCAGCTAAAGAGACATATTATTCTGGTGGGGCAGCCTGGTATTGGCAAGACTACTTTGGCTAAGAATGTTGCTAAGCTTATGCCTGAGAAGACTGTTTGTGAGTGTAGTTTTAATTGTTTGCCTGATAATCCTTGTTGTCCTGAGTGCTTGGAAAAAAAGAAGAAAGGACAAAAAATAAGAACAAAAACCTTGAAAGGCAAGGACTTGTTTGTTAGGGTGCAGGGAAGCCCTGACCTAACAGCAGAAGACCTTATTGGTGATATTGATCCTGTGAAAGCATTAAAGTTTGGTCCTCTTAGTGTTGAGGCTTTTAGTCCTGGAAAAATCTTTAAGGCTAATCAAGGGGTTATGTTCTTTGATGAAATTAATAGGTGCAGTGAGAAGCTTCAGAATGCTCTTCTTCAGGTCTTGGAAGAAAAGAAAATCACAATCGGCAGTTACTCATTTGACTTTGATGTAAGCTTTATATTCATAGGCACTATGAACCCTGATGATAAAAGCACAGAGCCGCTCAGTGATGTGTTTTTGGATAGGTTTGACTTAATATATATGGAATACCCTGAAACCACAGAGCTAGAAGTTGAGATTGTTAGAAAGTCTGGTAAACAGATTGTTGAGTTTCCAAATCAATTATTATTTAATGTTATTCAGTTCATTCGCGATTTAAGAGCTGATACTGATGTTGAGAAAAAGCCTAGTGTAAGGGCAAGCCTTGGCTTGTATGAAAGAGCTCAGAGCAATGCCTACATTAAGAGTAAGAACAAGGTATCACTCAAGGATGTCCAAGATGTTATTGTAAGTGTGCTCAGCCACAGGATTGGTCTTAAGCCAAGTATCAAGTTCTTGAAAACTCCTGAAGATTATATTAAGGAGGAGTTTGAAAAGTTTTCTAACCAGATGGGTGGTGGCCGGTAGCATAGAGCCAGTAGAGTATAAGCGTGGCAAAGAAAAGTTTTCTAAGCTTGAAAAAGCAGAGGAGCTTAGTGGAAAACTCTCAAAACAGCAAAAAGAGAATAAGTTGATGCATAGTGTTCTTGAAAGTGACAAAGAAATAATTGAAGAAGGAAAACTACTAACTGAGAGTGTTAATCAGAATCTTTCAAGCTTTGTGCCAGACCTTATCTTCAAGAACCTTGTTAATGATTACAAGCTTGCAAAGCAGTTGTATGGAGAAGTCATTATCAGGAAACTAACTGGCTATGACCCTGGTTTTGTTGAAAAAAATATTAAGATACCAGAGTTCAGAGAAGAGCTGAAAAAAAATATTGAGGAGAACATTAAGAAGCTTAAACAAAAGGATTTGCTTAACAAAGGAGGAGAGATAACAGACCAAGGTCTGAAATTAAGTTCTCTTATTCTTTACACAGAAGAGCTTGATAAATTAAGAATAAAAGGGCTTGGTGAAAAAAAAGAAAAGAAAAAAGATATTTATGGTGATAAAAAGGATTATGTTCCTTATAAAAAAACAAGATATCGTGATATTGCTGTTAGGCAGAGTGTTAAAACAGCTATTAGAAGACAGCACACCCAGCTTTTAAAAGAAGATTTGCGTATTTTTGAAAGACAAAAAAAAGGAGGCATAAGCATAATCTATGCTCTTGATGCAAGTGGAAGTATGAAAGGAGAAAAGATAGGAGTGGGTAAAAGAGCAGGGGTTGCTCTTGCCTACAAAGTCATCAATGAGAAGAACAAAGTCGGCCTTATTGTTTTTGGAGAAGACGTAAAAAAAATTGTTCCTCCAACCCTTGACTTTGATGACATATTAAGAAGCATTACAAGTATTAGAGCAAGAGCAGAGACAGATATTGCAAAGACAGTTCAAAAGGCTATTGAGCTCTTCGGGGCTAGCAAAGAAACAAAGCACCTGATTCTGCTTACAGATGTACTTCCAACTAAAGGCAAAAAGCCTGAGGAGGAAACCCTCAGAGCAGTAAGCATAGCTAGGGATCAGGATATCACAATATCTGTGGTTGGAATAAACCTAGATAAACAAGGAGAAAAACTTGCAAAAAGGATTATAGAGATAAGCGATGGCAGGTTGTACACAGTGAAGAACCTTGAAGTATTAGATACTGTTATACTTGAGGATTATTATATGGTTTAGATTGTTTACTTTTGCATTTCTGTATAAAATACTTGAAAAGTTTAAAGAAAAAAGGCTTATGCAACAATGTTTCTGGATGGAACTGAACTCCAATAACAGGGCTGCCTTTTTTATTTTCAAAAGCCTCAACAAAACCGTCAATACTTTTAGCTGATACTTGAAAATAAGTAGGCACTGAACAAATCCCTTTGTGATGATTGCTATTCACCTTTATTTTATCACACCGAGCAAGTTTTCTAAGGAAACTCCCTTTTAATAAATTAATTGAGTGGAATGCTTTTTGATGATTTATCTTTTGAATCTTTGTAATATCATTTATTATTTCACCACCAAAAACATCAATCAGCATCTGAGCTCCTCTGCAAATTCCAAAAACAGGTTTCCTAGCTTTTACAATTTGCATAATAAGCTTTTTTTCAAAAGCATAGCGTTTAGGATTTGTAAAAGACAATGGTTTATTAACAAATTTTTTTGGGTTTGCGCCTTTGTCATAGATTCCGCCGCCCACAAGAAGAAAACCAGCAATCATTTGAAATAAATTTTTATCTATATCAGAATATGATAGTAATATAGGAATAGCGCCTGCTTTACTTATGGCTTTAACATAATTACTGTTAACAATATGGCTTTCATCATGTCCTTTTTTTACTAAGTCAGGTAAAATACCTATTAAGGGCTTCAATTAACCACCTTATCTATGTTTTTCTATCTCCTCAAAATGATTCTTTGGCACAAACCTTAATTCTTCTATTTTTAAAACTTTCATTATTTCAAAATCAGATATCATGTTTTCATATTTTTCTCTTATTTCTGTGAGAAATTTATTAAAATCCTTACTACCAGCACACTCTGTTGTTATTATCAAATCCCATTCTCCAAAACATTTCACAATCCCCACGACAGAAGGGTGTTCTCTACAAAAAGAAACAATCTGATCTTCTATTAGTAACGCATGCTGATATTTGATAAAGAGTTTGTTGCATGTCAAACCTGCTTTCTCAAAATCAATGACTGGTTTAAACCCACGAATCAACTCTTCATCTTTCATGTAGTTAATAGCTTTGGTTATTGTCAAAAAACTCAGCCCTGTTTTTTTCGATATTTCCTTGATTTTGATTAAAGGATTCTCAAGAAGCAATCTACATATTTTCATCTGATTCTCAGTAAGATCTATCCTCCCCCTGTCTCCTCCCACAATAACATATTGTTTTTCAGAACTTTTTGAACCAAGCAAGTGACTCCTTGTAAAACTATAAGTAACTACTGTTGTTATAATCATATCGTTCCTGATAACATTCTTATTATCCATCTTAACTTTTCTTAAGAGTTTGTTAAAGTAAGAAGGATTTGGGGCTAAAAACACAGCGTAAACATCCCATTTGCCTTCTAGAAGCTCAAATCTAGACAACTCTGGTACTTTTTTAAGATTATCAAGAAAGTTGTCTAGATCTGTTTTCTTAGTATAAAATAATCTAAAAAGAACTATATAAGAATTTAAATCAAATCTGCTGTAATCAAAAATGGTTGAAAAGCCTTGAATAATGTTCTTTTCTAAGAGTTGATGCATTACATAACTAACCATCTGCTGACTTGTTCGACAACTTCTGGCAATGTTTGATAAAGTTTCTCTTGCATTAAGGTCGAGTTCATATAATATTTTTTTGTATAATCTCCTCATATTTTTTAAAAAATAACATCAATATATAAATTTTGTTAATTTTCACAAAAAAAATTAACGAAATTATTTTATAAATATGATATGGTTACACACTAATAGTAAGATGGGATTTTCTCACACCTACCCCCATTAAATATCATCTTATTATATAACAGTTATGGAAAAGAAGAAAAAATGAAAAGCCTAGAAGTTTTATACTTAGACCAATCTGATCTCATTAAGGCAGGTCTTCTGGATTTCAAAATGGTCTTATCAGAAATTGAGAAAGGCCTTATCTGGCATGCATCAAATGAATCCTTATCTGACAAAATAGTAATTGAACTTGACCCAATTCAAGACTGGAAAATTAATTCACTCATAGCTATTAATGGAGATTACAGTGCAAACAAATGGTTGGGCTCTAACCTTATAAAAACAGAGGACTTACCTAGAACCATTGCAACAATTACACTTAATGATAAAAATAACGGACACCCGCTCTGTATAATGGATGGAACGCTTATATCTGCAATCCGAACAGGAGCCTATGCTGCCTTAGGACTCAAGTATCTAGCTCAAGAGAAAAACAACATAGGGATTATTGGTTCAGGAGTAATGGCCAAATCCTCACTCTTATTAATGACATCAAATCTAGCGGAAAGAATAAATGATATTTTTGTTTATTCACGCCATCCTAAAAATTATAAAGCATTTGCAAAGCAAATGACAGAAAAAACAGGTATGAAAGTCACACCCATATCTGATGTAAGCAAACTTGTAAGATACTCTGACGTAACTGTTTCAGCAATAACCAAAAATGATGAAATCCTTGTAAAAAACAAAGACGTGAAGAGGGGTTCTACTCATATTCACATAGGAGGGTGGGACGATGAGGAACAATATCTTATTAGCTGTGCAAAAGAAGGTAAAATTATATGTGATGATTGGAATCTTATTAAAAAAAGAAACGCACATCCCTTACCCCTAGCACATAATAAAGGGATAATCTTGGACCGCGATATTTATGCTGAGCTAGGACAAATAATCCTAGGGGAAAAGAAGGGAAGAGAAGCCAATGAAAACATATATTTTGATACCGTTGGAATCGGAGAAATGGATTTGGTTCTAGCAATAAAAATATATGAGAAGGCAGTGCAAAGAGGAATTGGCAAACGTCTCAAAATTTGGGATTCTGCACATTGGATTTTAGAGGGATACAAATAATGAGAGACGTTAAGTTTTTGGTAATGGGGGATACCAAGGAGAAGAGATTCCATACCTACACTGAGCTTTTAAAGAATTTTAACATACCTCATCAAGCCATTGATTATGTTGAACTAATTAATGGCAAAGCCGTGATTCCAGAAGTTGGAGGCAAAGTAATCGTAAGGCTGTGCTCTCCCTGGTATAATTCTGAACTTATTGATTATTTTCATCAAATAGGAAAAGATAAAGAAACTTTTGATTATGAAATAAAAAAAGGAGATGATTTTTATAGTAGCACTCCAAAAACCACCAACGGCTTTCTCAAGTTTTTGGAAACAATTGATTCGAAAATAAAGGAAAAAATTGAAACTCCTTTATTTGTAAACCCTTCAAATGAGATTTACATGGGAAGAAATAAAATACTTATGTATAAAAACTTTGAAAAGAAAAGCATCCCCCACCCTAAAACCTACCTTAATGTTAGAAAACCTGCAGAGATTTTTAATCTTTATAATCAATCAAATCATTCTAGTTTGTTTGTTAAAATACACAGTGGCTCTCTTGGTAGAGGAATAGCAATAATAGATCAAGAGGGGGTTTATACTGCAACTAAGAAAAAAAATGGAAGGTTTTTTTCAGGACAAAATATTAAAAAACTGAAAACCGATTCTGAGATAGAGGAAACATTGCAGTTCTTACTTGACATGTACTCAGTTGTTCAAGAAGGAATTAATTTAGCTAAAATTAACAAAAAGAACTTTGATTTTAGACATTATGTATCCCACGATCATTTTACAATATCCATACTGCGGGTGAGCAAGAAGAAGGTAACCAATGAAGCCATGGGAGGAGAAATTGTGAGGGGAGAAGATATAAGTAATTATTTGAGACAGGAGCAGATTAGCAGAAGTAAAGATCTTGCTACAAAGGCTTTTAAGGGTTTTGAAAGCCTTGATTTAGCAATAGATATTGGTTTTGATTCAGAATTCAATAATGCTTATTGCCTTGAGGTTAACTTTCTTCCTGGACTTAATTATCCAGAGAAACCTTATACTTTTGAGATTCAAAGGAATTTAGAAATGTTAGGAAACAAAAGTTGAGAAGTTGACATGGAAGAATAAGTAAAGCATAAATTCAAAAGATTATCATCCTGGGATCTCTTTTCTTCTTGGTCTCAAGGGTTTCAAAGGCTTCTCTTAGTAAGTCTTCACTAACATTAACAAGACCTTGCTTTGGATCCATTACTGAAAAGGCTTTATATTTATTATCAAACCCATGAACAACCACATACTTTGAAGTGCTCCCGCTTTCTCGCAACGCACCCTCGTTTAATCTGAGCATCAATATTTTTCCTAGCTTCACCAATTTTCTTACTTCTTTAAAATCAAACTCTTTCTCCTCTATTTTTATGCCTAGCTCTCTTGCTTTTTTATGATAAAGCTTTGAAGAGAACTTGGCTTCATCAATCTCTTTTTTGGTGTATCCTTTAAACCTGTAATCAGGATAATCATATTCTTTTTCTCCAAGCACAATGTTAGGGTTTAAGCCTTGTTGTTTTGCAAACACTGCTAATCCGTATATAGATGACGCGCGCACAGGCAGGTTTACTGTGTTCTGCCAGATAAAGAACTCGTTCTCCCGTGATAGTTTGAAGTCTGGTTTGAAATGATTAATAACAGCCATTAGTGAAGATGCAGCTGTTGTATACTCTGTGGTTTGGATGTATGCTTGCATGATTAGTAGAAAAAACACTTTGTTTTAAAAGTTTATGTTAAATAAGGTACATTGGAACTTTATCTGAAAGTTTTGGTGGCGGTGCAAGCACAGGCCCTAACTGATAATCAGATGTTTTTTTTTCTAAGGCTTGTTTTCTTTTGTAAGATAATGAATTCAAAAAGATTGCATATTTTGCAGGTATTTCTTGCGGAGTTTCTTTTGATAATATAATATCTCCTGCATGATATACCCTTATGTCCCCTGTTTGCTCACTAAAGGTTAGGAAATAAGCATTTCTATCTTTATATGATGCTGCAATTGTGCTTGTGTGTCTTTTTGAAACAGGTCTTTTAAATCCCCAAACGTAATGAGGGACGTTCTTTTTGTTTTTTGCTAAGCCGAGTTCAACAGCCACCTCTTCATCAGTAAGAGCAAATTTTCTTTGATAAGATTTAATCTTACCTTTTTGAGTTATTTCTACTGCGCCGTCATGGTATTCTCCTGTTATTATTTCTTCTAACAACTGCTGTCCTTTTTTATCACTTATATTATGTTGGTTTTCAGGGGAAAGATATGTTGCGCTGCCTCCGTTTATTTCTAGTTCTGATTCAGGTGAGTGATTAATGTAGAATATTGCGCCTTTTGCTCTTTTTTTGTGTCTGCTTCGTGGTTTTCTATCTTTGAAATATTTTTGTTGAAGATTTATAAGAAAAGAATAAGCATCTATTACTTTGCTTTGTAATTCCTTATTTTCTCTGTCTTCTAGATGATATATAAGGTTGCTTAACTCAGTAATACTCGTATCCTTCTTTTTTTTAGAACTGAACATTTCTATACCCACCTTAAAATAGGTTTTATACTACCAGTATTGTTATTCATATATATAAATGTTTTGTTTTTTAAAAAAAAGAATAAATTTTATGGTTTAAATAGTGAAAAGACGACATAAATCTATGTGAAATTAAATAAAAAGTTCATTTTAAACTAATTTAATTTATAATATATTAAAAACGTGTCTTTTTACTTGTTCACTTCTGAGTTATTTTTAAATATAAAAAGAAAATATAAAAATATATATAGTAAGAA